>CBDTUS010000032.1:0-25303 GCA_965363725.1 uncultured bacterium | reverse complement strand
AGAACAGCCTGACCACGCTGCCCATGGGCGGCGGCAAGGGCGGGTCGGACTTCGATCCCAAGGGCAAGAGCGATCTCGAAGTGATGCGTTTCTGCCAGAGCTTCATGAGCGAACTGTTCCGTCACATCGGCGCCAACACCGACGTGCCCGCCGGCGACATCGGCGTGGGTGGCCGGGAAATCGGTTTCATGTTCGGCCAGTACAAGAAACTGCGCAACGAGTTCGTCGGCGTGCTGACGGGCAAGGGCCTGAACTGGGGCGGTAGCCTGATTCGCCCCGAGGCCACGGGTTACGGCGCGGTCTACTTCGCAGCCAACATGCTCGAGACCCGCGGTGAGACCCTCGAAGGCAAGACGGCCCTGGTGTCCGGCTCCGGCAACGTGTTCCAGTACACGGCCGAGAAGCTGCTGGACCTGGGCGCCAAGCCCCTGACCGTCAGCGACAGCGGTGGCTACATCTTTGACGAAGCCGGCATCGATCGCGAGAAGCTGGCCTACATCATGGACCTGAAGAACGTCAAGCGCGGTCGGATCAAGGAATACGCCGAAAAGTTCAGCAGCGCCGTCTACACCCCGGTCGACCATGACCTGGATTACAACCCGCTGTGGAACCACAAGGCCGACTGTGCCTTCCCGAGTGCCACGCAGAACGAGATCAATGCGGTGGACGCCAAGAACCTGCTGAACAACGGCATCTACGTCGTCAGCGAAGGCGCCAACATGCCGACGATCCCCGAAGGCGTGAACCAGTTCATCGACGCCAAGATCCTTTACGGTCCCGGCAAGGCCGCCAACGCCGGTGGCGTGGCCGTTTCCGGTCTCGAAATGAGCCAGAACAGCATGCGTTACGGCTGGACCCGCGAAGAGGTCGACGCCAAGCTGCTGCGGATCATGAAGGACATCCATGACGCCGCTGCGGGCGCCGCGGAAGAATTCGGCACTCCGGGCAACTACGTCAACGGCGCCAACATCGCCGGCTTCCTGAAGGTTGCCGACACGATGCTGGACCAGGGTGTTGTCTAGATAGTCGATTGCAAAGGCGGGCCTGGCCCGCAAAGAGAACGGGGCGGCCTTGTGCCGCCCCGCTTTCCTACCCGCCGAAGGGATTGAATCATGGCGCAATACGGTTTCCTGGGGCTGGGTATCATGGGGGCGCCCATGGCTGCCAACCTGCTCAAGGCCGGACACGAGGTCACCGTCTGGAACCGCACGGCCGATAAGTGCGATCCGCTGGTGGCTTTGGGGGCCAAACAGGCCGCCTCGGCCGCGGCCGCGGTGGCCTCCGCGGACATCACCTTCGCCATGCTCGCGGACCCAGCCGCCGCCGAAAGGGTGGTGTTCGGGCCCGATGGTGTCATCGAGGGGATGATCCCCGGCCACGGCTACGTCGACATGTCGACCGTGGATGAAGCCACCAGCCGGAATATCGCCGCGGGGATCTGTGCCGCAGAGGGTCGTTTCCTGGAAGCCCCGGTTTCAGGCACCAAAAAGCCGGCCGAGGACGGCACCCTGATCATCCTTACCGCCGGTGACGAGACCCTCTACGAGGAAGCGGCTCCCCTGCTGGACCTCATGGGAAATATGCGACTGTACCTGGGACAAGTCGGGCAGGCCGCTCGGATGAAACTGGTGGTCAACATGATCATGGGGGGAATGATGACATCCTTCTGTGAGGGGATGGCCCTCGCAGGCAAGGGCGGCTTGGCCCTGGATGATCTCTTGGAAGTGCTGGCTGCCGGTGCTTTGGCCAATCCCATGTTCACGATCAAGGGCACCCTGATCGGCAGGGGTGAATTCGCTCCCGCTTTTCCTCTGAAACACATGCAAAAGGATTTGCGTCTGGCGGCGGATCTGGGCGATATTCTGGGCCAGTCCCTACCTTCGGCCGCGGCCGCCAAGGAAACGTTCACCCTGGCGCAGGCAGAGGGTCTGGGGGACGAGGATTTCTGTGCGGTTTTCAAGACCGTTAATCGATGAACCCTTGAGACCCGCCGGACCGGCGTCCGGCAGGAGGATACGATGAACAGCATCACCCGGCAGATGGCCGACTTCGCCATCAAGCTTCGTTACGAGGACATTCCCGCCGTGTCGGTCAAGGAGGCCAAGCGTTTCCTGCTCGACAGCGTGGGCTGTGCCCTGGCGGCCGTCCGCAATGAGGACATGGCGGCCATGTATCGGTTCATCGACAAGCTCGGCGGCACACCCGAGGCCACCCTGATCGGCAACGGCGTGGTGACCAACGCCTCGAATGCTGCGCTGATGAACAGCCTCCTGGTTCGGGCCCTGGACTACAACGACATCTACTGGGAGCAGGATCCCAGCCACCCGTCGGACATCATCTTCGGCGCCATCTCGCCGGCCGAAGCTCTCAAGAAGGACGGCCGTGAAACTCTGACCGCCATCATGATCGCCTACGAGCTCGAGTTGCGGTGGTGCCTGGCCTGCTTCCCCGGCGTGCGTGAGGTGGGTTGGCACCATGCGACGCTGACCCAGTTCGTCAGCCCCTTCGTGGCCGGCCGGATCTACGGGTTGAACCCCGACCAGATGGTCGCCGCCGCGGGCATCAGCGGCAGCAGCCACTTCACCCTGGGCGGCGTCGTGGCCGGGCATCTGACCAACATGAAGAATACCGCCGACCCGCTCGCCACTCAGGCGGGCGTGCTGGCCGCCCAGATGGCGGCCGAGGGCTACGAAGGCCCAGTGGAGGTCATCGAGGGCAAGGAGGGCTTCCAGCACGTGATCCACAACGTGGAACTCAAGCCGGAAATCCTGCTGGAGGGTTTGGGCGAGAAGTTCATGATCACCGACTGCGCCTACAAGGCCTTCCCGACCGAGGCCTTGACGCACCAGCCGATGTCGGCCGTGCTGAACATCATGCAGAAGAATGGGCTGGTGGCCGAGGACCTGGCCGAGATCCACATCCAGACCACGGCCCGGGGCGCCGACATCCTGAGCGACCCCAGCAAGTACGATCCCCAGACCAAGGAAACGGCTGACCACAGCCTGCCCTACTGCCTGGCCGCCGTGGCCGCCGACGGGGGCGTCTATCCCAACAGCTTCGAGCAGGAGAAACTGTTCGACCCGCGGATCCGCACCCTTCTGGGCAAGATCAAGGTTGTGGCCAACGACGAGATCGACGGGCTGTTCCCGGCGGTCAAGCGGGCCATCGCCACCATCACCACCAACGATGGACGCGAGTTCGTCGAGACCGTGGACCACGCCAAGGGCAGCCCGGCCAACCCGCTGAGCGACGAAGAGCTGATCGCCAAGTTCCGGGCTAATTCCGAGGCCGTGATCGACACCGCGCGGCAGGACGAGATCATCGAGGCCACCTGGGGCTTCGACAAGTTCGCCGACGTGGGGGACTACATGAAGTTGCTGGTGACGGGGAAATAGGTATCTCCTCTCGGGATTCGAAGGAAGAAAGACCGCGCGCCCGGTGGGGAGCGCGGTATTTTATGATATTGGCCCTCTAATGTCCAGATTGTCCTGGACGCCCAGTCCTCAAGCTCCCCAGGTTGATTGGTAGCAACATTTTGAAGCCAGCATTTTCAGAAAATTGAGAACTAAAGTGCTTTTGCCTTTGGGTCGAAACATCTCAAGGAACTAATTCGCCTATCCGGAGCGGTATTCGACCACCGCCCGGTTGGAAGGTCTTTTCCAGGATGTGACCCTTGAATCGTCGGATTCAAAAATTCCTCCCCAGACAACATTTCCTTCGGGGATTTACCCTGTTGTTCCTGACCATTTCCGTCGGTGCCAACCCCGCCTGGGCCGAATTGGCCACCGGAAGCTACACCGGTGATGGATCTCCAATTCGGACAATTACCGGATTGGGTTTTCAGCCGGCCGTGGTCATCGTCAAGGGTGACCTGGCCCAGCCGTCGGTCATTCGCGTGGATTACCATACCGGGCAGTTCAGCAAACAGATGACTCCCCCGAGCGAATCCATCGAGGATGGGATCATCGGGTTCGAGGCGGATGGCTTCACCATAGGCCAGGGGCCCGAAGTCAATGATCCCGGTGCGGACTACTACTGGGTCGCCTTTTCCACCGATCCCGGGGTCCTGGCTACCGATTTCTACACTGGGGACGGGGGGCCGAACCACAACATTCTTGGAGTGGGGTTCCAGCCCGACGTGGTGCTCGTTATTCCCCACGGAAACGAAGCCGTCCAGTTCCGGACCATCGACATGCCGGACGATTTCGGCACTTCGTTCGACGGGGTGGGCATGTACTCCAACCACCTCGAGTACTTTTTTGTTGATGGTTTCCGGGTGGGCAGCGACCCTGCCGTCAACGGATTCGGCCAGCAGTACGGCTACGTGGCTTTCAAGGCGGACGCCTCCAAGGTGGCCAATGGTTGGTACCTCGGTGATGGCTCGCCCGGCACCGACATCGGGGGCCTCGGCCTCGGCCCCGATTACGTCATCGTCAAGGGATTCGAAGCCACACCCGGAGTTCAGCGGACCAAGTCGCTAGGCGACCCCATGTCCGGGAACTTCTGGAGCGAGGAGAACCTCAACAACGGAATTATTGATCTGAAGGCGGACCATTTCAGGGTCGGCAACAACGACCGGGTCAACCAAATGGGGCGAACCTATTATTATGTGGCCTTCAACGACCTCAACGGTTCAGCGGATCTGGAAATCTCCCAGGTCGTGGACGATGGGACCCCGGACGTGGGCCAGGAGCTCACCTTCGATATTGCCCTGTTCAACAACGGTGGTCCGGACGATGCGACAAACGCCGAGGTGCAGGTCGATTTGCCGGCGGGACTGACCTATACCGGCGATACTCCAGGCACCGGTTCCTACGACAACGGCACCGGCATGTGGTACGTGGGGAATCTGAATAGAGACAACACAGAAACCCTGCGCATCACCGCCACCGTGGACCCTGGCGCCGAAGGCCAGACCCTGACGGTTGTCTCCTCCGTGGGGTCCATGGATCAGTCGGATCCCGACGGCCTAGACAACACCGCCAGCACGGACCTCGTGGTCACCGACTTGCCTGCCGCGGACCTCGCGTTGACCGCTTCCTGGGACGACACCACACCCGCGGAAGACCAGCTGGTCACCCTCACCGTTCGGATGGACAACTTCGGCCCGGACAAGGCGGACAACATCACCATGGTCGCTCTGCTCCCCGCAGGGCTGACTTTCGACACGGCCTGGCCCGATGCCGGGACCTACGATCCTGGCACAGGCGAGTGGGTGTTGCCCGAGCTCTGGGACAACGATTGGCTGGTCGTGGATATCCTGGCGACGGTGGATGCCGAGATGGCCGGCACGACCCTGACCGTACTGCCGACGATCACCGCTGTGGACCAGACCGACCCCGACGGGTCGAACAACAGCACCACCGCTGCGCTTACCGTCACCAACGCGGACCTCCAGCTGGGCCTGTCGGTGGATGACCCCTCACCGGACGAGGGGCAGGACATCACTTACTACGTGGACCTGGTCAACAACGGTCCCGATGACGCCACGGATATCAAGGTGGACCTCACGCTGCCGGCCGGTGTGACCTATCAGTCCGACACCCTCGACTCCGGGAGCTACAACCCCGGCCAGAGCTACTGGACGATTCCCAGCCTGGCCATGGGGGCCAGCACGCAGCTACGGGTTGTCTACCGGATCAACGCTGGAACCCATGGCCAGACCCTGAGCACCATCGCCGACATCACCGAAGCCGGTGAATCGGACGCCGACACGGCCAACAATTCTGCCCAGGTCGATGTGGTCGTCTCCAGTGCGGATCTCGCGGTCATGATCGGCGTTGACGATCCGGCGCCGGACGAGGACCAGCAGGTCGTCTACACCATCGGGTTGCAGAACCTGGGACCGGACGGGGCCACGGGGACCGAGGTGAGCGTCAACCTCCCGGTGGGGCTGACCTACGTCAGCGATAACACCGTTTCGGGGACCTTCAACAGCGGCACCGGCGTGTGGGCCATCGGTCCGGTCGCCGATACGGGGACCGCCCAGCTACAGATCACCGCCCTCGTGGATGCGGGGACAGCGGGAACGACTTTGACCACGACCGCCACGGTCTCGGCCGTCGACCAGGCAGATCTTGACGGCTCCAACAACACCGCCGGGGTCGATGTGACGGTCACCAGCGCGGATCTCAACCTGAGTGTCGGAGTCGACGATCCCGCCCCGCTCGAAGGGGGGCAGGTCGTTTACACAATTGATGTGGGGAACCTGGGCCCGGACGACGCCACCGGGGTGGATGTCAGCGTCACCCTGCCGACTGGTGTGACCTATGTCGACGATACGCCGGGGACCGGCACCTACAATAACGGGACGGGCGTCTGGTCCGTCGGGCCGCTGCCGATGTCCGGAGCCGGGCAACTGCAAATCACCGCCTCCATCGACGCCGGAACCAGCGGATCCACCCTGACCACCCTGGCCGCGGTCTCGGCCTCGGACCAGGGAGATCCCAACCCGCTCAACAATTCCGGTAGCGCCGATGTGTTCGTCGGGGAGGCGCTCAGCGCGGACCTCGGCGTAGCCATCGCCGTGGACGGACCGAACGCCCTTGAGGCTGAACAGGTCATCTACACGGTTGACCTGACCAATCGAGGACCCAATGACGTCACCAACGCCAGGGTTACCCTGGCGCTCCCTGCGGGCCTGACTTACCTCAGCGATTTCACCGGCTCCGGGACCTACAACAGCGGCTCCGGGGTGTGGACCATCGGTCCCCTGGCCGTGGCGGGTTCGGCCCAGCTGGAAGTGACGGCCTCGGTGGATGCGGGGGCCGCGGGCTCCACCCTGACCACCACGGCGTCCGTCTCGAACTCCGACCTGCCCGACCCCGACAGCTTAAACAACGTCGCCAGCGCGGATGTGACCATTCTCAGCAGTGCCGATCTGGGCCTGGCGGCCGCCTTCGACAATTTCAATCCCTTGCCGGGTGATGCTACCCAGCTGACCGTGGTCCTGACCAATTCGGGCCCCAACACGGCGTCCGGAATCCAGGTGGATCTGAGCTTGTCCGCAGATCTGGGCGTCGATTTCGTCGCTCCGACCCACGGTAACTGGGACGGTGGGACGCTGGCCTGGACCATCCCCTCCCTTGCGGCCGGTGCCACCGACACCTTGGTGCTGGACCTGACCGTCGGGGCGGTTCCCGGCGGCACCGAGCTCAGGGGCACTGCGGTGATGGGGGGATTGACCGAAATCGATCCCGTTGGTGTCAACGATACAGCCACGGCAACCATGATCGTCCTGGCCCCCGGCGAAATCCGCCTGGTTGCCGAGCCGTTCGAGGATTCCAGCCGCTCCCTGCTTCCCGGCGGACCGGTCGCAGACGTGCTCCGCTTGGCCCTCATCAATGATTCGGCTTTCCATGAAACGCTGCAGGCGATCACCATCTCGAATCCCGTCACCGGTGGCTTTGACCAGGCCGCGCAGGACGCCGCCTGGAAGAGCCTGGAATTGTGGTGGGAATATGGCGACAAGCTGAGTGCCATCCCCGGCGTAGAGGGAAACTTTGCTGGTGGTCAGTTGACCTTTGCCGGTCTCGACCTGGCCGTGAAGTCCGGGGAAACCCTGCGGCTGACCGTGCGCGGGTCCGCCTCCGTCACGGCTCCCGACGGCATGATCCTGCAGCCGACGATCAACTCCGGGGCGGATCTGGTTTTCACCAACGCGGTTGTTTTGGAAGGCTCCTGGCCACTGGTGGCCCCGGGCTCCCTGACCGTGGACGGCATGACGGCGGCTCAGATCACCCTGCACCCGGTCGGGGCCGAAATCTTCCAGATCGGTTCGGTGCGCAACCTGGCCCTGGACGTGACTCTGCCCTCCAACGGCGGCGTGCCCGACGTCCTCAACAAACTGAACATCCTCAACACCGGTACCGCCCTGTATCCCCAGGTGATCGACCAGATGGAATGCTGGGCCGATAATGGGGACGGCCTCTTCAACCCCGCGGTAGATACCTGGATGGCCGAATTGCGCTGGACCGGAGGCCAGAGATTCGAGGCCAGCGCCCTGAATCAGAATGTGGCCTCGGCCGGCTTGCGGGTGTTCGTGACCGTGGACATCGCCGAGGACGCCCTGGGCGGAACCCTGCGCCTGAGCCTACCGGCCGGCGACGACCTCGGCGTGGGCATGGCCAGCGGTAACGACGGGCCGATCGACAGGTCGGTCACCAACCCGCTGGCCCAGACCGTCAGCGCCACCGATCGGGTCATCGTCACCACCGCCCCCCTGAGTTCGCGGGTCGTGGCGCCCGGGGAAAGTCGGCTGCCGATTCTGCACCTGGTGGCCCGCAATCTCTACCCGGCTTCCCGGACCATCCTTCAATTGAACCTGAACAACATTACGGTGGGTGACATTTCAGCCAGCCAGGCCGATCTGGACGGAACGATGAGCCAGTTGCTGGTCCAGATGGACGGCGACGGGGACGGCGAACTCGACGGGCCGGAAATCGATCCGGTGGTGGTCTCCACGACCTGGGAAGACGGGACGGCGACCTTCGACGGTTTGGGCTGGACCCTGGCCCCCGACGAGGTGTCGCACCTGTTCATCACCGCGAGTATCGATCTTTTGGGAGCCGCCAACGGGGATATGATCGGCGCGGTGGTGGGTTCGGCCCTGGACGTGGAATTCAGTGAACTCACCGCCGTGGTGGGGGCTTGGCCCCTGGACAGCGGCGGACGCTACGAAGTGGACGGCATGGTGGCCGCCCAGGTGGCCAACCCAGCTGTACCTCCGGTCTCCCTGACGGCCAATGAAGGCCCCGTGCTGGCCCTGGATATCACTGTGCCCGGCAATGGCTACCTTGACGACACTTTACAGACTTTGAGACTGGCCAACCTGGGAACGGCCATCCCGACGGACATCAACGCGCTGGCTCTGTATGACGATCAGGACGGCAACGGGATTTTCGAACCGGGGACGGATCCCTGGTTGGCGGATTTCACCGGCATCGGCCAGGACTGGGTGGCCCTGGACGTGGCCCTGGCGATTCCCGCGGCCGGCCGTCGGCTCTTTGCCGGCCTCACGGTAGCCAGCACGCCTACGGATTCGGCCACGGTGCGCCTGGCGGTTCCGGTCGACGGGCTGGACATGGCCTCGCGCAACGACGGCCCCCGGGATGCCGCGGTCGAAAGTCCGACGTCCCTGCTCATGTCCACGGCGCCCCTGCTGTCGAACCTCTCCTTCGGCTACGACTACTCCACCACGGAGATGAGCGTCACCGTCACCATGAACGTGAAAAACGTGGGTGGCGAGGACGTGGTCAACATCACACCACGCGACCTGGCGGTCACCGGAGACGGCGGCATGACCCTGTTTTCGGGACCTCTGCCGGCCTCCCTGGACCTGGTTCAGGGGGCGGAAGGCACCTTTACCTGGGTCTTCGACGGTCAAAGCCAGGGGCCTGTTTTCGTGGCGGCATGGTGCGAAGGAACCGGGGCGGTGGGGGGACAGCCCCGAGGCTCGCTAGCCAGCGGCTCGGCGGCCCACATCGTTCTGGATCCGGCGCTGGACCTGGATCTCTACCCCGTGGCCAACATGCCGTTTTCCATCAACCGCGGCCAGACCGGCGTGGTCCCGATGACGCTGACCCTGCTCAATCCTGGGGGACCCGACCGGGCCAACCTGAGGCTCGAACAGCTGGTGGTCACCCTGGATGACGGCGACGGCAACCCTGTCGTGCCGGCGGACCTGCTGGCCCACGTGACGATCAACGAAGGGGCCAACGTCTTCTGCGACCGGTCCTCTCTCGAGACCACCGGCCAGACCATGACCCTCGACCTCGATCCACCGGTGGTGGTGACCGACAGTGAACCGGTGACCCTGGGCCTGCGGCTGGACATTCTCACAGACACCACGGTGGATCGGTTCCGGGTCATTCTCATGGATCCCGCCGACCTGACCGTGGTCGACCACGTGAGTCATCTTCCCCGCACCGTCAATCTTTCCAACGGCAACTTCCCCGTGATGTCCGCGGCCGGCAGCATCGTCTCGCAGGCCACCGGCCTGGTGGTCTCCGCGCCCGTGCAGCCCGACCTGACCGCCGGCTCCGGACAGGAAGATGTGTCCCTGCTGCGTCTCGAACTGACCGGCAGCGGCGGCGACGCCAGTGAAGTCAAGGTGGGGGGCTTCGCCGTCATGGTGGTGGATACCCTGGGGCAGGCCCTGCCCGATGCTTCGGCCTACCTGTCGCGTCTGTGGGTGGAAGGTCCGCTGGGCACCAATGCGGCCTACGATCTCGATGGCCCGGCCGACAGTCTGGTGGTCTTCGAGATGTTGCCGCAGGTGACGGTACCGGTAGGTGCGGAGCCGGTGGCCCTTACCGTCCACGGCCGGATGAGCCTTGATCCGATCCTGGGCCCGCTCCATCTGCGTCTGGAACCCACGGACACCTTCGACGCACGCGACGGCAACAATTCCGCTGATGTGCTGGTTACCTACCAGCCCGCCGAGATCACCGGTCCCCGGGTCACCATCCAGGAGCCCGCCCCGGCCATGCTGGTGGCGGTCCATGGTGAACTACCCCCGGTGGTGTCGCTGGGTGCCGGCGACGTCCTGGCCATGACGGTGAATCTGGCCCATCCGGGGCCCGTAACTTCGGCCGCCGTTCGCCTGGACACCATGCGTCTGGACTTTTTGGACATCAATCGCCAGCCCCAGGATCCGGACGCCATCCTCGACGGATACCGCGTCCAATGGCAAGGGGTGGATCTGAGTGTCCCGGTTTTCTACGAGAATCAACAGATCGTCATTCCCCTGGGCGGCCGTTTGCTGGATCCGTTCACGCAAGGGGATCTCGTCCTGCGCGTGGACATCGAGGCCGACGCTCCCGGCGAGGGCTTCGAAATGGTGTTGTCGCCCACAGGTATCCTAGCCAGTGACAACAATCTCGGCCTGCCCATTGACCTCGTGGCGGCCACCGGATACTCGTTGCCGGCAGGCTCAAATGTGGCCCAATTGCAGCCGCCCTCCGAGGACGTTGTGGCCGGTTGGCTGGACAGGATGCCCCCGCTCCTGCCCACGGATGAGGTGCGGGTCGAGGCAATGAGACTGGTTTTGACCAATCCAGCTCCGGCGGGAGCCGCGCCGGTGGAGCTTTCTTCGCTGGTCCTGCGCGCCGCCGATCGCCACGGCCTGGCTTTGGCAGCGGGGACCATGCTGAGCGGGGTGGAAGTCGAATATGAAGGCAGCGTATGGGCCGAAATTTCCTCACCCACCCTGACCGACAGCACGTTGACCCTGACCGGGTCGGTGCCGCTGACGCTTCGTCCCGGGATCGCCGTGGCCGTGGTGATCAAGGTAAGTGGGCGGGCCGATGTCGGCGGTGACGGCTTGAGCATCGGCCTCTTGGACGGCGATGTGCTCTGCACTCAGCCGGGCAGCACCACTCCGGTGGCCGTCCGACCCGCGGCGGGGGAGACCTTCCCCTTCTGGACCGCGGCGGCCGGGCTGGGGAAAGCGGCCCTGGCTGACAGCTACATCAACTTCCCGAACCCCTTCGCCGCGGGGCGCGAACAGACGAGCTTCGCCTTCAACTTGGACCAGCCGGCCACGGTTTCGCTGTGCATCTGGACTCCGCGCGGCGAGTCGGTCACCACGCTGTTGCAAAACAAGGCACTGGCCGCGGGTCTCTACCAGGATCTGGTCTGGGACGGCCGCAACGGCGGGGGCCAGGCGGTCAGAAACGGTGTTTATCTCGCCGAATTGAAGGTGCAGTACGAAGGCGGCGGCAGCGAACGGTTGCTGCGTAAAGTGGCGGTGGTGCGATGAAGGCGCGCCGTCACATGATCCGGATCGTGCTGGGAACGGCGGCTTTCCTGTGGTGGACGGCCCCAGTGGCGGCCATGGATGATGGCGGCGGCCGCTCGGTGTTTGCAACCGGAGCCGGCAACCGCGCTCTGGCCATGGGCGGCGCCTTCAGCGCCGTGGCCGACGATGCCAGCGCGCCCCTGTTCAATCCCGCCGGACTGGGCTTGATCGGCCGCAAGGAGATCCAGGCCAGCCAAACCACACTCTTCGGCATGGGTTTCAGCGAGCAGTACGCCTCGTTCGTGCTGCCTGACTGGAAGCTGGGGACGGCTTCACTGACCTGGCGGAGCTTCGGCGTCGACGGCATCGAGGAGCGGGACGATCGCGGCTTCCTCTTGAACGACAACCTAAAGGACAGCGAAACCGAACTGGCTCTCGGCTACGGGCACAGCCTGCTGGAGGGCAACCTGTCCATCGGCGGGGCCTTCAAGGTCCAGCGTCAAAATTTGGCGGGATATTCCGGCAGCGGCTTCGGTCTCGATCTGGGATTCTGGGTGCGGCCTCTGGCCCTGGCGGGCAACGATTCCCAAATCGGTCAAGGACTCACGCTGGGTCTGGCTCTGCGCAATGTGATCGAACCGGAAATCAAGCTCCAGACGGACGCCGTCCCCGATCCATCGGCCATCCGAACCGGCCTGGCCTGGTCCGGGGGCCTGACCGAAGGACTCGGCTTGCTGGCCGCGGTGGACCTCGAGAAGACAAGTGGTATGGACAGCCGTCTGCACGCCGGGGTGGAAGCCCGCATCCTCAAGGTCCTAGCATTGAGGATAGGGGCAGCCGACGGGACTATGACCGCGGGCGCGGGTCTCGACTGGCGCGGTCTGGGTGCGGACTACATGTACGAGGACAATCCCCTCGGGGATATCCACCGGTTCGGCTTGGCCGTTCGTTTCGGGGCCACCGTGGAAGAAACACGGCAGGCTAACCTGGCGGCGGCCGAAGCCGATCTGCAGGCCCGTCTGGAATCGGCCTTCAACGAGCGGTCCCGGACCCAGGAGGAACAACTGGTTGCCGAGGTCCGCCAACAGCTCAAGGAACGCCGGTGGAACCATGCCCTGAACCTCATCGGCACCCTGCAGGTCCTGGCCCCGGATAGGCCCGAACTGCCCGACTTGACCGCGGCGGCCTATTCCGGCCTGGCTCGACTCCAAGAAGCCCAGAGCGATTTTGCCGGAGCGGCCTTGAGCTGGCGGCGGGCCCTCGCGGCGGTGCCCGGTCAGGCTCAAGCGACCGCAGGACTGGCCAGGGTCGAAACCGAAAGCGATTTGCGGTCCGAGCGCACGCGCGAGATCAAGGCCCGCTACGAAGAGGCACTCGATGCCTTTGCCAATGACAACCTGCCCAGGGCTCGCGCCGGATTCGGCGAGGTCCTGGCCATGTCACCCCAGGACCAGGACGCCGCCACGATGCTGGCGCGCACCGAAGCGGCCATGACCCGGCGCGCGACCGCCTTGGGCGAAGAGGCCGTCAGTTTGGCCCAGGTGGGTCAATTGGCCAAGGCCCGGGAACGGCTCGAGGCAGCCCTGGACTTGAATCGCGACGCCCCCGGCCTGGCCGCGGCCTCCGCCGAACTGGCCAGACTGGGCAATGAAGCCAACCGGCCCGGGACCCGCGCACCGCAGGCCGTGTCGGCCCCGGTCGCGGTGGAAAAACCCGCTCTCTCGCCTCAGCGACGCCGGGAGATCGATGATCTGTACCGGCGCGGGCTGAACGCCATGGAAGCCAAGCGCCGCGACGAAGCCGTCCAGTACTGGGAGATGGTCTGGTTCGTCGATCCCGACCATGAAAAAGTGCGGGAATACCTCGGCCAGGAATACCTGGCCCGCGGCATGGAGGCCTACGCCGACGGCGCCTTGCGCCAGGCCGTGACCAGCTGGGAAGACGCTCTGCGGGTGGATCCGCAGGACCAGCGGGCACGTGGGTACCTGGATCGAGCCCGCCAGCAGCTGTTCCGCATGGAGAAGATCAGCAGCAACAACTAGTCCTTCCGACCGTCACAAGGAGGTGTCTCATGGGGAAGCAGAATTCCCGCCGCATCATCAGCATGAAGTTGATCTTTTCGGCGGTGACCGTGGCCCTGGTGGGACTGTCGGTGACGGTCGTGTTCACTATCACCGAACGAAACGCACGGCACGCCCTCCAGGCGGAGATGGAAACCCGACTCGTTCTCGAGGCCCGACATCTCGCCCTGCTCAGCGCCGACGCCCTGCTGGCCGATTTTCCCGAGCTGGTGCTTTGCCCCATCGTGCGGGAAATGATGCTGCGCCAGCCGGATCTGGCGGCCGCCGTCGTGCTCGACCACGCGGGGTTGATCAAAGGCCATGCCGACGTGCGCAAGCTGGGCGAACCGTTTCCCCTGCTCGACTCCCTGGAACCCTACAACGCCTTGGTCAGTTTCGAGAGTGACGAATTGATCCTGGCCAACGAAGAGGTCATTGCCGCGCGGGTGCCGTCCCGTTATCCCGGCGGTAAGGTGGTTGGAACGGTGCTGGTGGCCCAGAACCGTGAGCACATCTCGGAAATCCTGGCGGCGAACCGCCGGCAGGTGGCCATGCTGGCCGGCGCTCTGGCTCTCGTTGGTGTTTTGATCGCTTTGATTTTCGTGAGACGTACTCTGTCACCCCTGGATATCCTGCGCGCGGGCCTTGAACGCATCGGTCGGGGCGATCTCGATTCGCCCATTCACCTGAAGAACGCCACGGAACTGGGGCTGCTGGGCGACACCATCGACACCATGGCCCATCAGCTCAAGCAGTCGCGGGCCGACAACCTTGCCAAGGAAAGGGAGATCATTTCCACGCAGCGGGACATCATCTACATCATGGGTGAAGCCGTGGAAAGCCGATCCCTGGAGACGGGCCACCACATCAACCGGGTGGCCGAAGGCTCGGCCTTGCTGGCCAAACTGGCTGGGCTCTCCGAACAGGACTGCGACCTGCTGCGCATGGCCGCTCCGATGCACGACGTGGGCAAGATCGGTATCCCTGACGCCATTTTGAACAAACCCGGGAAACTCACGATCGAGGAATACGAGATCATGCGGACCCATGCGGAGCTGGGTTACAAGATCCTGTCACAATCGAAACGACCCATTTTGCGCGCGGCCGCCATCGTGGCCCAGCAGCACCACGAGTGGTGGGACGGCGGGGGCTATCCCCGGGGTTTGGCCGGCGAGAACATTCACATCTTCGGCCGTATCGTGGCGATCATCGACGTCTTCGACGCCCTGGCCAGCGATCGCTGCTACCGGGCGGCCATGCCCATGTCCAAGGCCCTGGAAATCATCACCAAGGGTTACGGCACCCATTTCGACCCGCGCCTGCTGGAACTCTTCCTCGAAAACCTGGCCATGTTCTGCGAAATCATGGACCACCGGCCCGATCCCCTGGAATCGCGCAGGGTGCTGGAAGTTGTCACGGGGATCAATGTCTAGCTCCGGCAATAGTCGAATCCGACTGCCGTACATCTCGGCGATCGAATCGCCGCCCGCGCAACACGTTTTTTATCATTCTCTTTCCGTTGCTGCCGATAATAGGGAAGCAGTTTCAAACCTATGAGCCGGCATCCATTCAGCAACCACGGAAGGTCCTGTCGTTGTGGGATTTAGTTCAATGAAGTCATTCCTCACGGTAATTGTGGTATTTGGAGTGTTAACCAGCTGTGTAACAGTGGGTTATGCTGATGTTTCTCAGGTCGGTCCTTGGATCACGGGGTTGACCCATTCGCCGGGTGCAGGTTCTGACCGCCTCCTGGTCCTGGTTGCGGGGATGGAAAACGTTGGCGAAAGGGACATTACCAGCGCCACTTTCGGCGGCCAGCCGTTGACTCGGGTCGAAGACCGTGGCGTCGACATGTCCGGCAGGAATTCCGCGCTGGAAATTTGGTACCTCACCGAAGCAGGGATCCAGGCCGCGGCCGGCAACACCTTCCAGATCACCTATGATGGATCCCCTTCTTCTTTCGAAACGATGTATGCCGCCGCGACTTTCCAGGGCGTCGATCAACAGGCGCCAGTCACGGGCTCGGAATCCGAGTCATCAACGTCGGGTGCCACCATCACCACAGTCCCTTTCCCTGTGAGCACGGGAGGGATGTCGGTGGCCGGCGCCATTCAAGGTGCCGCGGGCAGCTTCAGCGACACCGGCTGGGGGGCCGGCTGGATTGAGGGCGTGGATTTCGTTTCGGGCGACGCCACCCTGGGCGCGGCCCATTCCATCAGCGCCTACACAGCCGACGGCACCGATACGGCCACCGCCACCCACACCATGGCGAACAATCGCCAGGTTCTGGTGGCCGTGGGCCTGGGCCCCGCCGGGACCGCAGCCAGCGCCGACCTGCAGCTGACCAAGGCTGTAGACAATGACACACCGCAGGAAGGTGACCAGGTCACCTACACGGTTACGGTTACCAATGCGGGCCCGGACCAAGCTAACGGAATCATCGTGAGGGACCTGTTGCCGGCCGGCTTGACCTATGCCGCGGACACACCCAGCCAGGGAAGCTATGTCCCCGGATCGGGCAACTGGAATGTCGGCAGCCTACCCAATGCAGTCACCGCGACCTTGACCCTGTCCGCCACGGTCGATGTGGGCACGGCGGGCTCCACCATCACCAACAATTCCTCGATCGTGTCGGCCAATCCCGTCGATCCCTTCGGCAGCAACAACACCGCCTCGGTGGGAGTCACCGTCCAGACGGGCCAGAGCGGACCGGTCAGTATTGTTTCGGTGCCCTTCGAACCCGGTTCGCTTTTGCCGGGAGGACTTCCGGTCGTGACCTTGAAACTCAACCTGGTCAACCAGGGCACCGGTTCCGACCAACTTCAGGGTTTGACCCTGGCCAATGCGACCACGGGGCCGGGGACGATCGACCAACTCGACGCCGACTGGGCAGAACTTTCCCTGTGGGTGGAGTCCGGTGGCAGCCGGTTTCCGCCGCCGACCTCGGACCCGGGTGCCGTCATTGCGGGAACCTTCAGCGGGGGCACCTTGACCTTCTCCGACCTGGCGGTGGCTCTCGCCCCGGGCGACACGGTCAAAATCGTGGTCATGGGGCAGGCGGCGCTGGAGGCCAGGGACGGCGACCAAATGGCTGTCGAGATCACCGAAGCCCAGGCCCTGACCTTTGCGGGCGCTGCGGCGGTCGATGCCGACTGGCCCCTTGAATCCGCGGACGCCCAGGCCGTGAACGGCATGGTGGCCGATCAGCTCGACCTGCGACCGGTTGCTCCTTCTCCGTTCGGGCTGGGGTCCATCCGGAACCTGGCCCTGGACGTGGGCCTGCCGGCCAACGGATACGAGGGTGATCAGCTCGATCGCCTCAATGTCTTCAATGCCGGGAACGCCATGTTCGGGACGGACATCGCCAGGCTCGAGGGCTGGGCGGACGAGGGCGACGGCGTGTTCGACCCGCTGACCGACACCCTGCTGGGCGAGTTTGCCTACACCGGCAACCGCTGGGAATTGACGGGATTGTCCCACATCGTGCCGCTGACCCGACTGAGGGTCTATGTCACGGTGGATATCGCCGAGTCCGGGCAAGCTGGCCGCACGGTCCAGCTGGGGCTGCCCACCCTGCCGGATGTGGGGATCGGGATGCTCAGCGGGAACGATGGACCCATCGATCGCGAAGTTGTCAATCCCTTCCCCCAGTCGCTCAGCACGGCGGACAGGGTGGTCCTCAGTGCCGGGATCATCGAACCCGGACTCGTGGAGCCGGGTGAATCGGAGGTTCCTCTGCTGCACCTGGTGGCCCTGAACACCTACCTGGACGACCGGCAGTTGACCGGTCTGACGGTCCAGAACCGGACCTTTGGTCCCGGGTCGCCGACCGTCGCGGAACTGGATGGAGAACTCGACCAGTTGAAACTGCGGATCGACGGCGATGGGGACGGACAGTTGGGGGACCAGGTGGCCGATCCGGTCCTGGCCACCGGAAGCTTCAGCGATGGCGAAATTGTCTTTACCGGCCTGGCCTGGGATCTGGCTGCCGGGTCGATCAACCATTTGTTCCTGACGGGCGACGTTTCGTTGGCCGGAGCGGCCGATGGCGATGTGCTGGGTGCCGAGGTGGCCAGCGGAATCAATCTCGAATTCGCCGCGGCCACGGCTCTGGCGACGTCCTGGCCGCTAGATTCCGGGGCGGCCTGGACGGTGGACGGTATGGTGGCCGCCCAAATCGGGAATGATCCCGTGCCCGCGGTCACGCTGGCGGCGGGGGAGGGCCCGGCGCTGGCCATGGACCTGACGGTGCCGTCCAACGGTTACGCCAACGATACGCTGGTCGGGCTGTATTTCGACAACCTGGGAACGGCTACCGACAGCGACCTCGCCGACCTGCGCCTGTGGCAGGATGGCGGCGACGGCGTATTCTCCGCGGGTTCAGGTGACGATACGGAACTGGGCCCCTGCACTTGGGTGACCGATGCCTGGCACTCGCCGGTCCTTGCGGCACCTCTGCCCCCTGGAGGTCTGCGGCTTTTCGTCGGAATGACCGTGGCCGCGGTTCCCACTGACGGAGCGACGGTCCGTCTGGCCGTGCCCGTCGATGGGGTCACCGTCGACTCGGACAACAAGGGGCCGCTGGATCAGAGTGTCGCCAGCCCCGTCACCATCCTTCTCAGTACGGCTCCTTTGTTGACGGAGGTCCAGTTTCAGGAATCGGCCAGCACGATCGGACAGACGGTGACCGCCCGTCTTCGGGTTCGCAATGTGGGTAACGAGGATCTACTTGGGGTGATGCCCCATGCCCTGACGTCTGCCGGCGACGGATCACTGGTCCCGGTTACAGGACCGGTCCCGGCCAGCCTGGATCTTGCGGTCGGAGCGGTGGACAGCTTCACCTGGACCTATAGCGCGGCTTCGACCGGCGGGGTGGTTTTGACCGGTAGCGCCGAAGGAACCGGCGCAGTGGGCGGACAACTCCGCACCTCCCTGCCTTCGGCCTCGCCGGAACACCGGGTTTTCGAACCCGCGAGCGGGCTGGATCTGTTCGCGGTGACCAACATGCCCTTTACCATCAACCGTGGCCAGACGGATATCGTCCCGCTGTCGCTGACGTTCATCAATCCCTCCGGGGCCGGCGGGGCCGACGGGTTGATCAGGAGTCTCCGCTTCTGCCTTAAGGACGACACCGGTACGGGTATCGTCCCGGCTGATCTGTTGGCGCGGGTTGTGGTCAACGAAGGTGGTATCACCTACCTCGACAAGACCAACCTGGAGACCACCGGAAATCAGGTCACATTGACTTTGAATGACCCGGTAGTGGTGACCAATCACGAACCCGTGACGCTGAGTCTCCGCCTGGATCTTCGGGGTGACACGGCCGTGCCGGCCTACCTGGTGGAAATTACCAGCGATACCTGGATCGAGGCCGAAGACGCGGTCAGTGGCGCAGCCATCGGTGTGGCTCTCCAGGATGGGATCTTCCCGATCCAGTCCGGGTTGGGGACCCTCCTGATTGAAGCGGTCAACCTGCAGGTTGCCGCAGTGGCCATGGCCCCCCGGCAGGTCGGTTCGGGGCAGAGGGACGTCACCTTGTTGGCCATGAAACTTCTGAATCCCGGAGTGTCCGGCCTCGGGTCCGAAATCAGGGTCGGCTCCCTGGCGTTCAGTCTGACGGACACCCTGGGCGTGCCCCTGGCGGCACCCAGCCAGGTGCTGGAAAACTTACGGATCCTCAGTCCCTTGCAGACCCTGCTGGACATATCCATGACCGGGCGCGACAGCACAACCGTGGTCCTGGATTTCGATTTCCCCCTGACGATCCCGGTGGACACCCCGCTGGACCTGACCCTCATGGTTGATCTCCGGGATCCCGCCTTGCCGGGGGCGGTGCAGGCCCGCCTGGCGCCAGTGGCAACCTTCGATGCCCGGGATGGAAATTCCGGGGAGCCCGTGCCGGTGATCTACGATGCCGACCCCATGGTCGGCGGTACGCTCGTGGTCCAGCAGGTAGCCACCACGATGATGGCCCAGGGCGATCCCCTGTTGCCGGCCAATCTGGTCTTCGGAGCCAGGGACGTGTCGGCTCTGGAATTCACCTTGCGCCACCCCGGCCCGGCTGAGGCTGGGGCGATCCTGGTCGAATCCCTGGTCGTACAAAGTCGGGACGAAAACCGGGACCTGGTTCCACCCGCAAGTATGATCGACCGTTTGGCCGTGCTTCACGACGACGTGCCGGTGGGGCTTGTCAGCAACCCGACGGGTGACGGCAACATGGTCATCCCCCTGGCGGGTATTC
This sequence comes from uncultured bacterium, assembly GCA_965363725.1. GTDB lineage: Bacteria > Krumholzibacteriota > Krumholzibacteriia > LZORAL124-64-63 > LZORAL124-64-63 > JAGLCY01. The sequence continues at coordinate 5,262 of CBDTUS010000032.1, read as the reverse complement.
AATTGCAGGCTGGACAGACGATCACCCTGACGTTGAGCCTCGACCTCGAAGCGGCTGCGACTACTGGCAGCCTGGAACTCATGATTCCCGGGACGGGCCTGGTCGCCTGGGATGCAAATCTGGACCTGGCGGTCATCGCCCAACCGGAGTCCGGTGCAGATTTTCCGCTGACCTCCGGGGTCACCAGGCTGCAGGATTCTTCCGACGAACTTCTGGTGGGGTTCACCAGCCTCATGCCGGCGGTCCTGCTGGACACCGGCCAGGAATTTCCTGCGGCACGGGTGGGTTTGCGAAATCCGGATCAAGGCGGAACCAGCGGTATCGACCTGGCCTCGGTTACCATCCGGGCGTCGGACGATCGCCTGGTTGTCTTGCCAGTGGGGGCAGCTGTCCATGAGATCTCCCTTTGGGAGGGAGACCAACTGTGGGCTACGACCGGCACCCTGACCCTGGCCGATACGGTCTGCACTTTGGCTCCCGGTGGAGCCACGTTCATCGGTCCGAATCAGACCTTGGACCTGGAGATGCTGGTCAGGTTCCGCTCGCCCCCGACGGTGGCCGGACTGCGCCTGGGCATCGCCGCAAACGACGTCCAGGTTCACCAGCCTGCCGGGGCGCTTGGCAACGTGCGGGTCGAACCCGAAGCCGGGCACCTGTTCCCCTACTGGACAGAAATCGGGTCCTTCACGGGGGCCAGCCTGGCCGAAAGCTATTCCAATTTTCCCAACCCCTTCGGCGCTGGGAGGGAGGCGACCACCTTCGTCTTCTCCCTTGAACGACCGGCGACCGTATCGCTCAAGCTGCTGACGGCCTACAGCCGGACGGTGGTATCTGTGATCGAAAATGAAATGAGGCCCGCCGGTCTGTACCAGGAAGACACCTGGGACGGCCGCAACGGCCACGGCACCGTGGTCCAGAACGGCGTGTATATCGCCGAACTGGTGGCGGTCTATGCCGACGGAAGTGAAGACCGACAATTGCGAAAAGTGGCGGTGGTACGATGATGCGACGGAACGCGCAACCCTGGATCCGCAACTGTTTTCCCTTGATTGCCGCGGGCCTTCTTAGCACCGCGGCGCTGGGTCAGGACGACGGCGGCGGGCGATCCATTCTGGCGGACGGAGCGGGAAACCGGGCCTTGAGCCTGGGGGGAGCCTTCGCCGGAATTGCGGACGATGCCAGTGCGGTGATCTGGAATCCGGGCGGCCTGGGGATGGTCTCTCGACAGGAATTCCAGGCTTCCCATACCGATCTGCTGGGTCTGGGTTTCAATGAACAATATGCATCGTATGTGCTTCCGGATTGGCGCTGGGGGGTGGCTTCCCTGACTTTCCGACGTTTCGGGGTGGGAGGCATCGAGGGCCGGGACGATCGCAACATCCTGACTGACACCGACCTGTCCGACAATCAAACGGAATTGACGCTCGGCTACGGCCGGGGAATCGGCGACGCCTGGTCCGTGGGCGCCGCGGTGAAGATGCGGAAGCAGAATCTGGCTGGATACTCCGATTCGGGTGTCGGGGTGGACCTGGGTCTGCTGGTCCGGCCGCTGACCGCGTTCGGGGTCTCGGGTCCGAACGCTGGGAATCTGTCCCTGGGTGTGGCGGTGCGGAACGCAGTGGAGCCATCCCTGCGCCTGAATGAGGATCCGGTAAATGACCCGACCGGAATCCGGGTTGGCGGCGCCTACCGGTACCCCTTCGGGAGTCAGAGTGAAGTCCTGTTGGCCATGGACGTCGAGAAGACCGGCGACATGGATTCCCATTTCCACGCCGGCCTCGAATTCACCGTGGTCCCGGCTCTCGCCGTCCGCGTTGGCACGAACCAGAGCCGATTGGTCGCGGGCGCCGGGTTCCATTGGCGGGACATCGGGGTCGATTACCAGTTCGAAGACAGCCCGTTGGAGGCCATCCATCGGTTCGGTCTTTCACTGAAGTTCGGCAAATCCACGGAGGAATCTCGTCAAATCGCCCTGGCAACCGAAGAGCAGGAACTCAAGCAGCGCCTCGACGAAGCCTTCGCCAGCAAGCAGGACCAGAGAAAATCCGAACTGCTGTCCAAGGTGGACACGGCCCTCCAGGCAGAGGATGCCGAAACGGCGGCGACCCACCTGGCCATGATCAAGGTCATGGACCCCGACGCGGTGGAAATTCCCCTGCGGGAAAAGGAAATCCTGTTGCTGCAGGCGGCTGAATTCGAAGCTGCGGGCAACTATGCCGAGGCCATGGTGGCCTTGCGCAAGGCCGACGATCTGGATGCCTTCGACGGACGGGCCGCGGCCATGCTCGCCAGGGTCCGCGAGGCCAGTGACCGGCAGACCCTCAGGTCGACGGAAATCCGCAGCCTCCTGGACGGAGGCATGGACGCCTTCGCCGCCGGTGATCTCAACGCGGCCCGCAAGAGCTTCCAGGACGTGTTGGCCCTGGCGCCGGGGGACAAGGAAGCCCAGGCCATGCTGGCCCAGACCGAACTGACTCTGGCAACGCGACTGAGCGGTCATCTGGCCCAGGTTCGGATCCTTTCCAACGCCGGGCAGTTCGATCGGGCCCGGCAGGAGCTGGATGCAGCCCAGAAACTGGATCCGGGAAATCCGGAAATCGAAATTGCCGCCGGTATCCTGGCCGATAGAAACCTCCGGGACCAGATGGCCTCACAGGACGCCGCCGGGGCCGTCGCTGACGCCGGTGAAACAACGGAAGCCGTTGTCGCCAGCGCTCTGGCCCCTGCCCTGACGGCCCAGCAAGAACGGGAGATCGAGGATCTCTACCGGCGCGGCATGTCAGCCATGGAGGTAGGCCAGAAAGACCAGGCCGCCCACTACTGGGAACTGGTCTGGTCCATGGATCCGGAATATCAGAACGTGACGGAGTACCTGGCCCAGAACTATCTGGCCCGGGGCATGGAATTCTTCGTGGCCGGGAATCTGCCCGAGGCCGTGACCAATTGGGAATCAGCAGTGCGTGTCGATCCCGCGGACCCCAAGGCACTGGGGTATCTGGAGCGGGCCAAGGAACAGACCGACCGCATGAAGATGCTGGACGACTAGAAGATTTGTCAGGGTTTTGGCGCCGCGGCAGCAGGCCGCCCGTCCATAACCCAAGCCAAAGGATCAGGACTATATGTCGCATGGAAGTAAACGGGTAACCAAGGGAAGAGGTGCGAGTCCTCCAACCCGAATGATACCCCGCCGCAGGATCATCAGCATGCGCCTGATCATCAGTGCGGTATCCGCCATGCTCATCGCGGTGTCGGTCATTGGCTTCGGCAATCTGGCCGAGCGCAACACGCGCCAGACCCTCAATGAGGAGATCGAGAACCGGCTCCTCCTGGAGGCCCGCAATCTGGCTTCGTTGAGCGTCGACGCCCTGCTGACGGATTTTCCCGAGCTGACGTTGTGCCCCTTGGTCAGTGAAATGCAGGACGGCCGGACCGATCTGGCCATTGTGGCGATCCTGGATCATGAGGGGAAAGTGAAGGGACATCTTGATCTGACCATGCTGGGCAATGAACTGAAACAGATGGAGGGCATGAGACCGCGACCGACCAAACATTTGCTCAAAGCCGGGGAGAGGGTCCTGGCCAACACGGACCTGGTCCTGGCCTCGGTTCCGGCCCAACACGCCAACGGCCGTGAAGTAGGCACCGCCATCGTGGGGCTCAACCAGTCTTACATCGACGAAATTGTGGCGCGGCCCCGACGTTCCTTCCTCATGCTGACCGGCGGGCTGCTGGCCGTGGGCATCGTGGTCACCTTGATCATCATGTCGATTCTGCTGCGCCCCATCGATGACCTGCGTAAAGGATTGGAAAGAATTGGACAAGGTGATCTGGGCTCCCCCATTCACCTGAAGGACAAGACCGAGCTGGGTCTTCTGGCCGAGACGGTCAACGGGATGGCCGGCCAGCTCCTGATTTCCCAGGATCAGATGCTCGAGAAAGAACGTCTGGGGGCGGAAATGTCGCTGGCTCATCAGATGCAGCACGCCCTGCTGCCGGACGGCGAAGTCCGCAGCGGGGACTTCGTGTGCAAAGGGACCTACCGGGCGGCAGCCGAGGTGGGGGGCGACTACTACGACATCTTCAAGCTGGAAAACGGAAACCTGGGCCTGGTCATCGCCGACGTCTCGGGCAAGGGCCTCGCCGGTTGCCTGGTGACCTCGATGTTGGCGGTCCTGATCAGGTCCTTGAGGGATCTTTACACTTCCCCGCGGGACTTGCTGGTCAACCTCGAGAAAGGCCTGCTCACCACCCTGGCTCCCGGCACCTTCATCACGGTGTTCTACGGGACCCTGGATCCGGAAACCGGAAAACTGACCTTCGCTTCGGCGGGTCACAGCCCGCTGGCGATCTATCGGGCGGCTCAAGGGCAGGTGGAGTGGTTCTATACCAAGGGTATTCCGGTCGGGGCCATGCGTAGCGGGGTCCTCGCGGGGACGCTCAAGGACAAAACCACTCGGCTCTGGCCCGGCGACGTGGCCCTGCAGTTCACCGACGGGCTGAACGAGGCCTGGAATCCCAAGCTCAAGGAGCAGTTCGACTTCGACCGTATCGGGAGTTTCCTGGCCGAAGCCGGAGTTCGCGGCTGCCAGGCGGTTCAGGAGGAGCTCCTTCCTGTGGTCGAGGCCTGGACGGCTCCGGATCCCTTCGGTGACGACTTCACTCTGCTGGCGATCGAATGTGCGGCGGCGCCCTCGGCGGCCCTCCTGAAGGAAGGTCGCCATCTGGCCAGCCAGGTCGGCCAGCTGGCGGACCACAAACAGCTGCATGAAATGCTCAAGGGGACCCAACGCCTGAACCTTCCTTCGAGCATGGACTACCTCGTGAAGATCGGCGACTGGATTTCCACATGTCTGGAAGACGAAGGTCCCCTCATGAGCCAGAAAAGTCTCATCGAGAGCAGCCTGTACGAGGTATCCGCCAACATCGTGGAACACGGTTATCACAATGAACCGGGCCACGAGATCGACATATGGTGGGTGCCGCTCCCGGGCGGAGGTCAACCAATGTCCGAATTTACCCGAATCCTCGAGGAGGATGCCAACGAGGGTGAAAGGCCCCGGGACGGGGTGGGTTATTTCGTGATCTGCGACCACGGAGAGGCCTTCGATCCCACCACCTATATCCCGCCCAATCTGCACGACCCGAAGGTCCGCCGTCGCGGCCGCGGCCTCGGGTGGCAGATCATTTATTCGTCGATGAAAAAGGTCGTTTACGCACCTGACACCCCGGCCGGCAATCTGACCCTGTTGCGGTTCGATCCGG
>CBDTUS010000031.1:0-25446 GCA_965363725.1 uncultured bacterium | reverse complement strand
CGCAGCCGAGGTGGGGGATGTCGTGTCAGTGGACCTGTTGCCCGGCGACCGGGACAGCGGCCTGTTGGGATATCTGGGACAGGGGATCCTGCCCTTCCTCATGTGCCAGGGCACCTTCCTGCTCACCCTGATCCTGGCGGTCATCGCCGTGGCCGCGGCACCCCAACAGCGTTTCGAATCCGTCCTGGCCACCCTGCGCCAGTCCCCCGGACCTTCTTTGGGCGTGGGGCTGGTGACCGCATTGGTCGGGCACTTGGCGGTGGCGATCCTGATGGTGGTGCTGATCCTGACGGTGATCGGAGTGCCCCTGGCCCTGCTGGTGTTTTTGGCCCTGATCATCGTGATCGTCGTCTCGGTGGCCGTCTGCGGAGCCGCTCTGGGCAGCCGGATCTGCCGTATGCTGGGGACGGGATGTTCCCAGCCTTGGTTGACAGTTGTCGTAGGCATGGCCGTCCTGCATATGGTTTCTTTCCTGGGTTCGGTGGTCAGCATGTCCGAGAACCTGGAGCCCATCGCCGACACCCTGGTGGTGCTCGGGGTGGTCATCAAGACCCTGGCCTTCCTGTTCGGTCTCGGGGCCTTGACTCTTTCCCGCTTCGGATCCAAGAATCCCGCCTGAATCCTGCAGTTGGGGATTTTCCCCCAGACCATGGGGTGATTTCCCGCACCTGGGGCCAGTTCGTGGGTCTACCTGCCAGAACTCCGCCGTCAACTGCGCTCCTTCTGTACTGTAAATCATTTAATTTCAAAAGCTTGCTGTGCCAGTCTCTATTTTCCTCCGAAGGGACCGGCCCAGGGGAATACCGTTTCCAACTGGAACGATACGTGCGGTCCTGAAAGCAGGAAGCGGAAATTGTTCCGGGGCACGGTCCGGCAGGGGCCATCACTTCCGGCAAGGGATGATCAGGGAACATCATGGCGCACAAGGGATACAGGCATGGACTCGGGATCGCGGCGGCAGTGGGGCTGCTGGCGATGCTGATGCTGGGATTCGCCCCAGTCCAGGGCGCCACCGTCCATCACTTCAGTAACGGGATCAACGCCACCATCTACGGGCCCCAGGAAATAGCCACCCAGTGGACCACCGAGACCAAGGACGGGGTCTACCTGATGCATCCGATCGCCGGCACGGTGGAACTGGATTCGGGTGGGAAAACCATGGTCCCGTTCCGCGAGTCCGAGGTCATTGCCGCCCTGGAGGCCATGCAGGGTTTTGTCGCCGACGTCGACGTCAGTGTCTTCATTCTTGGGGCCACCCCGGCCGGGGTCCGAAGCAGTTTCGCTCGCCGAGGCGCCATCTTCCTCTCGCCGGGATCCGGGCCGATCCACTATTCGACGGAAGCCTACATCACCACCCACGAAATGGGCCACGTGCTGACCTGGGCTTTTCTGGACGACCATCCGGCCCGCTGGAAGTCCTACCTCGAGATCCGGGGCCTGGACGAATCGTCCCTCCTGGCCACAGCGAACCATGCCGGCCGGGCCCGGGAGATCCTGGCCGAGGACATCCGAGCACTGTTCGGCGGTGCGGCGGCCACGGTCTCGGGATCCATCGAAAACCACGAACTGGCCCACCCTACCCGGGTGGAGGGACTCGAAAAAATGCTGGCGGAATTTTTCCTCGGCGGGTCCGATACGCCCTTGCAGGTTTCCAGTCGGGCCTTCCCTAATCCCTGCAACCCCATGACTTCCATTGAGATGTCTCTGCCGGCGGGTCTGGAAGAGGCCGCCGCGTCCGCCACGCTGAGGATTTTCGATATCCGGGGCGCCCTGGTCAATACCCTCGGCGGCGGCCAAGTGTCCAACGGCCGGCTGATCATTCCCTGGGCGGGAACCGGGCGGTCTGGAGAGGTCGCTCCCTCCGGCCGCTACCTCTACGTCCTGGAAGTGGGGCAGCTTGTTTCCAAGGGAGCCGTCACGCTTGTGCGTTGAGGGAATCAACCCTGGTCAAAATAATGGGCCAGGATAGGGGAATATTGCTGACCATGTGGGTTGGGTCGACAGGCACGCAAGCTGCTATAACCGATCCGAATCCGACACCAGAAAGTGACACTCATGCGTCTGTCCACCGGGCTATATCTACTTGTTGTAATAGTTGCCGTCGGTCTTGCCGGTTGCGGGACCGAGGGTTCGCAATCCCCTCTCAAATCCGGCCGGGTGCCCCAGGTCACCCAGTTGACGGACAACCATGACGTGTTCGAAGCCAACCCCATCTACTCGCCGGACGGGGCCTGGATTCTTTTTGAGTCCGACGCCACCGGCAACCGCGATCTCTGGCTGATGCCGGCTGCTGGGGGCGAACCGACCCGATTGACTACCCACGAAGGATTCGACAGCGCCCCCTTCTGGTCACCCGACGGGACCAGGGTCGTATTCGAATCAGACCGCTCGGGATCCAAGAACATCTGGATCCTGGATGTTGGCAATCCGGGAGCCGGACCGGTGCCGATGACAAGCGGCCCCTGGGATGACGCCGACCCGGCCTGGTCCCCTGATGGGTTTCAAATTGCCTACGAATCCACCCGGGAGAACGACTGGGGCACGGATCTGTGGGTGTCGCCCGTCGATGGCGGACCGGCCGTCCGGCTGACCACCACCGGTGACGGAATCTATCATCGCACGGCGGACTGGTCCCCCGACAGCGCCCGCTTGGTGTTCGAATCGAACCGGGCGGGCAGTTACTCGGCCCTTTGCACCATGCCGGCCTCGGGCGGCGAGGTAACCCGGATCACCCCGGAAGCCGCCTATGAGGGGCACCCGGCCTGGTCTCCGGACGGCAAACAGATCGCCTATGAGGCCCGCGCTAATGGGGCCATGGAGATATTCGCGATCCCGGCCGGCGGCGGTTCCCCGGTCCAGGTGACAGCGTCCGGCGGCTTCTGGCCCCGCTGGTCTCCCACGGGGACATCCATCGTCTTCTGTGTGTTCGGGGATCCTGAACCCAATATCTGGATGGTGGAGGTGGACTGGTAGTCCGGTTGCCCTGTTCCCGTTGATGTAAAACAAGCTTGACATAATGTAAAGTATACTTTACTTTCTCCTGCATGAAATCCAAGTCGGAAATCCACAACAACCTGAAGCGGCACCGTCTGCTTTGCGGGGGTTTGACCCAGCAGGATCTGGCCGACCGGGCGGGGGTCACTCGCCAAACCATCCTGTCCATCGAGAAGGGCAGGTACAATCCCACCATCGGCCTGGCGCTGCGCCTGGCGGCCATTTTCAAGGTACCTGTGGAAGAACTCTTCATGCTCAGCGAAGGAGAGAAAGATGGCTGATTTTTCCGGCCTGATCCGCAGGCGGCCCTCCGGGGCCACCCTGGTCGGCGCAGCCCTGGTGATTCTGGGGTTCGTGCTGGCGAGCATCGATTGGCGTTTCCTGACCCTGTCGGCGCTGGGTGCTTTCGGGCCCGGCATCCTGCGGGAATGGGGCTGGATCCATGACAAGGACGAGTTCCAGATGAGAGCCGCGCACCGGGCCGGCTACCACGCGTATCTGGCCGGCGGCCTGACGGCATTGGTGATGGTGGGGATGATCCGCGCGGCGGGGGAATTGGACCAACAGGTTGGGGAACTGGTCACCGTCCTGTTGGCGGTGATGTGGTTCACCTGGCTGCTCAGTTCCCTGTACTCGTTCTGGGGGCCCCGCAAGACGGTGTCGCGAATCCTGATCATCTTCGGGTCCGTGTGGCTGATCTTCAACATCATCGCCAACACGGGACCGGAGTACATGGGGATGATGCCGCTGGTGATGCAGTCCCTGCTGGCGGTGCCGTTTTTCCTGCTGGGGTGGGTGGCTCGCCGCTGGCCGCGGGTCGCCGGCGCGTTCCTGCTGACGGTGACGGTCTTCTTTTTCTGGTTCTTCGGGTTGTATGAAGTCTTCGGATCCGACCCGCTGGCCAAGGGGCGGCTGGTGGTCATTGTTCTGTTTCTGGGCCCGCTGTTCGCCAGCGGGATCATGCTGCTGAGCAAGACCCCGGCGGCAGAACCGGAGGACTGAGAAGGGGGTGGGGGAGGTTACTCCACTGGTCTACGCGACGGCTTTTTCATTTCAGGGAGTTTTCACAAAAACAGCATGACCATTCAAGTTTTGCAGGCAGACCAGGCCAGGGTCATTTTCTTTTTCATGGACCAGCTGAGCAATGCCGCGCGTGCTTGGGAATCCGAAATCATCAAATACCACCATCCCGCCAACCTCCAGTCGAGGCCAGACCCATTCCAGCGAATCCTTACCCGATTGATAAACATCAACATCTATATGGCAAAATCGAAAGGTACGGTCGGCAACCTGACCGCCGGTTTCCTCTGGAAATAGACCCTTCAAAACAACGACGCGATCCAATCCCAGCTGCCCAACCAGGTCGCTGACCACAGGGACGGAAGTGTCCGAGTGCTCCCCGTCGGAATAGGAGGCATCCGCTTCCCCGGATTTCATGACCCCTTCAAACGTGTCACAGAGGAAAACATCGGATTCAAATCCCAATTGCTTCGATCGAAAACCGAGCAGTCCACCTGTGCCACCTCTCCAGGTGCCAACTTCCAATATGTCGCCTTGGAGTTGATTGGTTTGAGATAGAAGATGCCACAATTCATAACACCGGTAGATATCTACCAGTGTGTTTTCCTTGATGGTGTTGTAGCACCCCAGAAACTCCTGGTCCAACATCCAGGGACTGTAGGTCGCCCAGGAAATAAGAGTGGAATCGCGTTCAGGATCCAGGCACTTTTCCACCAGCCGCATTCTGACTTGGAACAGGGCTTTTTCCACCCATTGCTTTCCGGATTTGGCCATCTTCTTCTTGTTCAAAACAACCTCTAAAAAGCAGGGGCCCCAAAGACCCCTGCCAGAATCGAAGGAAAAAAATCTAGCGGTACATGGACTTGATCGTACCCCAGTTTTTCATCTCTGTGGCTACTACATCATAATTGCAACCGGGGGTAGAAATTTCAATATTCAGTTTGCGGGGTGGCTCCCTGGTACCCGCCAACTAGTTGACATATTTATAAATGGAGTTGCCCAGAAAAAGAAGAAAGCGGCCTGTCCCATTGGGGAAAAGGCCGCTTTCAGAATTTGGTATCCCCAACGGGGATCGAACCCGTGTTGCCGCCGTGAAAGGGCGGTGTCCTAACCACTAGACGATGGGGACGCCATATTCGAGGTATCGAGGGCAGAAAACTACTTCCTGCCCACGGCCATGTCAAATGTCTCGGCCAAATCTCCGGAAAATCGTGTCACCCCTGTTTGGCCGCCTCCTCCAGGAGAATGGCCGAAGTCCGGGCCCCCCGCCAGAAGTTGTCCAGATGGAATTTTTCGTTGGGGGAGTGGATGTTGTCCGTCGAAAGACCGTAGCCCAGCAGCAGCACCGGCGACTTGAGGCAGGCCTGGAAGGTGCCCACGATGGGGATGCTCCCGCCCTCGCGGATAAAAACCGGCTTGGCTCCGAAGCCCTGCTCAAGGGCGGCCATACCGGCTTTCATCATGTCGGATTTGCGCGGCACCAGCACCGGGTTGGCACCGTGGTGGTCGATGACCTCCACCTTGACCCCGGCCGGGGCGATGGACATCACGTAGTCGGTGAAGGCCTTGGCGATTTTCTCCGGTTCCTGGTTGGGCACCAGGCGCATCGAAACCTTGGCCATGGCCCTGGCCGGAATGATGGTCTTGGCGCCTTCGCCGCCATAGCCGCTTGCCAGGCCGTTAACGTCGCAGGTAGGCCGGGCCCACATCCGTTCCAGGGTGGTGAAGCCTTTTTCGCCGAAGGCCGACGGCGCACCTGTTTCCTGGCAGAGGATCGCGTCGGTGTAACCCAGTTTGGCGAAGCCGTCGCGCTCTTCCTGGTCCAGTTCGAGCACGTCGTCGTAAAAGCCGGGTATCAGGCAGCGCCCGTCGGTGTCCTTGAGCTTGGCCACGATTTCGGCCAGGGCGTTGCCGGGATTCTGCACCGTGCCGCCGTAGCTGCCCGAATGCAGGTCCATGCCCGGCCCGGAAACCTGGATTTCCATGTAGGCCAGCCCTTTCAGACTGTAGCAAATACCCGGAGTGGACTCGTTGTAAAGCGCTGTATCGGAAACGACGATGGCGTCGCAGGCCAGTTTTTCGGGGTTCTGTTCCGTGTATTTGTAGATGCTCTCCCCACCGGATTCCTCTTCGCCTTCGATGATGAACTTCACGTTCACCGGCAGATCGATACCCTGGCGAATGTAGGCTTCGACAGCTTTCAGGTGGGTGTAGACCTGGCCTTTGTCGTCGCAGGCGCCGCGCGCGTAGATGATGTCGTTCTCGATGCGCGGTTCGAAGGGCGGCGTGTCCCACAGGTCCAGGGGATCCACCGGCTGCACGTCGTAGTGGCCGTAGAACAGGAGCGTCTTGCGGTTGGGGCGGATTTCCGTTTCCGCGTAGATGAGGGGGTGGCCGCCCAGATCGATGACTTCGACGGCCAGACCCAGTTCCTTCAGCTCGTCCGCGACGAACGCGGCGGCCCTGCGGGTGTCCTCATCGTGGTCGCTCTGGGAACTGATGCTCGGTATCTTGAGAAACGCGACCAGCTGGTCGACGTGTTCCTGGCGATGGCTGTCCAGATAGCCAAGAATTTTTTCGCTGGCCATGGGAAACTCCTTTTGGTAGCTTTTCGGGGCTTGAGGGCCTTTTAACGGGTTTTTCCCATTGACGGGACCGCAGGTTAAACTACTCTTGACAGCAACGCCTGTCGAGGCGATTGTGTCGCAGCTTGCCGGAGATGCCATATTCCGGAGCTGGAAATGAAGGAAGTCCGCTTCCGCCGCCCGCCGGGCCTACGGGCCAATCCGGCAGGGAACGGAAGAGGACCAACACTCTTAAGGGAGGAACCCGATGGCTGACATGATTATCAGCAAGAGCAAGACCAAGGAATCCGTCAAGGAATGCAACGTGTCCGGTGAGTTCTATAGCGCCCTGGACGCCAAGGTTCGCAAGATCATCGCCGCCGCCGAGGGCCGCGCCAAGGAAAACGGCCGCAAGACCGTCCGTCCCTGCGACCTGTAGGAGCCAAGCGCCATTGATAGAGGCCGGTCATTCGGCCGAGTCTTGTGGATTCAGCGGGAACCCTGATCGGGGTTCCCGCTTTGTCGTTGTATTCGGTTCCTGTCATCCCCCGTTGCCGCAATCCATTTCCCACTGCCCAGACTGCCGGTCACCATTGGCCTGCCTTCCCCCCAATCCGCCCCCTCGGGGCGGGAAACGGCGTCCATCCTCCTGGTAGGCGGGATCCTTGCAACCCTGGGGCCGGGCGAGGGCCCGGAGGGGATACCCATGGCGACGAATATCAGAACCGGTGCCCTGGCCGGGATCGATGGCCTGTCCGTGACCGCTGAGGTCGACATCAGCCGCGGCCTACCCGGTTTCCACCTGGTGGGGCTGCCGGGTGCCGAAGTGCGGGAAAGTCGGGAGCGGGTCCTGGCGGCCCTCCGGCACAGCGGTCTGCGTTTGCCGGTAGGTAAGATCACGGTCAATCTGGCGCCCGCAGGAGTCCGCAAACAGGGGGCCTCGTTTGATCTGGCCATTGCCATGGGCATTGTCGCGGCGACCGAGCCCATCGACCGGCACCGGAGCCCCGGAGGCCGCTCGCAGGCCCTTTTCCTGGGGGAATTGTCCCTGTTCGGGGAACTGCGCCCGGTCCGAGGGCTGTTGGCCATCGTCCTGGCGGCCGCGGGCCGGGGAGAAACCCGCGTGGTGGTTCCCGCGAGCCAGGCCTGGGAGGCCGCCCTGGTTGACGGCGTGGCAGTGGTGGGGGTTGCCACCCTCACTGAGGCCATCGGTTGGTGGCGGACCGGCCGGGTGCCCCCCGCCAGTGGGCCCCGCTCGGGGCCCGCTTCGGTTCCCCCGCCACCGGAAGATTGCATGGACACCCTTCTGGGAGGGCTACGGGGCCAGTCCCAGGTGCGGAAGGCCGCCGTGCTGACCGCCATCGGGGGTCACCACCTGCTGATGGTGGGGCCGCCGGGAACGGGCAAGACCCGTCTGGCCAGGATCCTGGGCCGCCTCCAACCTGCCTTGGCTCGTGAAGAGGCGATGGAAATTACCCGGATCCATAGCGCCGCCGGCATGCTGGGAGAGTCGTCCCTGATGGTTCGCCGGCCGTTCCGGGCCCCCCATCACACCACGACCCGGGCCGGCCTGGCGGGCGGGGGAGCCGGGCCGCGTCCCGGCGAGGTCACCCTCGCCCACGGGGGGCTGCTGTTCCTCGACGAGTTTCCCCAGTTCGCTCCCGCGGTGCTGGATGTCCTGCGCGAGCCCATGGAGGAGGGCGCCATCTCTCTGGTCCGAGGTTCGGGTCGGCATCTGTTTCCGGCGGCTTTCCAGCTCGTGGCCGCCATGAACCCTTGCCGATGCGGATACCTGGGCAGCGGGGTCCGGGCCTGCCGCTGCACGGCCAACGACCGGTCCCGCTACCTGTCCAGATTGAGTGGCCCCCTGTTGGATCGATTCGATCTGTTCGTGGAGGTGGGGCCCTGGCAAGGACGTTTTCTGACCGAACCGGAAGAGACCGAAGCGATGGATCCCCCTGCGGCCTTGGGTCCGGCCGCTTGGCGGGATCATCCCACCTGGGAGGATCTCACCGCCGCCAGGGGACGCCTGGTCTCTTGGCGGAACCGGTCCGACAGGGACCTGCTGGACCAGGAGGCCGCGCGTTTCCTGGACGACTCGCGGCTGCCGTTGGGCCTGTCACTGCGGGCCGTGAAACGATGCCTGGCCGTGGGCCGGACCTTGGCGGCCCTTGACGGGGTCCGACGAATCGGGAAGGCCCAGGTCGCCGAGGCCCTGGAGTTCCGGCGTGAGATCGCCCCGTTGTCGGGTGAGGCTGTCTGGTAAAAAAAGGGCGGCTGGAAAGCCGCCCCGAAGATCCTGATTGGCGTGGGCCCAAAAAAGCGATCAGAAGGACCCTTGCACCCCGATGCTCCAGTTGAACAGGGTCAAATTCTGGGAGCTGTACTTGGTGACCACCTGTTCCTCGACGGATCCGTCGGGGTTCCGGGGGTACTCGTTCAGCGGGACAACCACGGTTCCTTCGTCGAGGGTCGTGAAGTAGGGGGACGGGGTGAACTCGATGGTGTTGAAGTGGGCCAGCACCTCGAACCGGACGCTGATATTCTTGTCGGCCAACAGGCGCAGACCCAGGCCGCCGCTGTAGTCCATGGTGCCTTGCAGGCCGTCGAAATAGTTCGAGTTCATCTCGTACCACATCTTGCCGACCCCGGCAGTCAGGTAGGGATGAAGTTTGCCTTCCCCGTCGCCGGCGATGTTCAGGGGAAAGATCACGGCGTTCAGGGAGGCCTGCAGGGTCAGCAGCGACCGGTTCTCGGCGTCGAATTCTCCCAGGGGAGGATCTTCCTGGATGGGGGCGTTGGGTTTGTTCTCGCGGGAGCGCCGGTTGGTGATGGTGGAATTGTATTCGGTGATGGCCACGCCGCCGACGCCCTCGAGAGAGATCCATTTGTTGAGGTTGTAACCCAACCTCAATACGGGATTGAAGGCGCTTTCGCCCTTGATCTTGACGTCGCCCCAGGAGGTGGCGTCGGTGGTGAACTTGTAGATGATCTGGTCGTGCTGCCACAGGACCTTGTTAAAATCCAGGAAACCGAAGCCGAAACTGACCTCGATGGTTCCGCCGCGGATAGCCGGTTCCCAGATTTCCAATTCATCGTCTTCGATGTCGAGATCCTCGATGGCAGTGGACGAATCACGAAGGAGTTGGAAGGTGGACTGGGGCTCCTCGGGAGGGGGGGTCTCCTGGGGTTCGGTGTCCTGGGCGAAGAGGGGGGTACAAACCGCGATCATCAGGAGAATGATCAAAGAGGTCACGGGTTTACGGGACATGAAACGGCTCCTGTCCAGGACTTCGCCCGGGTCTTGCGGGGATGTAGCCTAAGCAATGCTTATCGAATTAATTTCAGGCGCGATGCCTTTAGTGTCAATAACAATAATAATTGGCAACCCTTTTGGTCCTGGTCCGTGATATCCCTATTATCATGGGACCCTACCCTGAGAAATGAGACCCTACTTGACGCAGACAAGTCAGATACTGAATAACGTCCCGTGGGGCGGCCGGGCGGACCCGAAATCCATCTTGTGGGTTCTGCTGGTGGTCGTCTGCATCTGCCTGCCCCATTCCGGACGGGCCCAGGTCCAGTTTCCCGGACCGGTGACCGTGGAACTGTCGGACGAAGCCTTGAGCTCGGTGTCCCTGCCCCTGGAGGTTGGGGAATCCGCCTATATGGTCAGTGGCAGCGGGGATGGGGTCCTCCACCTTCACCGCTATTCCCCCGTCGCCGAACGATTCCAGTTGCTCGACCAGTTTCTCGCCGGAGGTCGGATCGTTCACCTGATTCCCTGGGAAGGGCGCCCGCTTCTGGACCAGGGAGTGGTGGCCGCCACGACGAATCCCGACCGCGTGGTTTTTATCCGGGTGCAGCCCGAGGCGCCCCATTTTACCCTCGTCGAAGAAGTGGCCTTGCCCGAGGATCCGGGCACCATTTCCTTCATCGGCGAACTGGTCGGGGGCGATCCGGAACTGGCGGCCTCCCTGCCGGGCGTCGATCAGGTGGCCTTCCTGAGGCAGGAGGCGTCCTGGAGAATCACCTCCCTGCAGGACTCAGGAGACCAGCCATATTCGGTCCTGGGAGTGGACCTGGACGGCGACCAGATCAGGGAGCTGGTGACGGCCAACCGGGGATGGCTTTCGGGCAACCTCGGCATATTCCGTCGGGATCCGGATGGTCAGTATCTGGGGCAGCAGCAGGATTTCGGTGCCGGCAGTCCGGAGCAGTTGGCCGGATACGATCTTGACGGAGACGGTCGCGTCGAACTCGCGGTCACGGTGCAGGACCGTCCCGAGGTAGTCCTGTTGCGCGGGGTGGCGGGCAGCTTGGAAACCTTCGACACGATCGCCCTGACCTTGCCCGCGGACGGTATCCACCTGAACCGGCTCTTCGATGGCACCGCCGGTCTGTTCGCCTCCAACGGGGACAGGGCCCTGGTTGATTTCTTCCAGTACGAGCAGGGAGTGTGGGCCCGGCGCAACTCCTACTACCCGGGCAGCCGACCGTTGGCCATGACTTCGGGCGATTTCAACGGCGACGGCGGGGACGACCTGGTCTCGATCGGCGGCAACGCCGCCGTGGTGAGCGTCATGTTCGCCAACAGCGAGCCGGGATTCTGGGGCTATCCGGCCCTGGCGCTGGACGCCATCCCCGCCGCCTCGGGGATTGCGGATTTCGACGGCGATGGGCTGAAGGACCTGGTGGTCTCCAACGGGAACGAACGCCGGCTCAGCTATTTCGCGGGACTGCCGGAGGGCGGGTTCGACATCACACCGACGGACTTTCCCCTGGCCTTCTACCCCGGGGCCCTGGCCGTGCTGAATACCGACGCGGACCCCGGTCCCGAAGTGGCGATCCTGGATGGTTCCGGCGACCGGGTTCACGTGGCGGACTACGTGAACGGGCAAGGTCTGGTCCTCGTGTCCGAGACGGCGACGGGGGACTCGCCGATTTTCATCTCGGCCGCCGACCTCGACGCCGACGGGTTCGATGATCTCCAGATCATCACGCGCGAGATCGACGAGGTGAGCCTCCTGTTCGGCGCGGGGGACCACACCTTCCCCGGCTTGACTACCCTCGGGCTTAGCAACGGCTCCGACTATATCGCGGTTCTGGATATGAACGACGACAATCTTCCCGATCTGGTCCTGTCCGACGGAGTCAACCGCATCTGGACCACCCTGAACGACGGCGACCGGACCTTCTCGGCGATGAGCTGGTTGAACGCCGGGTCCGGGGCAGGCGTCATGGCGGTGGGGGATCTCGACCAGGATCTGGACGAGGATCTCATCGTTCTCAACAAATCCGACGAGTCCCTTTCCATGTTTGAAAACGACGGGTCCGGAGCCCTGGTGCGCCGCATCGGCGCCCACACCCTGAGCAGTGCGCCGTCGGGTCTGGTCATCCGGGACCTGGATCAGGACAACCGCCCCGAACTCGTGGTGAACCTGCGCGACGACCGGTTGCTGGGCGTGGTTTATCCCCTGGGATCCTGGGAGTATTCCCAGGCCGCCACCTTTTCCGGCGGTCCGGAAGTGAATGTGCTCAACGTGGAAGACTTCAACAATGACGATGTCCCCGATATCCTGACCCTGGACAGCTCCCTGCTGCTGGGCCTGACCCTGCTCAACGTGGAAAAGCAATTGGTGGCGGTGGCGTCCCGGGCCCTGCAGGTCGACTGCGATGGGGATCGTCTGGAGATCCGGATCGCTCCGGAAGGTGACGGGGCCTGGCTGGTGGAATACGGGGCCGAAGGCCGGTGGCAAACCCTGGCGGCGGAGGGCCAGGCCTTGGTGGGAACGATGGATTTTGATCGAAACGTATGGATCCTGACCGTGGATCGCGGCGACCTGGACGGCCCGGTCAGGACCAGCCGGTTGCGGCTGACCGTGGGCCAAGGCGGTCGCCGTGAAGCCCTTGTCCTGCCTTTGCAGGGGCTGTGCCCGGAATCCTCGACCGAAGATCTGCCTTTGGCGACCTGGTCCCGGGAACCCTGGCCCAACCCCTTCAATCCCCTGGTCAACGCCCGGTTCGCCCTCAACCGGCGGGCACGGGTGCAGGCCGGTGTCTACGACCTGTCCGGGCGCCGGGTGGCCGAACTGGCCGACGGTGAATTCGAAGCCGGGGAGCATGCCTTGTTCTGGGACGGGCGTTCGTCCGGCCGACCGGCCGCAGCGGGTGTCTACCTGCTGAGGATCAGGACTTCGGAAAACAGCCTTGTTCACAAACTCATGCTGGTCAAATAGGCGCCGCAAATCTCACCGGCGGTTCACGGCTCGAGATACCGCACTTCTTCCAGCAGCTCGACCTGGAATTTTTCCCTTACCGCCTTTTTCATTCGGGCTGCCAGACGCAGGACATCGGCGCTGGTGGCCCGGCCCGTATTGACGATCATGTTGGCGTGCTTGGCAAAAACCCTGGCGTCGCCCTCCTGCATGTCCTTGGACCCGGCCTGCTCCAGCAGGACGCCCGCGGCGCGGCGCCTTTCGCCGGGATGTTCCGGCGGCAGGTTGCGGAACCAGCTGCCGGCGCTGGGCAGATCCACCGGATGTTTGGTCCGGCGGTCGAGGATCTTTTCGCGGCGCAATCGGACCGCCTGGTCCACATCGCCCCGGCGGAGTTTCAGGACCGCCTCCAGGACCACGGTTCCCGTTTCCCTGAGGTCCGTTTCGCGGTAGCGGAAACCGAACTCCTGGGGACCCACGGTTTCCAGGTGCCCGTCCGGCCGCAGGAGCAGGGCCTCGACGAGGAATTCCCCGATCTCATGGCCGTAACAGCCGGCGTTGCCGACCAGGGCGCCGCCCAGGGTGCCGGGGATGCCCGAAGCGAACTCCAGGCCCGTCAGACCGAGGTCCAGGGAGCGCTCGATGAGGTGGTCGAACGAAAGGCCGGCGCCGACCCGGATGGTGTCGCCCGTTCGGGCGATGTTTTCGGTGGCCACGTGCAGGATCACCCCGGAAAATCCCCGGTCGTCGGCAAAGACGTTGCTGCCGCCTCCGAGGATGAAAAAGGGGATCCGGCTGTCGAGGGCCAAACCCTGGAACCGACGGGCCTGTTCGGGGTTACGTATCGGGCAGACCAGGGCAGCCGGACCGCCCACCCGCAGGGAAGTCAACGATTCCAGAGGCACGGCCAGCCGGACCTGGGTCCGCAGATCGGCCGGCAGGCGGGATAACAGCTTGTCCGGCAAGGACTCCGCCAATTCGTCCGGCCTTTTATCCGGCAGATCATCTGGCGTGGTCCGGGAATCGTTCATGGTGCGGCCCAATCTGCGTTTTCTCGTGTGTCTGGTAGGGGAACCCGCCAACCATGGGCGAGGTTGCCGGTTTCGTCAACCCGGGTTGGCATTTGGCGGACAGGCAGGGTACTTTAAAGCCTTCATTCGGCTTCAGGCCAGATGCGAGGAACAGGGCGACCGATGGGGCAGACCCCTTTCGCCGCGGGACAGTGATAGACGGTGCAAGAGAAACGAATCATTCAGGGAGCTTTTGTGCTGTCGCTGCTGCTGCACCTGGTGCTGGCGGCGGCGACGTGGCGTATTCCCCTGACCTCGGTGGATCCGGCCCTGGCGGACGAGCTATCCCAGGAAGTCGAGCTGTTCCTGCTGCCGGACGAGCCGCTGGAAGATCCGGCCAACGAGATGCCCAAGGCCTTCACCGCCGTCCCGGAACGTCAGGCCAGCGAGACCCCGCCGGAGAACCCTGACTACCTGGCCAATGAGCATTCCCTGGCCGCGGACAACAAGCTGGGCGGGGACAGTGACACCCCGTCCGCCGACGAGGAATGGATCGCCGACCAGGTCCAGATCGATAAAGAGGAGCTGACCGGGGCCGAGGGTGTCGAATTCGCCCAGCAGCCGCTGCCCGAAACCGAAGCCGCCACCAGTCCCCAGGAAACCGGGGAGGCGGGCGCCGAACAGGAAGAAATGGCCGGCGAGGATCTCGATCCCTCCGGTGAATGGGTCCTGCCTCGCGAGGATGCCGAATCCGGCGGCGCCGATGAGGGCGAGCAGGCGGACGAGCAGGACGAGAAGAATCCCGAACTGGAGGACTGGTGGGGCGGGGAAGCTCCCACGATCCTCAAGGAGGGTGACCAGGGCGCCGAGGGTGATCGCGGTTTCGATTTCAACCAGGCCGCGCGCGGCCGGGTCCAGTCCGGGGTGGCCATCGACGGTGATTTCAGTCTCAACACCTACGAGTGGGACTACGCGCCTTGGATGCGACGCTTCCAGAATGAACTCTACCGGCACTGGATGGCGCCCTATGCCTACCGCCTGGGTGTCATCAGCGGCATGACGGTGATCAAGCTGGTCATCCGCAAGGACGGCCGGGTCTCTTCGATGGAGGTTGTGGAGACCGATGGGCACCAGTCCTTGCACGACGCTTCCGAAGCGGCGCTGAAGGCGTTCGCTCCCTATTGGCCCCTGCCGGATCATTTTCCGGAAGAGAATCTTGTGATCACACTGGGGCTGCACTATCCTGCGTTCCGGCGGTGAAGACACCGAAACGTATCGAGGGGAAATTGATTCCCCGTTTTTCGACCCGATGGAGGTTTAATCCCACATGTGGGAAATGATACTGGCCGGACGCTACATGATGATCCCCATCACCCTGGCCTCGCTGGTGGGGCTGGCGGTGCTCATCGAGCGGATCTACGTCCTGAGACAGGGGCGCATCATCATCCCCGAGATCGCCGAAGCGGTCATGACCCTGTCGGCGAGCCAGGACCTGTCCGTGGCCTACGCCATCTGCGACCGGAAGCCGGGGCCCTTCGCCAATCTGGTCCGGGCGGGCCTGGACCACGCGGACAACGACTGGACCGTCATCCGCGACGTGCTGGAGGAGACGGGGCGTCAGGAATCAACCCGTCTGACCCTCCGCCTGGGCGTGCTGGAGACCGTGGCGGCGGTCTCGCCCCTGCTCGGGTTGCTCGGCACGGTGCTCGGCATGATCCGCGTTTTCACCACCATTTCCGCCTCCGGCCTGGGCAACCCCGAAACCCTTTCCGCGGGCATCAGCGAAGCCATGGTCACCACGGCCGCGGGGCTGATCATCGGGATCCCCGCCCTGGTGGCCTACAATTGGTTGAACGGGCGGGCCGATCGTATCATCTTTGACCTGGAGTTCTACTCGTCCAAGGTTCTGGACACCCTGCGCCGACGTCAGGTAGCCCAGAAGCGCGATAGGCTCGATCTCGAAGCGGCGGCCGGTCCATGAACTTTCGTCCGAGCAGGAAGGGCCGCGGGCTGATCATCAACGTCACCAGTCTGATCGACGTGATGTTCCTGCTGCTGATCTTCTTCATGGTCACCTCGACCTTCAAGAACCAGCCGGCCATCAACCTGGTCCTGCCCCGGTCGGCCACCGCTTCGGAGACGGTGGACACGCCGGCCATCCTGTTCCTGACCTCCGGCGGGGAAGTCTACCTGAACGACACCCTGATCGACCTCGATACCCTGGCCACGCGGCTGGAACAGATGCACACCAATAGCGGCGAAGACCGGATGGTGCTGCGCGCCGACGAGGACGCGGCCCACGGCGACGTGGTGGAGCTCATCGACACCATCAAACAGAGCGGGTTCACGCGTGTCAGCCTGTCGGCCCGGGTGCCGGCCGGACGCTGACCCCGAAAAGAGGATATTTTGAAGTCCACTAGTGACGGAACGGATACCGGCAGACGACTCCAGCTCGGCGTGGCCCTGGCCGCGGCGGTGATCATGGCGGTGGTCCTGGTGATCGCCGGCTGCACCAGCGATCCCCCCAACCTGGTGGGCACCGCGCTGGTGACCGACCAGATCGACACCGTCCTGGTCGAATTGGAGGCCGCGAATGTCACCAACTACTCGGCCCTGAAGGTGAATAATCCACTCATTCCCGTCCACCGGCAGCAGCTGGTCTACATGGGCGAGCAGATGGGAACGCAATCCTCGATCATCGCCAACTTCGATTTTGGTTTTGCAGAAGAAACGGTTCCCCGGAACACGACCCTCTTTCCCGACAGCCTTTTTACGGTGGAGAACATCAAGGCGGTCAAGTTCAGTCTGATCAAACCAAAATTCTACCATGCCACCAGCCCCATCGTGAATGACGAGGGTGATACGACCGGGTTTGAACCCACGGGCCAGCCGGTGGAACTTTATTACCTGATCAGACAACTCGAAGCTCCGTATGACTCCACCCTTTTTGAAAGCGCGCCCAACGAAGTGCCCGCCTTCCTGCCCCAGGTCCTGAACCAGGATTTTTTCGAGGTCAACGATAACAACGAACCCTTCCTGCGCATGTACCCGGAGGACTTCGTAAGATGGTTCGACGAGGGTCTGTCCATGGGTTTGATGGTCACCCTGGACGCCCCCTCCGATTCGGGCCTGGTCGGTTACGGCTCCCGGGAAACCAAGAAGGTCTCGGAATTCGACCCCCTGCAGGTTGGCACCCTGGTGGGCCCCAATTTCCAGGTGGAATTTGAGAATGACTATGTGGACACCAACAAATTCTACCTGATGAATTCCTACACGGACGCTTCGACCTTCCACCAGGTCCCCGATCCTCCGGCCGATGTGGACACCGAATTTTTGCTGCGGACCGGGCTGCGGTCCTACCCGACCTTGAAGTTCGATCTCTCGGGGCTGCCGCCCAACGCCTTCATCAACCGGGCCCTGTTGAGCATCACCAACAAACCCGGAACCAGTTTCGGCATCCAGAGCCCGATCTCTGTTCTCGAATGGGATGAAACCTTCTTCGGGGACCCCTTCGGGGACATTGACCTTTTCGTGCTTACCGGGGATTTCCCTGAAACCCAGTACTACAGTTTCTACGTCACGGGGAATCCCACCCAGGACCCGCAGTTGGACGAGACCATCCAGTTCGACGTCACCCAGGCCGTGCTGCGGGTCATCAACAACGTCTATTCCGGGTCCCGGGGCTTTATCCTGGCCGGGGCCGAAGATGCTTTTCCGGTAGCAGGCAGGTCCGCCACGTCGGCTGATTTCTACTATCGGGAATTCCGATTCATGGGCACCGCCGCGGCGGATCCGGCGCACCGGCCCCGACTGAAGATCACCTACAGTGTCGTGGACGAGATCCAGGGGGAGGGGAAATAATGTTCTTTTCCCGGACCCGAAATCTCCTTCACCGCGGTCTGCCGACCTTGGTTTTTCTGCTGGTGATCGGTGGTCTCTGCGACCCGGCGGCCGCCCAGACTCCGTTCGCGATCTACAACATCGGTCAGCGAACGGTGACCGATGACGCGCGAATGGTTGCCCGCGGCGGCTGGGGTATGGCCGTGGACGATCCCATCAACCCCGGTTTCAAGAACATCGCTTCGTTGAGTTCCCTGACGCACCTGGCCCTGAAATTTACCGGCTTCGGGGACAAGATGGAATCGGAGGATACCCAGGGCCAGCGGATGAATTCGCGGGTCTTTGTGCCGGACGTCCGCGTGGCCGGACCGGTGTTCAAGGGACGCGTGGCCCTGACGGCGGGTTTCGTGGTGAACCGTTCCTCCCAGTACCATACCCTCGCCGACACCAGCTGGGGCTGGGTCTGGGAGGATTCCGTCAGCGGCGATATCCAGTTCGACCGGGTCGGGAACCGCTTCCGGGTGCCCCTGGGCGGGGCCCTGGAACTACTCCCAGGCCTTTCGGTCGGCGGTACGGTCAACATCGAGGGCGGATCGCTGAAGGGAACGACGAGCAACTTTTTCACCAGGCCTTCCAGCACAAGCGGTCCCCTTTATCAGACCAACGCCAAGGAAACCAAGGACGAATTCCACGGGACCTCCCAGACTTGGAGCCTCCTACTGAACCCGTTGTCCTGGGTCCAGCTGGGGGCGTCATGGACGCCGGCCCACAAGATCGAGGCGGACCGGACCGTCACCCAGTTCGGGTTGAGCCAACGTGCCAAATCGTCCTACACCATGGAAATGCCCGACGAATACTTGGCGGGCATCCAGCTGCGGCCGTTCGGCCGCTGGCAATTGGGGGCCGACGCCCAGTTCATGGAGTTCAGCAAGTTCACCGGGCCCGAGGAATGGATGGTCGACATGGAGGACGAATACAGTCTTTCGGTCGGCCTGGAACGCAGAATGGGCCGTGCGCGCCGGGGCGGCTGGTCGAATCTGCCCATACGACTGGGCGCCAGCTACAGGCGATGGGCCTACGGGGTGGGCGGCGGGCCCGAGGCGGAGAAGGGGAACCCTATCGACGAGAAGATGGTCAGTGTGGGAACCGGATTTCCCTTCCGACAGAGCCTGGGCTCCCTTGATCTGGCCCTTTCGTACGGTATAATTGGCGACCTGGAAGAGAACGGACTGGAAACCACGTTCTGGCGATTGACGGTCTCGGTGACGGGACTCGAAGCATGGTGGTAGGATCCGGGGCCGGATGTGCGGAAATTTTGGATTCATTATTCAGGGAGATGGATTGATGCAGCGAATGGTGGCAGCGGGTTTCATCGTGTTGATGTTGGCGTCGGTTCTGGTTTCCGGGTGCAAGGACGGCATCCCGCCGACCGAACTGGAGAAGTTCATTGCCCTGACCGAGGGCTTCGAGGGCCAGGCGCTGGAGGACACCCTGCGGGTGATCGCCGACGGGGGGTTCCCCTACAATTCGTTCGCGAATTTCCTTCTCGGCAATCGATTCTATGACGCCGCCGGCGACAGCGCCAGTGTCGGAGGCTGGAACAACCCCGGCGCCCTGGCCTGGCTGGACAGTGCGGAGGTGTATTTCAGCCTCGCGGTGGCCCAGGACAGTACCTTTATCGAACCGATGGTGAATCTCGGGTCCATCTGGGACGACCGCGCCGAATCCATGGGCAACCGTCAGGAGTACGACGAGCGGATCAACCAGGCCAACAAGTATTACACCATGGCGCTGGCGGTGGATCCCTCCGACGAGAAGGCCCGCTGCAACCTGGGTTCGCTCTACCTCCGGCAGCGCCGTACCACCGAGGCCATGGCGGAATTCGACAAGGTGCTCGAATACAATCCGAAGAGCGCCCTGGCGCACTACAACATCGCCATCATGTTCGCCGAGGCGAAGATCTACCGGGAAGCCATCGCCGAGTGGGAGTTGGCCTCCAAGTTCGATCCCGACGGGGACATCGGCGACCGGTCGCGCGACAACATCAAGATCGTCAACGACCTGTTGAATGCTCCGCCGCCGCCGATCAACTGATGACCTTTCCGCTGCCGATCCCGGATGACCTGCGTCGGGTCCTGCCGCCGGGCACGGGGGTCCTGCTGGGCCTCAGCGGCGGGGTGGACAGCGCGGTGACCCTGGCCCTGCTCCGGTCCCTCGACTGCGACGTGCAGTGTGTGACCTTCAAGAACTTCTGCTACGCCGATGACGACGCCTTCACCGACAAGTCCTGCTGTTCGCTTGAGGCGATCGACGAGGCGCGGCGCCTGGCCCGGGCCTACGACGCGCCCCACTGGGTCGGCGATGTGGAAAAGCCGTTCCGGCAAAACGTCATCGATCCTTTCGTGGCCGACTACACCGCCGCCCGCACGCCCAATCCCTGCCTCGACTGCAACAGCGTGGTCCGGTTCCCGGAACTGGTGCGGCTGGCCGACCGGCAGGGCTGTGCCTTGGCGGCGACCGGCCACTACGCCCGGATCACCCGGGACGAGCATGGTGCGCACCTGTGCAGGGGACTCGACCCGGCCAAGGACCAGTCGTACTTTCTGCACCGCATCGACCGGGCCCTGTTTCCTCGGCTGGTGTTCCCTCTGGGATGGTTCGTCAAGTCCCAGGTCCGCGAAGCCGCGCGTCAGCTGGGCATCAAGGCGGCCGACAAGCGGGACAGCCAGGAAATCTGTTTTGTCCCCGACGGGGACCGCACCTTCCTTTTTGAACAGGTTCCGGACGCCGACCGGCGGGCCCTGGCGCCCGGCGATATCGTCGATCGCCAGGGAGAGATCCTGGGCCGACACGGGGGGTTGATCCACTACACCATCGGACAGCGCAAGGGCCTGGGGGTGGCCGCGCCGGATCCTCTCTATGTTCTGGAACTCGATCTGGAGACCGGGCGTCTGATCGTGGGGCCCCGCAAGGACCTGCAGGCCCGGACGGTGACCGGCGACGATTTTACCGCCGCGGTGGACCGTTTGCCCACCCGCTGGAAAGCGGGCGATCGGTTGCCGGGATGTCCGGACGGCGGCTCCGTCGTGCTGGGGATTCGTCATCGGCACGTAGGATCCCCCGTCCGGGAATGGGTCCGCCAAGACGACCGCATCCGCGTGGAACTGACCGAACCGGTGGACGGACCCGCCCCGGGCCAGGGGCTCGTCCTCTATGCCGGGGACCTGGTGCTGGGCGGCGGGCGGATCACCGCGCAGGGCCGTGCCGAAGGGAAGGGGACGCTGCGTCCATGAAAAGATTCAAGCGCGCATTGCTGATGACCGTCGGGGCCATCCTCCTGCTGTTGGTGATCCTGATCCTGCTGGTTCCCCGGCTGGTCCCGACCGATTTGATCACCGAAAAAGTGGTTCGCGAAGTCGAGCGCGCGACCGGTGCCACCGTCACCCTCGCCGAGGCGCGCATCAGCTGGCGCTGGCAGTGGCGGGTGACCTTGCGTGACGGAAGCATCACCGGCACGGGCGCCGCCCTGGCCGCGGCCACCGGTTCGCCCACCGACCTGGAAACCTATGCCCTGACTCTCCGGGAACTGAGCGTGACGCCGGCGCTGCTGCCCCTGCTGCGCAAGCAGGTCAAGATCAACGAGGTCGTTCTGGCCGGGCCCAAGCTGGAGGCCACCTGGGACCGGGGGCAGGCCATGGCCACGGGTTTCCGGCTGCACCTGACCGACCTGAACCTCGGCCTGGAACAGCCTCCGGCAACCGGGCGATCGGCGGCTCCGGGCGCCCTGATCCCTCCGGATCTGGCCTTCGGTTTCACGGGCACCGCCGACACCCTGGTTCTGCAGAGGGCGCCCTACACGCACCTGGAGATGAAGGGCGGATTTGCCGGCAAGGTGCTCGAGGTCACCTCGCTTTCGGCACACCGGTCCACCGGGGAATTGACCGGGAATCTGACGGTGGACTACCTGGCCGATCCCTGGGGGCGCCTTACCTTTGCCGGTGAAGTCCAAAACGTGCCCGCGGAGGCCCTGCTGGAACCCTGGGCGCCGGATATCGGCCGCCGCCTGGCAAGCGATTTGAACGCCTCGGCGGTGGGGGGATGCGACCTCAGGGACGCCCCCACGCGGATCGCCACCCTGGACATAGCCGGTACCGTGACCGGCAGCGAGGGGGTTCTTCATGCGCGGGACTGGCTGGCCGATGTCTCGAAGTACCTGGGAGATCGGCAGGATCTCATGGACGTGCGGTTCCGCAAACTGGCCCACGATTTCCGCCTGGTCCAGGGAAGGTATATGATCGAGAGTCTGACCCTCGGCGGCGGGGAAACGGATTGGCTGGCCAAGGGATGGGTGGCCCTGGAAGGAAACCTGGCCCTGGGAATCGACGTCAAGCTACCGCCGGGATTTACGCCGGATCTGGGAAATTTCTCGTTCCTGGCCCAGACCCTGCGTGACGCCGACGGGCGGATCAATCTGCCGTTGACCTTGTCGGGAGCGTCCGCGAGACCTACCGTAGGGGTGGATCTGGGCCGCTTGCGGAATCCCTGAGGCGACCGGGAATCGGGGGCCGCGGTCCTCGCCTTGACAAATGGAAACCCAAATAGTACCGTGCCTTTCCGCTGATGGAACGGCGGCCTTCCGCACCTGGTTGCGGCGGGCTGGTTCGGGCGGGAAATGGCACGATACCAATGGGATCGATATGGTCCAATTCGGCAGATCCGGAGGGCTAGTCCTAATTGGTAAGGCAGCGGTCTTGAAAACCGCCGGGTGAAAGCCCATGGGGGTTCGAGTCCCCCGCCCTCCGCCAGGTTTGGGAGAGGTGGCCGAGTGGCTGAAGGCGCACGCCTGCTAAGCGTGTGTGGGGAAACTCACCGAGGGTTCGAATCCCTCCCTCTCCGCCAGAATTTATTATATTGAGTCAGCGGAAGCTGACGACATGGTGCGCCCATAGCTCAACTGGATAGAGCGTCTGGCTACGGACCAGGAGGCTGGGGGTTCGAATCCTCCTGGGCGTACCACTCATTGGCCCCGCGGCATTTTCCGCGGGGCCTTTTTTGGAGATAGGGATGACGATCCGCGGTGCAATGATTTTCCAGACGGCGGTGTTCTGCCTGCTGGGTTCAGGTCCGGCGGCGGCCGGGGGTTTTTACGTGCAGGCCCATGGCGGCGTTACCTCCCTGAATCTCGATGACGTCAACGATGCCGTGGACCGGGTCAACGCCGAAGTCGGCACCGAGGCCATGGACAACCTCAGGTGGGGTCCGGAAGCTGGCCTGGCGTTCGGCTATGTTCTAAGCCGCGAACTCGGGCTGGGTTTGGGATATGCCCGCTTGTTCGCCGCCAGCGAAATTTCCCAGGATGGGTATCTTGTCCGCTTCGATCTGCCGGCGGACCTGTTCGAGATCACCCTGGACTACCTGCCGGACAACGGCCAGAAGGTGCGGGTGGGCGTCGGCACCGATCTGGGCCTGGTACGAAGCGCGGGGTCGCTGCGGACGGTCGATCCGCTGCTGGGCGACCGGACCGATTCCTTCAACGGGTTGGGTTTCCTGTTCGCCGGGTACGCCATCCTGGACGGCAAACTGTCGGCGACCTGGTCCCTGTTCGGCGAGGGCGGATTCCGCCATGCGATCATCAACAAGCTGGAGGTGGACGGGGACACCGTCTTCAACCCCGACAGCGTCGACGACAAGCTGCGTTTCAACTACAGCGGGCTCTTCCTGCGGGCGGGGATCAGGTTCTGGCCTTGAATGATCGGTCAGGAGCTCTCCTTGAGGCGCAAGCGGCCTGTTTTTTGCGAATATCGGAGGATTGTGCCTGAAACGGGCAACGCCAGCCGTCCCGTGGAGTCAAAGTGGGTGTGGAAGGATCACATGTGACCAGATTTTCATCATCAAGGCGTCGGACCGGAACCTGTCTCGTGGGGATATTGTGCCTGATCGGACTGGTTTCGACCGGTTCGGTGGCCCAGGACCGCGACAGGGAATTCATTCCCCTGGAGGAAATCTCCCCCGGCATGACCGGGTTCGGCCTGACGGTTTTTGAAGGCTCCCGGGTCGACACCTTCGGCGTGACCGTCATCGGTGTGCAGGAAAACGTGCGCGCGGACGGAAGCCTGCTGCTGGTCGAAGTCAGCGGCCACGGGCTGGAGATTTCCAGCATCGCCCAGGGCATGAGCGGCAGTCCCATCTACCTGGACGGACGTTTTGCCGGGGCCTTGGCCTTTGGTTGGGGCGGCGCGCTGAGGCCCTTGGCCGGGGTGACCCCCGCCCGGGAAATGCTGGCTCTGCCGACGGCGCCGGCCGCCGCTCAGGACGCCGAGGCCCGCGGTCTGGTTCCGGACCTGCGGAGCCTTCTTCCGCCCTTGAAGGAGGGCGAACCCCTGGCTTGGGCCCTCTCCGGAGAAACCGGAAGCCAACCTTCCGCAGCGGTGCCGACGGGCACCTGGCCTTCGGCGCGCGAAATGATCCTGACCCTGCTCGGAGACCTGGTTCCCGAAGACGCGAGCGCCCTGCCTGGGCCCGACAGCTGGATCGTGCAACCGGTGGGCGCGGTGGCGGCGACCCCGACCGGTGGGCCCACCGATCCGCCTACAGATGGGGCCTTCCAGCCAGGCAGCGCCTGCGCCGTTCCCCTGATCACGGGCGACGCCCGGCTCGGGGCCATCGGCACGGTGACCTGGGTCGACGGCGACCGGATCCTGATGATGGGGCATCCCTTCATGCAGCGCGGCCCGGTGGACTGGCCCCTGGCCACGGCCGAGGTTCTGACGGTGTTTCCCAGTCGCCAGATGTCCTTCAAGATGGGGTCCATCGGCCGGATCGTCGGCACGGTGCACCACGACCAGAGGGCGGGGTTGGCCGGGGTGACCGGACAGGTGCCCGACATGATTCCCGTGACGGTGGAACTGGCCCAGGCCGGAGAAACGGCCGGCCGTTCCTTCCGGTTCGAGGTGGTGGATGATCCCGGCTTGGCGCCCGCCTTGGTCTTCTGGTCCCTCTACAATTCCCTTTTGGCCGAAGGCGATGACGCCAGCCGACAAACCCTCGGTTACCGGATCGAGACCTTCTGGGACGGCCCTGCGGATCTGGTTGGCGAACCGCTGGTGCTGACCGGGGTGGCCGCCGGTCCGGGCGGCGCCATGGGTCTGGCCTCCCATTGGATGGCTCCGCTGAACATCCTGCTCAACAACTCCCACCAGCCATTGCGTCTGAAGGAAGTTCGGGCCCGCCTGGAATTGAGCCGACCCATGGCCACCGCCACGATCGTGGGTGTCACCGGGCCGCGGGTGCTCCCGGAAACGGGAGGCGAGGTGTTCTTCCAGGTCGAACTGCTGCCGCGGGAGGGCGCGCGCCGGACCCTGGACATGACCTTGACCCTGCCCGCGCATCTCGAAGCCGGCCCCTACCGGGTGCTGGCCGCCAGCGCCGCCGAATTGTTCGCCTTCGAGGCCCAAAGGGCCGCGGGCCGCTTCCAGGTGTCGAGTCTGGGGGGCATGCTGGACCTTCTGCGCACCGGCCGTTCGCCCGACACCCTGGTGCTGGCGCTCATGGCGCCGGGCGGCAACCTGGTCCTGCAGGGTCGGGAAATGCACGACCTGCCCGGCAGCGTGGCCAACCTGATCCGCTCGGGCAACATGCAGGCGCCCCGAACCCTGGCCGACTACGTGGCGCGCCGGGAGCTGTCGACCGAATGGGTCCTCGACGGATTTCGCCGCCGGGCGTCATACCCGCCGAGTAACTAAGATCATGGAAATTGAGCAAGAATAGGTAAAAATTATTATGTGCCCAGATATGGCCAAA
>CBDTUS010000030.1:0-26630 GCA_965363725.1 uncultured bacterium | reverse complement strand
GGGAAATCGAGGGGATGCTGCCCGAGAGCGACCATCGCCGCTGGCAGGCCGTCAAACTGGTGAGCAACGATCCCAAGGTGATCGAGGGCATCGCCCAGCCCGGTGCCCGCGAGGCCATTTCCGGAGTGGCGGCCGAGTTCGCCTCCCGCACCGAGGACGACCCCGACACGCTGCTGGCCCGCCTGCGTTACCAGTTCATCGACCATCTCTGTGGGGATCTGCTGCACCAGCCGGACGACCGCCGGACCACCACATCGGACCGCATCGACAGGTTCGCCATGCACCCGGTGTGGGGCGTTCCGCTTTTCCTGGGGCTGATGTACGTGGTGTTCACCCTGACCTTCAGTCTCGGCGCTCCCTTGATGGACCTGATCGACGCCGGCTTCACTTCGCTGGCGGGTTTCCTCAACGGCTTGTGGCCCGCCGGGACCGGGAGCCCGTTGAGGTCGCTCCTGGTGGACGGGATCATCGGCGGGGTGGGCGGCGTACTCGTTTTCCTGCCCAACATCGTGCTGCTTTTCCTGGCCATCGCTGTGCTCGAAAGCACGGGCTACATGGCGCGGGCGGCTTTTGTCATGGACCGTTTCATGAGCAAGGTGGGCCTGCACGGCAAGAGCTTCATTCCCTTGTTGATCGGTTTCGGCTGCACCGTGCCCGCCATCATGGCGACGCGCACCCTGGAGACGAGACGTGACCGCCTGATCACGATGATGGTGCTGCCCTTGATGAGCTGCGGCGCCCGGTTGCCCATCTACGCCCTGATGATCCCCGCCTTCTTCTCCGCCAAGTGGCAGGGCCCCATGCTCTGGATCATCTACGTGACCGGTATCCTGCTGGCCCTGGGAGGGGCGCAGGTACTGCGCGCCACCATGTTCCGTGGTGAAACCACCCCGTTCCTCATGGAGCTGCCCCCCTACCGCATGCCGACCGCGGGCAGCCTCCTGGTACAGATGTGGACCCGCTCCTGGCTCTACCTGAAGAAGGCCGGGACCTTGATCCTGGGCGCGGCCATCATCCTGTGGTTCCTGGCGTTCTACCCCAAACCGCCTGCCGACTACGTGCTGCCGGCCGGGTTCGACGGCACGGCCACGACCGCTCCGATGCCCTACGGAGAAATCACGGACCCGAACCTGGCCCAGTCCGCGGAGCTCTCCTATTCCATCGCCGGCCGCGTGGGGCGGCTGATCGAACCGGTGATCGCTCCGCTGGGCTTCGACTGGCGCATCGGCACCGCGCTGGTGGGCGCCGTGGCCGCCAAGGAAGTGTTCGTGGCGCAGATGGGGATCGTGTTCGCGGTCGGCGAGGCCGATGAGGATTCGGACTACCTGCGTGCCAAACTGAGGGCCAGGTATTCCCAGCTGGTGGGCTTCTGCATCATGCTGTTCGCCCTTATTTCGACGCCCTGCATCGCCACTTTTGCCGTCACGAGGCAGGAGTCGGGGTCCGTCAATTGGGCCCTTGCCCAGTCCATCGGCCTGACGGCCCTGGGCTGGCTGGTGACCTTCATCGTCTTCCAGGGCGGCACCCTGCTGGGCTGGGGAGGGACGTGATGGGTTCGGTGACAGAGATGATCATCGTCGGAGTCGTGGTGGCCGGCGCACTTGTCTGGGCCGGAGTGGCTTTCTATCGAACCATCCGCAAACAGGGCACGTGTTCGTCCTGCGGATCGTCGGGGGAATGTCCCATCGCCGGGAATCCCGACGCTCTGGCCGAACTGGGACAGAAAGGCCAGTTGAACCACCTGGACAGCTGCCAGCCGGGGTCGCTTACCTGCCAGGAGTTGGCTGAGGCGCTGGAAAAAACTCCAGATCGATAATTCAAGTGTGATCTGGTAGCTAGAACCGTGGCTACCAGCAGCGTTAACGGTCAAAATCGCTACAGTTCCCCCCCTCTCCTGCCGATGAAAATCCAGATTCCAAAGGTGTGTCGGGGACGGTTCGGACCCAGTGGAAGGGGTCCGATCCCGACCGCTCAAATCCAGGAAACGGCGGAAAAATGTCGGAAAATGATAAAAACCAGGATCTTTCCCCCCAGGAACTGATCAAGGCCATGCATCGCGCCCAGTCCGACCTGGCTTCGGGCTACGAGGCAATGGTCCAGGCCCTGGCTGAGGAAAAGAAGGAAAAGGCCCTCTTCGAGGAAATCTTTTCCGGTTCCAAGGAAGCGATTTTCCTGGTCGACAAGGATACGGGCGCCATCGTCGGGGCCAATCCCCGGGCCAGCGAGATGACGGGATACTCCGTGGACGAGTTGACCTCGATGCATCAGCAGGATCTCTATCCCAAAGTCGCCCGGGAACTGATGAAGAAGGAATTCGAGAGATCGGTGGCCTCCGGCGGGGTCACGGGGCTGCAGGCCAGGATGGAAAGCAAGGACGGCCGGGAACTGCCGCTGAGCATCACCTCCCATCTTTCGACCTCCGGGGACCGTCCCCTGCTGGTGGCTTTCGCCCGTGACGTCAGCGAACGCCAGGCCGCCGAAGATGCGCTCCTGGAGCTGAACCGGACCCTGGAAGCGAGGGTCACCGAACGCACCGAAGAGATGGAACGCTCCTACGAAGAACTGGAAAAGGCCACCATCAAGGCCCGCCGTCTCGCCCTCGAAGCCGGCGAAGCCAACGCCGCCAAGAGTTCCTTCATCGCCAACCTGACCCACGAGCTGCGGACGCCGCTGAACGCGGTCATCGGCATGTCGGACCTGCTGCTGGACATGGAACTGGGCAAGGAGCAGCGAGAAACGGCGGAGATCGTCGCCACCAGCGGGCGCAGCCTGCTCGGGGTCATCAATGACATCCTGGACTTCTCCAAGATCGAGGCCGGCAAGCTGGACCTCGAACACGAGCCTTTCCACCTGAGCGACACCGTGAAGGGCGTTGCCGACACGTTCATCTTCCAGGTTCGCCAGAAGGGGCTGGAATTCAACCTCGAGGTGGAAGACAGGCTGCCCGAGTACGTGGTCGGCGACCAGGCCCGCCTGCATCAGGTCCTGGTCAACCTGGTGGGCAACGCCCTGAAGTTCACCGAAAAAGGATCGGTCACCCTGAAGGTCGCCTCGGACACGGACGGCGACAATCCCTTCGAGCCTGAGCGGGTACGCTTCGAAGTGAACGACACGGGCATCGGCATACCCCGGCACATCCAGGATAGCCTGTTCCAGGCCTTCACCCAGGCCGACACCTCGACCACCCGCAAGTATGGCGGCACGGGGCTCGGGCTGAACATCTCCCGCCAGCTGGTGGAAAAGATGGGCGGAAGCATGGGGGTCGACAGCGTGGAATCCGAAGGCTCGACCTTCTGGTTCACGGTGCTGTTCGGCAAGGCCGCCAAGGAGCAGATTACCGAAATGAAGGATGCCGTCAAAGCCCGGACGGGGTCGAAACCGAAAAAGAGACCTCGTGACATGCGCATCCTGCTGGTCGAGGACAACATGGTGAACCAGGCCGTGGCCATGGGCATGCTGAAGAAGCTCGGCTACGCGGGCCAGGGGGCCACCGACGGCAAGGACGCCCTGCGGCTGCTGTCCGCAACGGAATTCGATCTGGTCTTCATGGATATCCAGATGCCGGTCATGGGCGGGATCGAGGCTACGCACCTGATCCGCGAAGGCAAGGCGGGCGGGCGCAACAAGCAGGTGCCCATCATCGCCATGACCGCCCACGCCACCAAGAAGGATCGCCAGATGTGCCTGGACGCGGGCATGAACGACTACATTCCCAAGCCGATCAGCAGCCAGCTCATCATCGAAGCGATGAACCGGACCCTTTCTCCGGCGTTGCTCGAACGGCCGGAAGAGGAATTCGACCCCTACAGCATGGAGAAGCTGATCTTCAGTCTGGACGGGGACATCGACATGGCCGGTGAAATCCTGGACGTCTTCATGTCGGATACGCAGATGCGACTCAAGACCATCACGGGGGCCCTGCACAATTACGATTTCGAGTTTGTGGTGCAGGAGGCGGGGGCCATTGAGTGCGGCGCCCAGAACGTGTTCGCCGAACGGGTGGTGGACCTTTCACGACAGTTGTCCCAGGCCGCCGAGGAACGGCAGCAGGAGTTCGCTCTGTCGTTCGTCGAGGACATGGTCGGTGACCTGGATCGGATCCAGCAAAAGGCCTGAAGCCCGGATCCACTTTTCCAACCCCGCCGGACTAGAAACCCGGCGGGGTTTTTTTGTGCCATCCGGTTTGTTCCTGATAGACGCGGGCCACGGCCAACAGGGTCGCTTCGTCGTAGAGTCGGCCCACGAAGCTGATCGAGTGCGGCGAATCCTCGTCGGTGAATCCCGCCGGTACCACGACCTGGGGGTGCCCCGTCAGGTTGGTGATCAGCAGGCTGTCCCCGGCCAGTGACGGTGTGAGGTAGACGTCCACCCGGCGGAACACGTCGGCCATCATGTCCATCAGGGCGGTGCGGTGCCGATTGGCCTGGATGTATTCGACCGCGGGGATGAACTGGGCGGTTCGGAAGACGTTGGGCCAGGCGAACCGGACCTGGCTGACGAGTTCGTCGTCGCGTCCGGACAGGGTCAGTTCCTGGAACGCGGCGCCGGCCTCGGCCGACAGGATGAAAGCCAGGTCGCTCGGGTTGACGCCCATTTCCGCGAGAGGGAATTCCAGGGGAACGAGGTCCACGCCCTGGAAGCGCAATTCCCTGAGGGCCGCGTGGTCCAGTTCCTTTCCCGGGTAGTCCTCATCGAAGGCGCTTTTCAGAAAACCGATACGCAGCCCGCTGAGCCCCTGATCATGGCGGTAGGGGAAGGGCAGGTCGACGGTGGTGGGGTCGCGGGGGTCGGCTCCGCGGATGGTGTCGAAAACCAAGGCGCAATCGGTCACCGAGCGGGTGATGGGCCCGATCTTGTCCATGGTCCAGCTGAGCGCCATGGCGCCCGCGCGGCTGACCCGACCGAAGGTGGGCCGCAGGCCGGTCACACCGCAGCGGGTGCTGGGCGAGACGATGGACCCCCAGGTTTCGGTGCCGATGGCGAAAGGAACCAGGCCCGCGGCCACGGCCGAGGCCGATCCGGCCGACGATCCGCTCGACCCCTCTTCGATGTTCCAGGGATTGCGGGTGCGACCGCCGAACCACACGTCGCCCCAGGCCAGGGCACCCAGGGTGAGTTTGGCGACCAGCACGGCGCCGGCTGCGTCGAGTTTGGCGACCACCGTCGCGGTTTCATCCAGCTCCTGATCCCGGAAGGGCGACGCGCCCCAGGTGGTGGGCGCGCCCTGGACCGCCAGCAGATCCTTCGCCCCGTAGGGAATGCCGTGCAGGGGACCCAGGTATTCGCCCCGGTCGAGCATCGTGTCCAGTTCGCGGGCCCGCTGTCGCGCTCTGGCGGGCAAAAGGGTGACGACACATTCCAGTTTGGGCCCGAATTCCTCCAGACGGGCCAGGGCCAGGTTGGTCAGTTCGAGGCAAGTGACCTGGCGTTGGAGGACCAGACTGCCAAGTTCGTCGAGGTTGGCGAACGCCAGGCTTTCCAGGTGGGCTGGTCGCCGGACCGGGCCGGGATCCCCCCAAACGGCCTGTCCGCCCACCATGCCGGTTTCGTATCGACGCAGCCGTGGCCGCCCCGCCCAGGCCAGCTGGGGATCGAAGCGCACGGCCGGCCGAACACTGTTGTCCGGGATGTTTTGCCTGAGCGCCGAGTAGGCACGGCGGTGATCCTCCAGATCCTCCATCATCAAGGCGCGTTCGGAAGCAGTAAGCTCAAGGCCCAAAACACCTTCTGCCGACTGGACCTGGCGCCCCCCCAGGGGCTGGTTCTCCCGTATTTCCTCGCCGCACCCGGCAAAGGTTAAAACCACGGGCAGAATGGCGGCAACGATCAGGATGGGTTTCATGAGGGTCCCCTTGGCGACCGGATGGTCCCATTTCAAGGTTTAGGCGGCGATTAGGGCCCGGAGCCCCACGGATCGGTCATTTCACCGGCCGGGAATGAGAATCGGATATGAAGGGGAAGGCGTCAATCGGGATATCCTGGAGCCGGGTGTTTCCGGATGCCACCATGGGTGCTCCCGCGGGCGTGATAAAATGCCCGAATGTCATGACAAATGTCATGAGTGGGCATGTGACATATGTCGTATACGGTATACGAAATAACCAAGACTAAATGTCTTCTCTATTAACTATATATAAACAAACAAATTAAAAATATGGAATCCGGGTTTGCCCCAATTCCACTTGGATGGCACCCCAACTGCAAGTCCCTCGGCAAGTCACCACCGGGTGACAGGTCATACGAGCCGGGGCTTGCGAAGACTACCCGCTGAGCCATCCCCCTTGACGGGTACTCGTCCAGTCAAGCGGAAGCCCCGGCCTATTCATGGATGGGAAAGAGAACGAAGGAGGTTCGATATGCGCATCTGGTCACCCCAAGCGAAGGAAATCTTGAAAGCCGCTCAGGACAAGGCTTCGGCGATGAGCCATGCCGAGTTGGACCCCCTGCACCTCCTGTGGGCCTTCCTCAGGGAAGCAGCCCTCACTGGTGGAGCGGGTCTGAGGGCGGGCATGGAGCCCATTCTGGCGATCCACCGGACGGAGCTGGAATTGGAATCACTGCCGAGGGCCAGTCACACCGTGGTGGCGAACCCCAACAAGGCTTTGAGGGAATTGTTCCTGCGGGCGGCCGAACTGGCCGCGGTGATCCAGGATCGGAATAATGTGGGTCGTATCGGCCCCCATGAACTGGTGCTGGCCCTGGTGGCCGACCGCGGTCCGGCCGGGGACATGCTCCAGAACTTCGAGGTAAGAGCGGCCAAGATGGTTGGCTGAATGGTCCGTTGAATGTTGGACGTGTCGTCGTCGCCCCCGCACCGGAACGAATTGTGACCCCGGTCTGGTCGGATGGACAACCGGAATGGCGACGCGTCCTTCAAATTTCCTGGGTTTGGCGGGAAATCCTGCAGATCCGGGTCACACCCGACTTTCATCGAGAATGCGACAGCCCTCCATGAGAATCGATTCCAGCGGCATCGAAATGTTGGGTTCGGGAAATTCTTCCACCGGTTCCACCGAATATTCCCCGTCCTCTTCCCAGGCGATGACCCGGTAGACCGCGTCCGATCCCTTGAGCTTGCCGCTGACCCCGTGGACCAGATTCCCCTGCTGGAGATGAATGACGGCCTGTTCCCCGCTGCTGCGGGTCAGGCGAATGCAGACCGACTTCTGACTCTGGCTGAGGGCCTGCAGCAGGTCGGTGAACGCCAGGGCGGCGAAGGTCGCCTGGAAGCGGCCCGGGCAGGATGGGGAGGGTCCGGTTTCGGGGACGGCCTGAATGGCCTTGCGCAGCCGCGCCGACACGATGTCGATATCCCTGGGTAGTGAAAAAACATCGTCGAACCCGACGTCGAACAGGTTCAGCACCTGCGAGGGATCGTTCTCGGTGGTCAGGGCATAGAGCTTCATCGGTCCGGTGGTCTGGAACAGCTGGCGGCAGGCCGCGATCTCCTCCGGGAAACTGGCGTCGTGGACGAACACGGCCGTCGGCGGTTGGCGGTCGCACATCTGTTTGGCTTCGGTGAGTTCGGCTAGGCGGACCGGGCGATAGCCGCGGTGGCGCAGCCGGGTGGCGAACTGCGTCAGGAAGGGCGCCTCCTTGCCCACGACGAACACCTGATGATCGGAATTGGCGTCCAGATCTTCCCGATTGCGTTCGATCAGCTGCAGGTAGGCTTCGATGATTTCCGACCGCGCCAGGCGACCGCTCTTCTTGCGGAGCCCGGTCTTGATGTACTGGGGCCTGTCCGCGGGGGCGATCTGCAGGTGACCGAGGTCCTGATGGCGATGCCAGACCAGGGCGAGGATCTGGGCCGCCAGTTCGAGTTCCCGGTCGCCGCGGGCGAACTCGTCGAGGGCCACGCGTTCGGACATCAATTCCTTGAACGATTTGAGGGCATTTTCCACCTGCCAGGGATAATCCAGCGCCTGGGCGTACCCGAGGGTCTGGGCCCAGTCGATCCCGCAGGAATCTCCGGTGGCCACCGCGTCGATGAGATCGTCCAGACCCTGATCATGCACCGGCACGATGAGCAGGACGGCCAGTTCCAGACCGTCCAGGGCCAGGCGGCCCAGCTCCTGGTCGGCCGCCAGGGCGCGCACGTCTTTGCGCAACAGATCATAGGGCGGCGTGGACATTTCGAGTCCGCTGTACTTCTCGGCGGCGAAACGAAGTGATTCGGTCAGGCTGCGAAACAGGCGAGAGTAGGGCACGGGATTGTCCAGCAGAGTGCCGCTGACGGTCCCGAACTCGATCACTTCACAACGCGGTAGGGGAATTTTCTCCTGGTTCACCCAGGTCCGGAATTTCTGGGCCATCTCGCGGGCCACCAGCACCTTCCGGCATTGTCGGCCCCGCAACTGCTCGGCAATCTCGGCCGGTTCCACCGCGGGCATCAGCTCCAGGCCTTCGCGGGCAAAGATGGGTCCGAGGAAATTCTTGAGAAACGCCTGGTCACTGACCAGCAGGACCCGCGAGGACGTCGCATCGCTTTCCCGCAGCGCGTCCAGGGCGGTATCGGCTTCTTCGACCTCTTCGTCCACCTGGGCGAAAAGTTCCGGCAGTTCGATCTGCTTGTAGGGGTCGTAGGGCAGCCCAACCTCGGGAACGAACTGTTCCAGGAGATTCTCGAAAACCAACTCGGGCGTGACATAGAATTCGACCACCGAACATTGGATCAGGCGGGTGACCTCGGCCACGGCCCGGTGGTTTTCCGGATCGACCACCACGAGGGAGAGAACACCCGTGCTCGGCTGGAGCCCCACCGGCAGGATCTGGTGACGCCTGATGATTTCCAGGGGGAATTTTTCGAGAAGCTCCCGATCAATTTCATTCTTGGCGGGATCGAAGGCCGGAACGCCGTACTGCAGCGACAGGGCGTGGGCCAGTTGGGATTCGGTGAGGATCTTGGCGTAGAGAAGGTGTGTGCCGATGCGCCCGCCCAGTCCGCGCTGCTTCTGCAGGGCGGCCAAAATTTGGTCCTCGGTCACGTAGCCGAGGTCCACCAGGATCTTGTCGAGGCGCGATTCCTTCATGACTTTCCGATCACCCCGTCACGCCGACGGGCTTGGGAGCCGGTTGTTTACCCGCGGGAAAACTCTTGGGTTCATTGGCGTATCGCAGGGCCTCTTCCCGCGAGACCGTGCCTTGGTCCACCAGCTGGCTCAGATGCTGGTCCATGAGTTGCATGCCTTCCTTGCGGCTGGTCTGGATGGCGTTGTTGATCAGGTGGCTCTTTTGTTCGCGGATGAGGTTGCGGATGGCCGGGTTGCCCATCAGGATCTCCATCGCGGCCACCCGGCTGACCTGGTCGGTCCGGCGCAGCAGCTGTTGCGAACAGACCCCGACGAGAACCTCGGAGAGCATGTGGCGGATCTGGGTCTGCTGGTTGCCGGGATAGGGATCGACGATGCGGCTGATGGTCTGGGCCGCGGACCTGGTGTGCAGGGTGCCCAGCACGAGCTGCCCCACCTCGCTGGCGGTCAGGGCCAGCGAAATCGTTTCGAGGTCGCGCAT
Organism: uncultured bacterium; assembly: GCA_965363725.1. Taxonomy (GTDB): domain Bacteria; phylum Krumholzibacteriota; class Krumholzibacteriia; order LZORAL124-64-63; family LZORAL124-64-63; genus JAGLCY01. Next base: position 17,117 of record CBDTUS010000030.1, on the reverse strand, counting down.
CTCGCCCACCAGGATGACGTCGGGATCCTCCCTCAACGAGGCGCGCAACGCGCTGGCGAACGACGTGCAGTGTTCGCCCACCTGCCGCTGGTTGATCAGGCAGTTCTTGTTGGGATGGATGAACTCCAGGGGATCCTCAAGGGTGATGATGTGGTAGTTCATGTGATCGTTCAGGTAGTCCACCATGGCGGCCAGCGTGGTGGACTTGCCCGAATTGGTCGGTCCGGTGACCAGGACCAGGCCCGACCGAAAGGTCAGCATCTTCTTGAGGACCTCGGGAAAGCCCAGCGAATCGAGCGTGGGGACTTCGTTGGGAATGATCCTGAAGGCGGCGGCCAGCCCCGGGTACTTCTTGTAGACGTTGATGCGAAAACGCGCCACGCCGGGCAGCGTGTAGGAGCAGTCCAGGTCGCCCTGGGATTCGAGGTGCTTGATCTGGATGTCGGTCAAAAGCTCATAGATGATGATCTTGAGCTCGTCCTCGGACAGGGGCCGGTGCTCGGCCCGCTGCAGGATGCCGTTGATGCGCAGCATGGGCTCCGTATTGGAGCTCAGGTGCAGGTCGGAAACTCCGTTTTCCTGCATGATCTTCAAGAAGGCATCTATCCGGGGAATGGCTGGCCTCGCTTCCGCTACCGTTGAGTGGCCGACAGGTCCGATTGGCATCTCTGGATTCGCAAGATTCGTGCCTTTGGCGGGCCTGTTTTATCTGTTACCATTAAACGAGTTGGGTGAATTGAAGGGCGTGTGGCGGGGAATGATCGGCTATTTTGCGGCCATCGCGGCAAGGACAGCATACGACTTGCCTATGAAAAGGTCTTATCATGTGATCACGGTAGGGGAGGTTTCTGGATGACCATTTTGGGCAATATCATCTGGTTCGTGTTCGGCGGGGTGCTGATTTTCCTGGAATACATCGTTTCCGGTTTGCTGATGTGTTTGACTATCATCGGAATTCCGTTCGGGGTGCAATGCTTCAAGCTGTCTCTTCTGGGCCTGACCCCCTTCGGCACGTCGGTGACCGAGGGCGAAGCGGGCTCGGGTTGTCTCAACGTCCTGATGAACATTATCTGGATCCTGATCGGCGGCATCTGGATTTCCCTGACTCACCTTATCCTGGGCATCCTTTTCGGGATCACCATCGTGGGCATCCCTTTTGCCAAACAGCATTTCAAGCTGGCCTCGCTGGCCCTGACGCCCTTCGGCAAGAAGATCGGGTAGCCTCATGAGACGGCTGGTCCTGATCACCCTCCTCGTGCTGGTGGTCAGCGGCGTGTCGGCGGCCGAACCGGTGAGGATCGAGTCGTTTCCGGTGGGGATCTACGGCGACGATGCGCGCGCCGTCACCTGCGTGGCCGGACCGCCCGGAACGGTCTTCCAGCAGGTGGCCTGGGTCTATGTTCCCGACGACCTCGGGCTGGCCTACGTCACCCTGCGCTTCGATTTTCCAACGAATGTCGACCTGACCAGCCGCCCCGTCTTCCACGACCTGGTGAACAATGTGGTCTTCACCGATTTCGTCGACGGCACAGTGGAGTGGAACATGCTGTTCGACGATTGTCCTTCCGGTTGGATCAAGATATTCACCCAGGATTGTGTCATCCTCGATGACGAGATGTCGTTGATCAGGGTGGTCGGCAACCATTCCCTGGTGCGGGATTGCACGTTTGTGCTGAACGATGTGAACGTCTTGAATCAACTGTCGATCAACGATCCCGATTGCCAGAATGTGGCGGCGATTCCGACAGGCTGGGGTGGGGTCAAGTGCAGGTATCGCTAGGTCGACCTTTTCTTTCCGATCGTTTCCCCTTTTCCGAAATGTTAACATGGGGGCCGGTTTCCATTCGCGGGGTCGTCCCGCCAACCGGAGGTTCTGTCATTTCCCGATTGATCCTGTCCGTCATCCTGTTGCTCGTTGCGGTGCCGGCCATGGCGGCTCCGACCCTCAAAGACATGGCCATCACCGTCACACCAGGCCACGCCCGCGAATACATCTTCACCGACAAGGGCGCCGCCCATCTGGCCGGCGAAGCGGTCGGGGTCAACCTGCGCAGCTACCACGGTTTTTATATAGCCATGCATGAGGTGGTGGACGGCTGGAACCTGCGCCTGGAGGACGGGACCGTCCTGGGCCTGGGAACGATCACCGAAGCACGGATCACTCCGGACCAGCTGGTGAGGCAACACCGACTCCCCGATGGAGGGATCGTCACCGAAACCGTGCAGCTCTTCGACCGGGAAAACGGTTTCCGGGTGGTGTACGACGGCGTGCCCAGCGGAAAATTCGAATTCCTGCCCTTGATCGACATGCGTTTTTTGTGGAAGACCGGCAAACCGGGCTACGAGGTCCAATGGGAAGACGGACAGCTCCTGGTCTGCCGCCAGGATGCCGTGGGCAAGGAGCCGGACCCGGCCCATCCCGCCTGGCTGGCGGTGGCCGTGAGGGGCGCGAATGAATTCCGGTCCCTGGGGCGCTACCTGAACACTCTCCACCCCAAGAGCCAGGCCCGCAAGGCCATGGAACGGACCTACCCCTACCTGCCCGGTGCGATCGAGGGTCATATTCCCGCGCGGGTACCGTCGGGCAAGGTCGAGGCGGTGTTCGCGGCCGATGTTTCCGCAGAGGCGGCGGCCGCCCGGGCCAGCCGCCTGCGGTCCGATACCCTGGCCCTGGTGAAGGCGCGCCGCACCCGCCTGCAGGATCTGATCGATAGCTCGGCGGTCACCACGGGCGTGGCCCGCGACGACCGGGCCCTGGCCTGGGCGCGGGTCTCGCTCGACAACCTGATCATGAATCAGCGCGGACCTGGCATCTACGCGGGATTCTACTGGTTCACCACCTACTGGGGACGGGACACGTTCATCACGCTGCCGGGTTCGAACATCGTCAACGGTGATTTCGAAAACGCTCGGATCCTTCTGCGCTCCTTCGCGGAGTTCCAGGACCTGGACCCCGACAGCAAACGGCAGGGCCGGGTGCCGAATTTCGTGACCGTGGACCAGGTGCAGTACGCGAGCATCGACGGCACCTGGTGGTTCGTGCGGGCCCTGGACGAATATTGGCGCCAGTCCGGCGACGACGATTTCGCTCGGGAGATGGCGCCGGTCGTCTACCGGGCGGTGGCCGGGGCGGTTACTCACGCTATCGACGAGGAGATGTTCCTGACCCACGGCGACGGCGAAACCTGGATGGACGCCGGTGGCGAGGACCATCCCTATTCGCCGCGGGGGAATCGCGCCGTCGAGGTGCAGGCCCTGTGGCATCGCGGTCTGCTGACCGCGGCCCGCCTGGCCGAGCGCTTTTCCGACACCGCGGACCCTGCCTGGGACTACGGGGGACGGGCCGCGACCCTGGCCGGGAATTTCCACCAGCGGTTCTGGTACGAGGGAAGGCTGATCGACCACCTGAACGTGGACGGGACTCCCGATACCCAGATCCGCCCCAACGGATTGCTCGCCGTGATGGCGTCGCCGACCCTGTTTACGGCCGACCAGCGCCAGGTCATAACTGAGTCCGCCGCTCAGGAGCTGGTCATGCCCTGGGGCGTGCTGTCCCTGAACCGGGAAGACCCCTTCTTCCATCCCAAGCATCTCGACCTGGACAACTACTACTACGATGAGGCCTACCACAACGGCGACCTGTGGCTGTGGCTGTCGGGCAGCTACGTGTCGGCGCTGAACGACCCTCGCGAGGGTTTCGGCCAGACGCGCATGCTGCTGGACGAGATCCTGGACGAAGGCGCGGTCGGTACCCTGCAGGAAATCCGCGACGGGGCCCAGGCCGCCAGCAACGACGAGTTCGGCGGCGCCACCAGCCAGGCCTGGTCGCTGGCCGAACTGCTGCGCAACGTGGTCCAGGACTTCGCGGGCCTGAGGGTGGACCTGACGGCCGACCCTCCGACGATCACCCTGCGGCCTTCGCTACCGGTGGCCTGGCCCGATTTGCGGGTTCGGACGCGCATCGGGAAGCACGACTGCCTGCTGGAAGGATCCGGGACCGACCCTCACGACGTGGTCGTCCGCTTCTCCCGCCGCCCGCCGTTGAAATGGAAATTCGTGTGGGAAACCGCCGCTGCCGGGTCCCGCCAGGGCAAGGTGGAAATCGATCGGGACGCCCCTGAAGGCTGGGACTTCCGGGTGGTGTGGAAGAAGTAGATCCGCAAAAAACCGTCGGTGCCGTCGCCAAAAGAGGGCGGGGCACCGACGGAATCGAACGCGTCAGCCATCGGAATTCAATTTGTTCGGACAGGGCCGGAAGAAACCCGGTCGCTACTCGGCTTTCGGCCCGAGTTTGACCACCAGCGCCAGGGTGAAGATGGTGTCCGTCTTCTTCAACGGGACATTCACGGTACCCAGATCGCCTCCGACTCCGTCCACCAGCGGAATGGTGGTCAGGGCGGGGTCGTTGCGCCAGAAGACCCGCAGGGCAGGCTTCAGCTGGAGCGTTTCACTGATGGAGATCGGCAGGGCGTTGTACCAGTCGAGCCGGACGTCGTCCGAGTTGTCCAGGTTCCAGTCGGCGAGCAGGGTGCTCTCGAAGTCCGTGCTGTTCGACACCTTCCAGTTCAGACCGTAGCCGAGGCGGAAGCCCGCGAAGTCGGATTTCACGAAGGGGTTCTCCACCACGTCTTCCTGGAAGGTGTAGGTCATGGAGTAGTGCGTGATGAACTTGAACGTTTCGGAATTGGTCCAGGTGTTACCGGCGCCCAGGGCGATCAGGAAGCGGCTGTCGATGCCGGCGAACTTGTTGGACATCCAATCGACGCCCGAGAAGGCGAAGAACTTGGGGCTGAAATTGTACTGGTACCAGCCGCGGCCGTAATACAGTTCGGACGTCTTGGTGGTTTCTTTGGATTCCTGGATATCGAAATCCGTTTCCGTACCCTGGGCGATCCGGGTGAGGATCGAAGATTCCGTGTTGGTGGCGCCGCCACGGAAGGTCAGTTCTGACTTGGTCCAAACGCGACGCAGCATCCCCCCGAAGCCCAAGGTGGTGGATTCCGAGTTGCCGCCGGTCATGACCGATGCCAGTTCGGCGTCGAAATACCAGCCAGGAATATCGCCGTCGGCCGCAAAGGCCGCGCCGGCCAAAATTGAAAACAGAATGGCGGTTGCCAGGAACGCGCCCCAAATCCTATGCATGATAGTGGCCTCCTTGTGGGCTGCTGGAAAACAATTGATTGGTAAGGTAATCGATGTCCTAGACACCATGAACGGGGATAAAGTCACATGTTCGGACTGTCAAGGCGAAGATGTGCTTCCCAGGGAAAAATAAAAAATCCAACCCCTTAGACCATGCCACTAACTTATTGTCATAAAACAAACTAAAAAACACATGGAGGACTTGCGTGAAGGCGAAAAAAAAGTCCTGCCCAGGCCTGTTTATTTCTTGACATTAACTGTTTAAAATAAAACATTTACTTCAAATCAGCCGGTCACGGGTTTGGGATGGCCGGCTGTTGCTCTTTCAGGGGCTGCCACCCAGCCCAACCTGGAGGGTTCTACCCATGGTCCAATTCTACCTGGAAGGCGACCGGATCACCGAGTTCGTCGCCCACCTCATGAAGCAGAAACCCGTCTACGCGCCGCACCGCAAGGGGCGCAGTTCGTTTTCCTTCGAAAAAACGGAAAACGCCGAAGACGTGGTTCTCGACTACCCGCGCACCATGCATTCGGTCAAAAAATTCTTCCTGCCGCCGCGAGAGGAACTTCTCCGTTTCGATCTTACGGAGAACGATTACGAACCGGTGGACATACCCGCGGCCGAGGCCATTTACCTGGGGGTCCATTCCTATGATCTGGCGGCGGTCGGACGGTTGGACTACAACTTCACCGTCGGCAGTCCGGAAAAGAACTACCTGACCCGCCGGCAGGACGCGATTTTCATTGGCGTTTCCTTCGAACCCGACCAATACCACTTCTCGGGTTCGGTGGGCATCCGGCCGGAAGACAACCTCGGCTGCGACATCTTCCTGACCAAGCTGTTCGACGGGTACGTCCTGGAGATCCTGACTCCCAAGGGACAGGAGCTTATGGAAGGTCTTGAGCTGCCGGCCCATGAAGCCGGCAAGCCCGCCACCGGCCATTTTCAACAGCACATCTACGTGCCGCAGGCCAAGCTGGGCGAGATCATGGAGAAGAGTTACGACAATAAGGTATGGGAAGAGACCGCGGAAAAATGCGTGGGCTGCGGCACCTGCAACATCGTCTGCCCCACCTGCTATTGCTTCGATGTGGCCGAAGAGGTGGACATCACCGTGACCAAGGGCCACCGGGAGCGGAACTGGGACGGCTGCATGCTGCGCAAGTTCAGCGAGGTCGCCGGGGGAGAGGTGTTCCGCGAATCGCTCGCCTCGCGGCAGCGGCACCGCATTTTCCGGAAGTTCAAATACATCAGTGACCAGACGGGGCAACCCTGGTGCATCGGGTGCGGCCGCTGCACAGCCTACTGCACCGCCGGGATCAGCATCGTCAGCATCGTCAACAGGCTCATCGGTGACCACGAGCGCGTCACCGTGGCGCCGGTTTAAGGAGGTCGGAAATGAAACTCGGTGAACTGAAATCACCCGAACACCTGGAAGACCTCTACCATCCGGTGATGGCGGAGATCAAGGAAGCCAAACGGCTGACGGCCATGGAAACTTACTACCGGATCGAAATGCCGGATGGGAAAGACCTCGGCCATGTGCCGGGACAGTTCGTGGAGCTGTCCATATTCGGGGTGGGCGAGGCCCCGTTCTCGATCTCATCCTCCCCCACCCAGAAGGGGAGTTTTGATCTTGGCGTCCGCCGCGCCGGCATGCTGACCGATATTCTGCTGCGCCAGCCCGCGGGGACCAAGGTCGGGATCCGCGGTCCCTTCGGCAACGGCATCGACGTGGAGAAGTTCAAGGGCAAGGACGTGCTGATCGTTGCCGGCGGCATCGGCTTGGTGCCGATGCGCTCGATGATCAACTACGTCATCGACAACCGGGACCAGTTCGGCAAGCTGATCATCTGCTACGGCAGCAAGAGTGATCAGGACCTGTTGTTCCAGGACGAACTGAAGCAATGGGAAAACGACCCGGGGATCGACTATCACGTCACCGTGGACAAGGGTTCCGAATCCTGGCAGGGAAACACCGGGGTGATCACCACCCTGATCCCCAACCTGGAGCTGGATCTGGATCAGACGGTCTGCTGCATCTGCGGACCCCCGATCATGTACCGCTTCGTCCTGCTGGCCCTCAAGTCGAAGGGCCTGGCGGATGAGAACATCTACATGTCGCTCGAACGCCGGATGAAATGCGGCGTTGGCAAGTGCGGGCATTGCCAGATCAATCATACCTACGTCTGCCAGGACGGCCCGGTCTACCACTACCCCGACATCAAGTCGCTGCAGGAGGCGTTGTGATGGCCGACAAACCCCGTGTTGCGATCTTCGATTTCACCGGCTGTGAAGGCTGCGAGCTGAACCAGCTGAACTTCGAGGACCAGTTGCTGGACATCCTGGCCCATGTCGACATCGTCGAGTGGCGCGAGGCCATGGATGGCCGCGCGGACGAATACGACATCGCGTTCGTCGAGGGCTCGCTCTCGACGCCCGACTGCATCACGCGGATCAACGAGGTCCGTCGCAAGACCAAGGTCCTGGTGGCGCTCGGCGCCTGCGCCGTGCAGGGCGGCGTCAACGGCCTGAAGAACACCCGGCCGATCGAGGAGGTGCGCCAGGAAGTCTACGGGGACCAGAAGTACCTGTTCCCGACCCTGCCGGCACTGCCGGTCTCGTCGGTGGTCAAGGTGGACTACAACGTGCGCGGCTGCCCCATGACCCAGATCGAGTTCCTGAAGGTCTTCACGGCCCTGGTCATGGGCAAGGAGCCCATAGAGCCGGACCACTCGGTCTGCGTGGAGTGCAAGCTGAACGAGAACGAGTGCGTCTACAGCAAAGGGATGATCTGCCTCGGTCCGGTGACCCGGGCCGGCTGCGACGCCCACTGCCCGGGTGTGGGACAGTACTGCACCGGTTGCCGCGGCCTGGTTTCGGCGCCCAACCTCAAGGGCATGGAGGAAATCCTGGTCGAACACGGCCTGAGCGTGGACGAGGCCTGGAAACGGCTCGAACTCTACAACGCCAACCAGCTCGAGGGGGTGCGCCCATGACTGCGGCTACGGGAACCAATCTGGACATCAAGGTGAAACACCTGACCCGGGTGGAGGGCCACGGCAACATCGTGGTGAATATGAAAGAGGGCGTGCTGGAGAAGGCACAGCTCGAGATCGTCGAGGCGCCGCGCTACTTCGAGGCCATGCTCAAGGGACGCAGTTTCCACGAGGCGGCCATCATCACCTCGCGGATCTGCGGCATCTGCTCGCTGGGCCACCAGATCACCTCGCTCAAGGCGACTGAGCAGGCCCTGGGCCTGGAGGTCAGCGAACAGACAGTGCTGCTGCGCAAGCTGCTGATCCACGGCGCGACGCTGCAGTCGAACGTGCTGCACGCCTACTTCCTGGCGGCCCCCGACTTCCTGGGCGTGGGTTCGGTGTTCCCGCTGGTGGGGACACATCCGGAGGTCGTGGTGCGCGCCTTGCGGATGAAGCGTCTGGCCAACGACATCGGCGATGTGGTGTCGGGCCGGGCCGTGCACCCGATCACCCCGGTGCCCGGCGGTTTCACGCGCATCCCGACGGCGCAGGAGATGAAGGAACTCAAGCGACGCCTGGAAGAGGAGATGTATCCCGACCTGCTCGCCACGGTGGAAACGCTTAAGGCGTTGGCCGGAGCCATCCCGCAGTTCGAACGGGACACGGAGTACATTTCCCTGCGCAGCGACGACGACTACGCCCTGTACGACGGCGACATCTGCAGCTCGGATACCGGACGGGTGCCCGACGGCGATTACCTGAAGATGACCAACGAGTTCGTGGTGCCCCACAGCACGAGCAAACACGCCAAGGTCGGCCGGACCAGCTACATGGTCGGCGCCCTGGCCCGCTGGAACAACAACCACGACCGGCTGTGCGAATTGTCGCTGACCGCGGCGGACGCCCTGGGCCTGAAACCGGGCTGCATCAATCCCTACATGAACACGATCGCCCAAGTGGTCGAGGCGGCCCATTGCGCCATTGATTCCATTGCGATCATCGACAAGCTGCTGGAGACGGGGCTCAAGGACGAGCTGCCCAACCAGGAACCGACGCAGTTCGGAACCGGTGTGGGAGCGACGGAGGTGCCGCGCGGCATCCTTTACCACGAGTACTCCTATGACCGGCAGGGGCGGGTCACGGCGGCCAACTGCATCATCCCCACGGGGCAGAACCTGGCCAACATCGACGACGACATGAAGAAGCTGGTGCCGGAGATCATCGACAAGTCCAAGGAGGAGATAACCCTGCACCTGGAGATGCTGGTGCGGGCCTACGATCCGTGCATCAGCTGTTCGGTGCACATGCTTGACGTGGACTTCATCGAGTAGGCGGATGTCGTGAAGATCATCGCAGTGGGCAATTCCTTCTACGGGGACGACGGGGTCGGGGCCGCGGTGCTGGAGAAGATCAGGCAGGAGGACCTCTTTCCGGGGGCCGACCTGATCGATGTACACACGGACGCGCTGGCGCTGCTGGACCACCTGTCCCGGGACGAAATCAACGTGGTCGTGGACGCGGCGGAAATGGGTCTCGAACCCGGCGCGACGGTGGGCTTCCGGCCCAGCGAGGCGCGGCTGAAGATCAAATCCGACCACCTGTCCATGCACGGCTTCGGCTTGGCCGAGGCGTTCGACCTGGCGGCGCAGCTGGACCTCATGCCCCGGAATGTCCTGATCGTGGGCATCGAGCCCGAGCGGGTCGCCATCAATCAGGGGCTGAGTGCCGTGGTTGCGGACGCGGTGCCCCGGGTCGTATCCATCATTCAAGCGGAGGTTTCCTCAGATGGCTGAAACAACCATCCTGGTCATAGACGACGACATCGACCTGGTGGAAATCATCAGGGTGACGCTGGAGAACGAGGGCTACCGGGTCATCGACGCCCAGGCCGGCGATCGCGGGCTGGCCATGGCCAAAAAGGAGATCCCCGACCTTATCCTGCTGGATGTCATGATGGGCAAGGTTGACGAAGGGTTCCAGGTCGCGTATGAGTTGCGCAGTGACGAAACGACGGCGGGAATCCCGATCCTCATGTTGACGGCCGTGTCCAACCAGACGGGATTCGATTTTGATCCCAAGAAGGACAAGGATTTCCTGCCGGTGGACGAGTTCCTCGAAAAACCCGTCAGTCCGCGCAGCCTGGTGGACATGGTGCGCAAGCATTTGCCGACGAGCGTGTGAGGTCGTGACCTGCTGCAACCCAAGGAACCGATAGCGCCTGCCTCTTCCCAGTTCATTTCGGCGGCCTCGCTGCGCCGCCGGCTGGACTGGTTCATCCAGTTACGCTGGGGTGCGGCTGTCGGAGTGTTCGTGGTGGTGCTCTTCGCGGGGGTGGTGCTCAAGGCTCCCATCGAGGTGCGGGGCCTGCTGTTGACCGGGGCCGTTCTGCTGCTGCTGAACACGGTCTACGTGCTGCGCAGCCGCCGGTTCAAGGCCACCGACATCTCCACTGAGCTGCGTCTGGTCAAGGTGCAGATGGTGGGCGACCTGCTGGCCCTCACGGTGCTGTTGAACCTTTCGGGCGGGGTCGAAAATCCCCTGCTCTTTCTCTATATCATCCACGTGATCATCGCCAGCCTGCTGTTCAAGGGCCGGGAAATCTTCCAGATCGCCTGGCTGGCCATCTTCCTGTTCACCGCCGATGTCATGGGTGAGTATTTCGGAATCCTGCCGCATCATCATTTGCCGACCGCCGGCGAAGTGGCCCACCAGCTGCCTTTCATCCTGATGACCCTCGGCTCGTTCTGGCTGGTGATCCTGTTCAGCGCCTACGTCGGGGCTCTGATCATGAGGCACAACCGGTTCATCAAGGATGAGCTGGTCGCCCGGCAGTCCGTGCTCCTGGACGAGGACCGTGCCAAGACGGATTTTTTCCGCTTCGTGACCCATGAAATAAAGAGCCCGGTGAACACGGCCCAGAGCGGGGTGGAGACGGCGCTCGAACTGGGGGGCGCGGCGATGACGCCGCCGGTACGGGATGTCCTGGGCCGCGCGGTCAGCCGCCTCCAGCAGGCGACCAGAATCGTCCAGGACCTGGCCGATCTGACGCGCGGCGGCACGCTCAAGGAGGAAAACCTGACCCTGGTTGACCTCAACCAACTGGTGGCGGAGGTGACCGACGGCCTGCGCGACATGGCGGCCCCCGGGAACATGAAGATCGACGTCCTGCTGCCCGACCCGTCGGTCGCCCTGACCACCATCCGGTCCATGGTCGAGACCATCGTGACCAATCTGGTGACGAACGCGATCCGGTACAACCGGGAAGGCGGGCGGATTTCCGTGCGGCTGGCTGACACCCGCAAGTGGATCCGTCTGACGGTGGAAGACGAAGGCATCGGGATCCCGGCGGATGAACAGGCCCAGGTTTTCGACGAATTCTACCGGACTTCGATGGCCCGGGAAAAATCGAGCCTGGGGACCGGTCTGGGGCTGCCGATCGTGAAGAAGTTCGCCGGGGAGCTGGGCGGAACCATCGAACTGGAAAGCAAAGAGGGCCAGGGATCCACCTTTACAGTGGTTCTGCCCCGGAAGTTGCGGATGAAACGCAGACAACCCCACTAGGAGCACGGGCGATGGACGAGAAAATCAACTGCGGGGGATTGATGGAGCGCGGGGACCTCTGCCTGGTCGAGGTCCTGGGCTTCGACTGGCGGCCGGGCCAGGCCTGCGGAATCCTGGGCAAGTTCGGGCAAGTCGAGATTTCCCTGTCCTATCTCAGCATCGGCAACGGACCGGACGGCGACAAGAACATGTCCTTCTGCCTGAGTACGGCCAAGCTGGCCCAGCACCGTCATCTGCTGGATGAGATCCGGGACCAGTTCCGGCCCACGAAGATCGAGGCCCGGGCGCCCATGGTCATTCTCACTCTTTACGGACCGCACTTCCTGGAAAAACACAACCTGGCCAGCGAGGTGTTTTCGGCCCTGTGCGTGGACGGCATCAACGCCCACACGGTGTGCTCTTCGATCAATAGCATTTCCGTGGTGGTCGACACCCTGGACCGCGACCATACCGTGGCGTGCCTGAGCCAGAAATTCGCTTGGCCGGAATAGTTGTTCGGAAGGTCAGCCGCGCTTCAGTTTCCGCATGCCCCGCAGGGCCAACCGGCCCGTCCTGACCACGAGAAAAACCACCAGCGCCAGGGCGATCAAGGGCAGCATGAGGGCCAGGATGGTCAAGGCCGTGGCCGCCCCCGTTTCAAAAGTGGCGAAGACCGGATTGCCGACCCCGCCGGTGGTGGCCGTCGATCCCAGTCGCATGGTCGAAGTCGCGCCGTGCAGCAGGCCCGCGGTTCCGCCGCCGGCCACGAGGGCGACGGCCCACTTGAGCCAGGGGGCCATGTCGACCAGGGTCGAGGCCATCAATACGGTGCCGGCAATGACCGCCGCGGGCCCGGCCACGGTGTCGAGAAGGTGGTCGAAATAGGGGATGAAATAGGCGGCGATCTCGAACAGGGCCGCGAGACCGAACATCACCAGGGCGGCATCGGTGCCCAGCCATTCGAATCCACCGGCCAGGTGCACCTGCCCGCTCCTGGCGGCGATGGCCACCAGCAGGAAGGGCACGAATACGCGGAACCCCACCGCCGCGGCCAGGCCCAGACCCAGGGCGGCGCCGATGAGCACCTGGGGTAAGTCGGCGTTGAAATCCGTCACGGGATCAGTTCAGCATCCAGGTGGTGGTCAATCGCAGTTCGGGCAGGCGTTCGTGGACGTCGGGATAGTCGCGGTATTCCCGGTCGGAAGTGATCAGGCGGTATTCCAGGCCCAGGCCCAAGTTGAACCGGATGGGAACATCGAAGCGCACCACGGACTCGGTCAGGAAGTGGTCGGCTTCGTTGCCGTTGAAGGCGTGAATCCAGCTCTGGAAGTGGCGGACCTGCAGATAGTACCAGCCGTTCCGGCCAATCTTGGCCTCCAGGTTGACGCTCGCCCCCGGACCATAATCGTAGCTCCGGCCGGAGGTGCTGCGGTAGTCGGACTTGCTGGCCCCCAGCACGATCGCATTGGTATGGACCTCGGTCCGCATTTCGATTCCGGATGCGGATTCGAACCGGGACATGAAACCAGCTCCCAGGCTCGAGGCTCCGAATTCCATCTGGTAGGTGTTGATGTAATCGAAGCGGGTGAAGCCGGCCACAATGTGGGAGGCGTTGTCGGTTTCCTTGAGAAAGGTTCCGCCCAGCAGCCCGTTGACCTCGGCCCGGCCGATCAGGGAAACATCCGAGAAGTACAGGCTCAGGTCGAAGTCGAAGTAATCAAAGGCCGTCTCCATGTCCCCGAAGAACATGTCGCCGTATTCCCAGTCGAACTTCATGTAGACCTTGGTGGTGTCGGTCTGAAACAGATGATCCTCGGCCAACGACCGCAGCCCGATATCCATCTGGGAACGGAAGTTGTCTGGATGGCGATCGGGGCTGTTCGCGTGCACGCGGCCCCAGTCGCCGTCGAACAGCCGGTTGAGCCCACCCATCGGGTTGATGAGGAAACCGCCGACTTCGCGCCAGTTGCGCTCCGATCCGGTGGCCGTGTTGTCGCGCACGGTCATGGACAGGCGATGCAGCATTTCACCGAGGGTCACGCCGCCCACGCTGGTGGCGACCCAGTCGTTCATCGAGGGGTGGTGCACCTCGAAGAAGTACTCCCACAGGAAGCTGCCGCCGAAGGTCCAGGGAATCGATTCCCAGAAATCGTACCCGTTGCTGCGGGCGGCGTTGAAGTACAGACTGCCGTGGTAGGGATGGGAGAACTGGTTGGTGGTGAAGTTGTTGTCGTCCCACTCGAATCCGTTGGCCAGGTTTTCCTCCCACGAGTTGAACCCAATGCGGAAGCCGGGATTGGTGCCGCCTTCCCGGATGAAACGGTCGAAGAACCAGATCAGGGTGTTCAGCCCGACGACCTCCACGCTGGTCCGCAGGGGATTCTTTTTCACGAAGAAGGTGTCGTCCAGGGCGGACCGGGAAACCTCGTCCCAGTCGATGCTGGCCGGTTCGCTGGTATCCCATTTATCGGCGGGAAGGGCCCCCTGGCCGGCGTCGGGGTCACGCACGGGGTCGGTCTGGGCGGAAGCCGCCACGGCTCCGAGCAGGAGCAGGAAAACCACCAGGCTGCCTTTGATCTTCCAGTTCATCAGTACAACACGATCCCTGCCGTGAAGTGAAAGTCGGTCTCGTCGGTCGCATCCGACGAGTATTCGGAAAAGACGGTGCTGGATCCCACCGAACCGACCAGCCCCAGGTTGTCGTTGAAGTGGTAGTCCACGAGGGCGCGGGCCTGCAGCGAATAGTGCAGGCGGTCGTTATTAGCCGGATTGGTGCTGGCCTTGGGGATGATGTGCTGGTAGCCCACGTCGATGGTCAGGTCCCATTTCTGGTTCAGGGGGATGTTCCGCCCGAAGTTCCAGCCGAAGAAGAGGGACTCGTCGACATCGCCCTGGAGGTCGAAGTAACCGGTTGAAACGATGGAGGACCACCGGTTGAGAACGGTGCGGAACCCGATGTTGATCAAGGACAGGTTGCTTCCGTAGAACAGCCATTCCCTGCGGCTCTGGTTGTCCATGTTGACCAGGCCAATGGCGGTGCCGCTGAATTCCTGACTGGAATTTACGACCCCCACCTTCAAGCCGTGGAACTGGTTGGAGGCGTTGAATACGCCCACTTGGACGCCGGTCATGGTCTCACCGTAGTTCACGACCCCCAGCTGCCCGCCGGACATCCGGTTGTTGGCGGAGTTCATGAAAACCGATAGCTGGAAACCGGCAAACGGCCCCACGTTGACGTTGGCCACCGAGGCCAACTGCAGGAAGGTGCCCGCGCCGTCGTTGATGTTCAGGACGCTGCTGATCTGGGCGCCGGCCAGACCGCGCCGGGTGTAGTTCAGGACGCCGGCCATCTGCACGCCGGCAAAGGCGTCTTCATTGTAGTTGCCCAGGCCCGAGAACCGGAAACCCGCGGCCCCCCTCTTCGTGTGGGTGAGCCCGAGGGTGGCGGACATGCCCCGGAACAACCCGCCGGTTCCGGAATAGAGGCCGTTCAGCTGGAAGGCCGTCACGTCGCCGGAGGTGTAGCTGGCCACCCCGTTCAGGTCCAGGCCGTACACCTCGCCGGACCGCCCGTAGAAAACCGACAGCCGGAAATTGGTGGTCGTTTCGGGGTTGGGGCTGGTGGCCACCGGGTGCAGTAACTGGAGGGACGCGAAGTGATGGGGCGGCGGGCCGTTGGCCAGTGCGGCCAACGGAAACGCCAGGAACGCCAGCAGGGTCAGGGCCCCCAGGCAAATCCGATATATTTTGCTACCATGCATCAATTACTGTTGTCCAATTGGTTCGGGTTGGGCACTATCCTAGGACAAGTTCTTGTTTGCCACAACAGAAAGATTAAGCTAAGATGCCCCTGATGTTGAATAAAAATCACATATCAAAATCTTGGCTGTTTCCGGCCGTTTTGACCTTGGCAGTCTGCCTGCAGACCGGCGTGGCCGAGGCCGGGAAACCCCATGACCGCGAGGGCTGGCTGGTGGGCCTTTCCTACGGCTATAGTGCAGGCCACATCGAATGGAGTACCGAGACCAAGGGGTCCTACAAGGGTGGAGCCACGCCCCAGATGCGGTTCGGCAAGATGATCAGCAAGTCGGTGGCCCTGGGCCTGGACTACCACGGCTGGATGCTGGAAAAAGGCGAGGTCCCGGTGAAGCTGCGCAGCAGCCTGCAGAGCGTCAGCCTGACGGCCACCTGGTATCCCGGCCACGGAGGGTCCGCTCTGGACGGTTTCTACATCCGCGGCGGCGGCGGTTTCGCCTGGGCGGGCATCACCTTCGTCGAGATCGACGAGGAACCCCAAGACCACGTGCCTCTGGAACAGGAACACGGCACGCGGTTCGACGAAACTGGGTTCGGACTCAACTTTCAGGCGGGTTACGAATTCCGGGTGAGCAAGAGCTTTGCCGCCGGTCTGGGCCTGGGCTTCAACTACCTGTCCATCGGGCGGGAATTCTACGATACGGCCTATTATTTCCCCATCACCCTCGCGGGGACCTGGTACCTGAACTGATCCCTGAATTGATCCCTGAATTGATCCCTGAATTGATCCCGAAGGCGCACCGTCCCCCAATCGTCAGCAGATCCGCGGCAACTGTTCCCCCACCGGCATATCCACGATGCGTTCGGCGCCCAGTCCGGTCTTCATGGCCACCAGTCCCGGGTGGTCGGCGACCACCTTTCCGATGACAGCCGAGTTTCGTCCATGTTCGTGAGCTTTCATGGCCGCGAGCACGGCTTCGGCCTCGGCGGCGGGCACCACGGCGATCAGCTTGCCCTCGTTGGCCACATACATTGGGTCGATGCCCAGGATCTCGCAGGCTCCGGCGACATCGGGCTTCACGGCGATGGCGCTCTCGTCCAGCTTGATCCCGACCCCGCTGGCCTTGGCGAACTCGTTCAACGAGGTGGCGCAACCGCCCCGGGTGGGGTCGCGCATGGTTCTGGTTCCGGGACCCGCGGCCAGGATCGCCCGCGTCAGGCTGTTCAGGGCGGCGGTGTCGCTGGTCACCGTCGATTGGAAACTCAGGCCCTCGCGGACAGTCATGACGGCCATGCCGTGATCGGCCAGGGTGCCCGACAGAATGACCGCATCGCCGGGCTCCAGGGAGGCCGCGGAAAGGCGCACACCCTCGGGAATGACGCCGACCCCCGAGGTGTTGATGAAGATCCCGTCGCAGCTGCCCCTGCCGACCACCTTCGTGTCGCCGGTGACGATGCGCACCCCGGCCTTTTTCGCCGCGTTTTCCATGGAACACAGGATCCGGTGGAAGTCCGCCATGGGCAGTCCCTCCTCCAGAACGAAGCCCACGGACAGGGCGATAACTTCGGCGCCGCTCATGGCCACGTCGTTCACGGTGCCGTTGATGGCCAGGTCGCCGATGTCGCCGCCCGGAAAAAACAGCGGGCTGACCACGAAAGTGTCGGTCGAGAAGGCGATGCGGCCCGGCGGTAGATCG
>CBDTUS010000029.1:0-26918 GCA_965363725.1 uncultured bacterium | reverse complement strand
GAAGCTGCCGCCCAGATCGACGAAACGGGCATCGGCTTTCTGTTCGCCCCCAACCTGCACCCTGCCATGAAACACGCCGTGCCCGCGCGCCGCGAACTGGGAGTGCGGACCGTGTTCAATCTTTTGGGTCCGTTGACCAATCCGGCGGGAGCGACCCGGCAGTTGATGGGTGTCTACCACCGGGACCTGTGCGAACCGGTGTGCCGGGTCCTGGCCGATCTGGGATCCGAGCGGGCTTTCGTGGTGCATGGCGAGGGTGGGTTGGACGAAGTGTCGCCGGTGGGAGAGACCCTGGTGGCTTCCCTGGAGGACGGCGAAGTCCGGACCTTCCTGTTCCACCCCGGCGAAGCCGGGATCGATCCCTGCCAGGTGGACGATCTGCGAGGCGGGTCACCGGAGGAAAACGCGGCCATCGTGCGGGCGATTTTCGACGGGGCCCAGAGTCCGCAGACCGATGCGGTGCTGCTGAACGCGGGTTTTGCCGCGGTCGTGGCAGGCCGGGCGGAGAATTTCGGCGAAGGTGTCGCGGCGGCCCGAACGGCAATCATTGACGGTTCGGCTGCTGGTCTCCTTTCCGTGTTGGCCGATTCCCCGACCGTATCCGGGGGAGGCTCGTCATGAGTTTCCTGGAGCGGATCCGACCTTTGAAGGTCGAAGAGGCAAAGCGGTTGAACGCCGATTTTTCCCGGACTCCGCCCCGTCGCCCGAGTCATATGCCGTTGCGCGATTTCAAGGCCGCGATTTCCGGGGGCGGCAAGCTGATCGCCGAGGTCAAATACAAGTCCCCGAGCCACTCTGAATTCCGGCAGGACCTGCCGCCCGGTCGCCTGGCGGCCTCCTATCAGCGCCACGGTGCGGCGGCCCTTTCCATAGTGACCGATGAAGCCAACTTTGGCACTTCGCTGGCCGATATCGCCTCTCTTCACGAGGCATCGGATCTGCCGGTGATCGCCAAGGATTTCATCATCGATCCGGTACAGATCAAGGCCGCCTGGGCCGCGGGTGCCGATGCAGTATTGCTGATCGTCCGCATGCTCGACGCCTACACCCTGCAATCCCTGATGAACGAGGTGCGGTCCCATGGATTGTCGAGCCTGGTGGAATGCCACGATGCGAAGGAAATCGACCTGGCTCTGACGGCGGGCGCCGACCTGGTCGGGATCAACAACCGGAACCTGGAAACGCTGACCACCGACATCGAACATGGCGGCCGCTTGCTGCCGCTGATTCCCCCCGGTATTGTACGGGTTAGCGAAAGCGGCCTGAATACGCGCGCGGACATCCTGCGGATGACCGAGCTGGGGGCGGACGCTTTCCTGGTCGGCCACGCCTTGCTGATGAGCCGCGACCCGGGCCGCAAGGTAGCCGAACTCTGCGGCAATATTTCCGAGACCGGAACCAGGGTCAAGATCTGCGGGATCACCAGTCCTGAAGACGCGCAGGCGGTGGCCGAAAGCGGTGCCGATATTCTCGGTGTCATTTTCGCCGAAAGCCCGCGGCGCATCGATACCGAGTGCGCTGTCGCCATCCGGCAGAGTGTGCCGAACGTCCGGCTGTGCGGAGTCTTCATGGATCAGGATCTCCAGGTGGTGGCCAGGGAGGCGCTGGTCTGCGAGCTCGACTTGATCCAGCTGCATGGCGCCGAGTCACCCGCCTACTGCCGGCAACTGACGGCCCTTACCGGACTGCCCCTGATCAAGGCCCTGCGGCCCGGGGAAGTCACCGCGGAAAAGTTGGAGGGCTATGAAGGGGTCGCCTATTTCATGGTCGACTTGCCCAAGGATGACCCCGGTATGACCGACGCCGTCGAATTGGCCGACGCCTACGCTCTTCTTAGCCAATCAGGCAGGGAAGTGTTTCTGGCCGGAGCGTTGACTCCCGGGAACGTGGCCCGGATCATCGCCGCATCAGCCCCTTTCGGAGTCGATGTCTGCAGCGGCGTGGAAAAGGAAAAAGGCGTCAAGGATCACGAAAAAGTGAAGGCATTCGTCAAGGAGTCACGGCCGTGAGCAAGGTTTCCAGCATCATTGCGAAGGAAGGGCCCGGGAGGTTCGGGATCTACGGGGGACAGTTCGTGCCCGAGACCCTCATCTCCTGCCTGAACGAACTCGAGGATCACTACCGGCAGGCGGGCAAAGACCCGGCTTTCGCGGCCGAGTTGCAGGCCCTTCTCGCGGACTACTCGGGCCGGCCCACGCCCCTGTACCGGGCCCGGAGATTGGAAGAAGCGCTGGGCGGAGTCGCCCGCATCTACCTGAAACGCGAAGACCTCAACCACACCGGCGCCCACAAGATCAACAACTGCCTCGGCCAGGTTCTGCTGGCGAAGCGCATGGGTAAAAAGCGCATCGTCGCCGAAACCGGCGCCGGGCAGCATGGCGTGGCCACCGCCACCGTCGCCGCCCTCATGGGCCTGGAGTGCACGGTCTACATGGGCGAAGTCGACATGGCGCGGCAGGAACCCAACGTGAAGAGGATGAACCTGCTGGGAGCCGAGGTAGTACCCGTCGGGACGGGCTGCCGCACCCTCAAGGACGCCACCAGCGAGGCCATCCGCGACTGGGTGACCAACGTGGCGACGACGCACTACATCATCGGTTCGACGGTTGGCCCGCATCCCTATCCGGAAATGGTCCGCGATTTCCAGGCCGTCATCGGCACCGAAGCCCGCGCCCAGATCCTGGAGCACGAGGGACGCTTGCCGGAAGCCGTCCTGGCATGTGTGGGCGGTGGCAGCAACGCCATCGGGATCTTTTCCGCATTTTTGAAGGATGAGGTCCGTTTGTTCGGCGTGGAGGCCGGCGGTTCCGAAGCGGGAAATTCCGCCGCCCTCGGGCTGGGCAGCCCAGGTGTGCTGCACGGGTCGTTGAGCTACCTGTTGCAGGATGAACACGGCCAGGTCAGCCCCGCCCATTCGGTGGCCGCCGGGCTGGACTATCCGGGAGTGGGACCGGAGCACAGCCACCTCAAGGATACCGGCCGGGTGACCTACACCACCGTGACGGACGTCGAGGCCCTGAAGGCCTTTTCCGACCTGGCGCGACTCGAGGGCATCATTCCCGCACTGGAATCGAGCCATGCTCTGGCTTTCTGCCGGAATCTTCTGGCCGACCCGGACAGCTTCGGCGCGCTCGCGAAATCGGGCGGCACCGAGCCGGTGGTCGTGTTGAATCTGTCCGGCCGCGGGGACAAGGACATGGACGGCATCGGGGAGGTCCAGTCATGACCCGGCTGGGAAGTCTCACGGCCGACCTCATGGATCGTGGCGTCAAACCACTGGTGCCCTTCCTGACCGCAGGATATCCCGACGAAGATACCTTCCTCGAACTGATGGGCGCCATTGCCCGGGCAGGCTGTCCGATCGTGGAGATCGGCATCCCCTTCAGCGACCCGGTGGCCGATGGACCCGTCATCCAGGCTTCCAGCCAGCGGGCGCTGGAAAACGGGATGACCCTGACGCGGACGCTGGAACTGGCGGCCATGGTCCACCGTGAACATGGGTTGGCCGTGGTCCTGATGGGGTACCTGAATCCCATCCTGCACCTGGGGCCCGAGATTTTTGCTCAGGCTTGCCGCGAGGCTTCGGTGGCCGGGGTCATCGTGCCCGACCTTCCACTGGAAGAGGCCCAGGGGTTGCGCGCCGTACTTTTGGAAGCGGGGGTGGACCTGATCGATCTGGTGGCACCCACCACCGACCAGGCCCGTTTGGAGCATCACACCGCCGCCGCCGGAGGATTCATGTATCTGATTAGCACGACAGGTGTTACAGGTGCGGGCGTGGGCGCCGGCAAGGACCTGGAGGCCTACGTGGCCAGGGTCCGGGCAGCCAACCCCCTTCCCCTGTATGTCGGTTTCGGAATTTCCACGCCGGAAGATGCCCGGCGTGTCGCCGCCTGCGCCGACGGAGCCGTGGTGGGCAGCGCCCTGATCAGGCTCATCGATAAAACAGAACATCAAGCTGAAGCCGTAGCCTCGGCCGAAGAATACCTGGCCGCCATGGCCGCAGCCCTGAACCCGGACAAAGGACAGTAGGATGATCATCGTCATGCATGCCAACGCCACCGTCGCCGAACTCGGCCAGGTGATCCAGCATCTGGAGGAGAAGGGTTTCCACCCCCGGCCGTCCCACGGGGAAAAAGGCACCGTGATCGGCGTCATGGAGGCGGGGGCCGGCGACCTGGACGGTGTGGCCTCCATGCCGGGAGTCGACCAGGTGTCGCCCCTGTCCAGCAAGTTCAAGCTGGTCAGCCGCGGGTTCCAGGCGGAGCCCACGGTGGTGAAGGTCGGGGACTTTGAAATCGGCGGGAAGGATTTCGTGGTCATGGCCGGGCCCTGCGCGGTCGAGTCGGAAGAGCAGTACCTGACCACGGCGCGGCACGTACGCGATTGCGGAGGCAGCATCCTGCGCGGCGGCGCCTACAAGCCCCGCACCTCGCCCTACAGTTTCCAGGGCCTGCGCGAAGAAGGGCTGCAGATCATGGCGGCCGCCCGCCGGGAAACGGGGCTGCCCGTGGTAACCGAGGTCATCTCGCCCGAGACGGTGCCATTGGTGACGCGCTATGCGGACATCCTGCAGATCGGCGCGCGCAACATGCAGAACTACGCCCTTCTGGACGCCGTCGGTCGCCAGCGCAAACCGGTGCTGCTCAAAAGGGGGTTGATGTCGACCATCGATGAAATGCTGCAGGCCGCGGAATACCTGATGTCCAACGGCAATAACCAGGTGATGCTGTGCGAGCGCGGCATCCGCACCTTCGAACCTGCCACCCGGAACACCCTGGATCTTTCGGCGGTGCCGGTGATCAAGGAGGCCAGTCATTTGCCGGTGATCATCGACCCCAGCCATGCGGTGGGCAAGCGGGCCTACGTCGATGCCATGGCGCGGGCCGCGGTGGCCGCGGGCGCGGACGGCATCATCGTCGAAACGCATCCCAATCCGGACGAAGCCATGTCGGATGGGGAGCAGAGCCTGGACTTCCCGGCCTTCGAACGAATGATGGTCGGCCTGCGGCCCATCGCCGCGGCCGTGGGGCGGACCATGAAGACCGTGGCGCCCAATCCTCCCGAGGGCGGCCCTTTGGCCGGATCATTTATTCCCTGAGCCGGGAAAATTTGTTATCCTCCGGGCATGGCACACCGCACTGTAAAAAACGGCTACGATGAACTCGTCACCCGCCTGAACCGGGCGCCCCAGGGGGCGCCGCCTTCCGAACTGCTGAACCGAATCCTGGCCATGCTCATGGACGAAAAGGAAGCCGGGCTGCTGGCCCTGCTGCCGATAAAGCCGTTCACCGCCGATACGGCCGCCCGTGTCTGGAAGATGCCCCCAGCCGAGGCTCAGGGGATCCTTGAAAAGCTGGCCGGTCGGGCCCTGCTGGTGGATGTCGAACGCCACGGCGAGTCGGTCTTCGCCCTGCCTCCGCCGATGGCCGGGTTCTTCGAATTCTCCCTCATGCGCACCCGGGGCGACATCGACCAGAAGGTCCTCAGCGAACTTTTCCACGAGTACCTGAATGTAGAGGAGGATTTCGTCAAGGCCCTGTTCACCGAGGGCGAAACGCAAATGGGCCGGGTCTTCGTCCAGGAGCCGGTTTTGACCAGCGCCAATGCGGCCCATGTCCTGGATTACGAAAGAGCCACCGAAGTCATCCACACCGCCAGCCAACTGGGCGTGGGCATGTGCTACTGCCGCCACAAGGCCATGCACCTGGACCGGGCCTGCGATGCACCGATGGATATCTGCATGACCTTCAACGGCTCGGCGGAATCCCTGGTCCAACACGGCCACGCCCGGGCCGTCGATAGGACCGAATGTCTCGACCTGCTCGATGAAGCCTACGAACGCGGTCTGGTGCAGTTCGGGGAAAACGTCCAGAAGCGGGTGAGCTTCATCTGCAACTGCTGCGGTTGCTGCTGCGAGGCCTTGATGGCCTCCAGGCGCTTCGCCCACATGCAGCCGGTTCACACGAGCAACTACCTACCGCAGGTCGACGTCAGCGATTGCACGGGCTGCGGCAAGTGCGTGAACGCCTGCCCGGTGGACGCCTTGGCACTCGTTTCGGCCAACGATCCCAACCAACCCAAACGCAAGGCTGCCAAGCTCGATCCCGAAGTCTGCCTCGGCTGCGGCGTTTGTGTCCGGGCCTGTTCGCAGGAGAGCATCACCTTGAAGGAACGGGCGGCACGGGTCATCACACCGGTCAACAATGCCCATCGTTACGTCCTGATGGCCGTCGAGCGCGGCAAGCTGCAGAACCTGATCTTCGACAACCAGGTCATGGCCAGCCACCGGGCCCTGGCGGCCCTGCTGGGGGCCGTGTTCAAGCTGCCGCCGGTCAAGAGGGCGCTGGCCAGCGAGCAGATGAAGTCCCGTTATCTCGAAGCGGTCACCCGTCGGGACCAGGTATCCTGAACGGATGAAGATCAATCAGTTGGACTCATGAAAGGCTCGCCCATGGTCGGGACACGTTTTGTCATTCCGATTATCCTGATGATTTTGCCTCTTGCGGGATTCGCCGGTGAAGAGTCCGGCACCTCCCCAGGCCCGCCCCGAATCAGCCTGACCACGACCTGCTTGAACGGCCTGACCGCCGTGACCCTCAAAAACACCGGCGGCGCCATGACCAAGGCCCTTCTTTTTGAAGCGGTCTTTGCCGATGGCGAGCGGGACACCCTGTTCATGAAGGCGGGGGCGCAGACAGAGGTGATGTGCCCTTTGAGCAACATCCATGGCGCGGTGACGGTCACCAATACCAAGTATGGACTCACTGCCAGGGCAGACGATTGCCTCATGAAAACCCTCGGCAACCTCTTGGCCTATTTCGATCTGGGCAGCTTCATCCCGTCCCCGCTCGGAACCCAGGACATCACCGTGTGCACCTACACCATCAACATCAAGAATTTCAAATACGATGCTCCGACTTTCGAGCTGATTCGAAAAGACCACGGTCTGGTCTTGAAGTACATTTTCCGCAATGTCCGCGGGGATGTCAGCGCCACCGGCAGCAAATGGGCGTGCGTGGAACTCAACGGGAATTTCAAGGTGGCGGCGGTGGTTTCCGAAACGGACCTCATGATCGATGAGGGCGGATCCCCGGAGGTGTCAGTGGGCGCGACCAGGACCAAAGTCCAGGGCCTGGATGTGAGTGTGGCCGGATCATTGGGGTTCGTGGCGGACTGGATCCTCGACTTTTTTGAGGAGACCCTGACCCGGGAAGTGAACCGCGCCATCGAAGCCGAGCTAAATGCGCTGGCGGGGTCGGACCTCAGCAGTCTGGTGGTCGTCCGTTCG
This sequence comes from uncultured bacterium, assembly GCA_965363725.1. Classification (GTDB taxonomy): domain Bacteria; phylum Krumholzibacteriota; class Krumholzibacteriia; order LZORAL124-64-63; family LZORAL124-64-63; genus JAGLCY01. Next base: position 19,627 of record CBDTUS010000029.1, on the reverse strand, counting down.
GGCTGCCCGGTAGCTGAATAGTCAGGTGGGGATGGCCCTCCCTTGAAAATTGAAAGCAATAGACCCCTGATTCAACTATCATGAATCAAATCATCACTTCCATTCCATATCAGGAGATTGCATGAACCCCGGCGACAGCCTGGCACATTACGAACTCATGGGCCCTATCGGCAGCGGCGGGATGGGCGAGGTCCATCTGGCCCGCGACACCAAACTGGATCGCGAAGTGGCCTTGAAGATCCTGCCCGAGGACTTTGCCAGCGATCCCGAACGGCTGGCGCGCTTCCGGCGGGAAGCCAAGGTGCTGGCGGCGCTGAACCACACCAACATAGCGGCCATCCACGGTTTGGAGGAAGAGGACGGCCGGCTGGTGCTGGCCATGGAACTGGCGCCCGGCGAAACTTTGGAAGCGCGCATCGCACAGGGCCCCATGCCGGTCGAGGACGTCCTGAAGGTCGCCGTCCAGATCGCCGCGGGTCTGGAAGAAGCGCACGAAAAAGGGATCGTCCACCGCGACCTCAAACCGGCCAACGTCAAGCTGGGGCCGGAGGGGGAAATCAAGATCCTCGATTTCGGCCTGGCGCGGGCCTTTGAGGGCGAAACCGAAGAGAAGTCCAGCGATCCCCTCAATTCCCCGACCCTGACCGCGGCCATGACCCAGGCCGGCGTCATCCTCGGCACCGCGGCCTACATGAGCCCGGAGCAGGCGCGCGGATACGCGGTCGATTCGCGCACCGACCTCTGGGCCTTCGGCGTGATCCTCTGGGAACTGCTGGCCGGTAAGCGTCTGTTCGCCGGTGAAACCGTCAGCGATACCCTGGCCATGGTCCTGCGAGCCGAACCGGAGTGGGAGGCCCTGCCGACCGACCTGCCGCCCAGCCTGGCCCGGTTGTTAAGGCGCTGCCTCCAGCGGGACAAACGACAGCGCCTGCACCATGTCGCTGATGCACGCATCGTGATGGAAGAGATCCTGCTGGATGGAACCTCGGCCCATGAGCCCGCGCTCACCGGAACGATTGCAATGACCCCGGCCCAAAGGCGATCGGGTCGGGCCGGCTGGATCACCGCCGGTGCTCTGGCGGTTCTGGCGGCCTTTCTGGGCTGGAAGAGTATGGATCAGGAAACGGCGATCAGTCCCCAACCCGTTCGGTTCGACATCACCCTGCCCCAGGACATGTGGGTCAGCTCGACTCGCCAGACGGTGGCCGTTTCCCCCTCCGGTGACGCCCTCGTCATGACGTTGGCCAGGGATGAGGGATCGCAACTGTTCCTGCGGACCCTCGACGATCCCACCCTGGTCCCAATTCCCGAAACTGAAGCTGCCGCGACCCCGTTCTTTTCTCCCGATGGAGATTGGATCGCCTTTACCCAGAACGGCAAGCTGCGCAAGGTTTCTCGGGAAGGGGGGGCGGCGATCGATCTGGGCAATACTTCCTGGGGTGGCGGCGCGTGGCTCACTGATGGACGCATCATCATCACCGAAAGCTACTCGAGCGGCCTGTTCATCGTGCCGGCCGGCGGGGGAAAAAAGGAAACCCTGACCGAACCCGCCCATGATGAAGGGGAGTTGGGTCATTGGTGGCCGCAGCGTCTGCCCGGCGATGAATGGCTGATCTACACCAGCTGGTCCACCCCCGTCGAAAAGGCCCGTGTCATGGCCCTTTCCCTGGAAAACGGGGAACGCAAGGTGTTGGTCGAAGGTGGCGTTTTCGGTCGCTGGTCCCCTTCCGGACATCTTCTATTCGTCAGGGGCAACAACCTGATGGCGGCTCGCTTCGACCTGGACCAACTGGCGGTCACAGGTGTGGCGGAATCGGTGATCGATGACGTCTACCTCAATCCCAACGACGGCTTTACCAACCTGGGTTTCGGACCCGACGGCACCCTCGTCTATGTCCCCGCTTCGGTGATGGAACCGGCCAACCAGCTGGTCTGGGTGGACCGTGATGGAAAAATGACCCCCCTGGACGTTCCCGAGAGGCGCTACGCGACGCCCCGGATTTCACCCGACGGACGGCGCATCGCGGTGGCCATCAACCAGGATCAGAACAACGATGTTTGGCTTCATGACCTCGAAAGGGGCACCTGGTCCCGCTTCACGTTCTCGCCCACCAGCGATTTCAACCCCTTCTGGACCCCCGATGGCCGCATGGTGATCTACAACGGCGAAGAACCTCAGTTCACCATCTACCAGCGTCCCTCCGACGGGTCGGAAGACACCCGGCTTCTGCTCAAGGAGGCTGTCGACACCGAACCCACCAGTGTTGCGCCCGATGGTAGCCTGCTTGTCTATGAATTCGACGTTGCCGGAAAATCCAAAGACATCATGATCCTGTCGCTGGATGGTTCAGGAGACACCCGGCCCTTTCTGAGTACCCGGTTCAGTGAATCCGAGGGGGCCATTTCACCCGACGGACGCTGGCTGGCCTACACCAGCAACGAGAGCGGGGACAGCCAGGTCTTTGCCATGGCCTTCCCCGACGGAGGCTCCCGGATCCAGATTTCAATTGAAGGCGGGGAGGGCCCGATTTGGTCGCCACAAGGGGACGAATTATTTTTTCTCGATCGCTCAGGTCTCTTGGTGGCCGCTGTCGACCGTGAAAAATCCTCCCCCACGGAATTGTCGGTGGACCGGCCCCGGCGATTGATGACCGCTCCGTTCGGCAACACCAACCTGAACCGGGAATTCAGCATCACTCCAGACGGCCAGCGGTTTTTGACAGCCCATCAACCGGTGGAATCCATGCCGCGACGGATGCGGGTGGTGGTGAACTGGTTCACCGAGTTGGAAAGCATTACCTCCGAAAACCAATAATTTCCGTGTCCCAATGAGAAAAAAACGGCCCGCCTCCCATGGGAGAGGGGCCGCCGATGAACGGCGCCGCGGCGCGGAAGACGAAAGCCGATTTGCGGCATTCTGGAGAAGATCATGCCCATGCGACAATCGGTCATCATTTTACTTCTCATAGCGAGCCTTGCCGCCTGGTTCGGCTGCAGTCAGGACTCGGCCGTACCCGAGGCCCAATCGGCTCCGGAATCCCCTCCGACTCTGCTGGCTCTCGGCGATTCCTATACAGTGGGACATTCCCTGCCGGCCCAGTGGTGTTGGCCCCTCCAGTTGGCGGATTCCCTGGCTGCGGGTGGGGACACCCTGCGGGCCGTCGATGTGGTGGCGGAAACAGGATGGACCACCCGGGATCTGCTGGATGCCGTCCGTGACCGCCTGGCCGGGGGCGGCCTCAGGCCGGATTCCTATGGACTGGTCACCTTGATGATCGGCGTGAACAACCAGTTCCAGGGGCTGGACCCGGCAGTGTTCGAAGCCGAGGTGGACACGCTGATCGCCCTGGCGATCGAACAGGCGGGGGGTGATCCGGCCAGGGTGCTGGGTTTCTCAATCCCCGACTACGGGGTGACCCCGGTGGGAGAATTGTTCGGTCCCGACAGGATCGCGGCGGAGATCGAGGCCTACAATGCCGTCCTGGCCAGAAATTTCGCGGAACAAGGCGTGGTCATGATCGACATCACACCACTATCCCGGCAAGCCGCGGCCGAACCGGTGCTGGTGGCCAGGGATGGTCTGCACTATTCCGGTGAAATGTATGCGCGATGGGTGAGTCTGATGCTGCCCGAAGTGAGGCGCGCTCTGTATCCGTAAAATCCCATTATCCATGATCCTGGGTCAAAAAGACCCCCCGGGGGGTGCTGCCCAACGAACCTGGCTTAAAAGATGCGGATTTTTGTCCCCTTTCCTATCGTGGGGGAATCGAACCCCGATCAAACTTCCAAGGGTGCTCAAAGCGCCCTGCCGATAAAGAGGAACAACCATGCAAAGCCTGACACGAATCGGGGCCTTGGCCCTGTTGGTACTGCTGACCGCCACTGTCGCCACCGCCGGCTGGGAAGGCGAAAACACCACCGTCGACGGCGTGACCACCGTCATCAATCCCGAAACCCCCGCCATGGGGGAACTCAAGCAGGAAATGCGCGAGCTCTGGCGTCACGGGGGTGATGAGGACGAAGAGGTCTTCTTCGGCACCATCGCCGAGTTCCTGCACGATGACGAAGGGAACCTCTATCTGCTGGACGGCCAGCTTTCCGAGATCCAGGTCTTCGATCCGTCGGGGGAACTGCTGCGGACCATCGGTCGCCAGGGCGAGGGCCCCGGTGAGTTCCAGAACGGCGCCGACATGTTCTGGGGGCCCCAGGGCCAGATCGGCGTGGTGCAGGCCTGGCCGGGCAAGATCGTGATGATCACACCCGAGGGCGATCCCGGCATGACCTTCGCGCTGCCCTACCGCGACGGCGGGGGTTTTCAGTCGGTGACCCGCGGGACGGGCCTGGACGAAAACATGATCCTGGCGGGCACGGCCTGGACCCGGGAAGACGGCCAGCAACTGCAGTTCACCTACCTGAAGGCCTACGACGCCGCCGGGAACGATCTGGCCACCTACCAGGAGACCTCCCGTGAAACCCAGTTCGGCGACTACGAATTCATCGAGGAAGAGTACGTCGATTTCCAGCGGCGCTGGACCGTGGCGCCCGACGGCCGTGTGGCGGCCGCCCTTTCCTTCGACGAGTACCGCATCCACGTGTGGAACGCCGACGGCACCGTCGACCGGATCATCGAGCGTCCGGACTACCCGACCGTCAAACGCAACGCCGCCGAGAAGGAACGCTTCCAGACGATGTACGACTCCTTCACCCGCTGGAACCGGGGCAGCACCTTCCGGGTCAACGACAACCACCAGGTCGTCAACGACATCTTCTTCCGCGAGGATGGGACCCTGTGGGTCCAGAGCGGAGCCCACCGCTGGCGGTCGCCCGAAGGGGTGTTCACCAGCTACGACGTCTATGACACCGTGGGGCGGTTCTTGCAGAAGGTCGACCTGATCGCCGACGCCGATGCGGTCGAGGACGGGCTGTTTTTCGCGGGCAACCGCGCCTATGTGGTGACCGACCTGTACAACGCGATCATGGCGCGCATGGGCGGGGGCAGCGAGGAGAATGTGGACATCGAAGCCGAACCGGTGACGGTGATCTCCTACGAGTTCGCCCCGATGGTGGCGACCGCGCCCTGACCGGCCCCAGGATCGGGGCTGGTGGAATACAAAAGTTCCCCGGCAGCCCTTTTTTGTGGGTAGAATCTTAAAGCATTCGGGGAGAGTGCAGGACCGTTGGATCATCCAAGCTTCTGTATTTCGTTTGCAACGGAGGTTAAACATGAGAATGATATTTTCGCATTTGCGATGGTTGGGGCTATTCCTGGTCCTGATGTGCCTGGGGGCGACCGCCGCCCTGGCCAGTGAAGCAGAGAAGCATCACCATCGGGATGAATGGTCCCTGGTGACCGATGAACCGGGATGGTCACCCCGGGCGGGTCTTCAGGTGGTGGAACTGAGGAACAAGTTCTACCTGATGGGTGGCCGGACGCCGGTCGACCCGGCCATCAATCCTGTCCCCGGTGCCAGCACCATGTATTCCGATGTCTGGAAGAGTCGCGACAAGGGCCAGACCTGGACCCAGATCCGGGAATCCGATTCTCCGGAAGTCTGGCCTGCCCGCGCCTACTTCCAGGCCGTGACCATGAGGGGGCGCATGTTCGTCCTGGGCGGCCAGAATTTCGAGCTGATCGCCAATCCCGATCCGGGGGGACCGCCTTTCCTGCCGAACTCCCAATTTTTCAATGACGTCTGGAGCAGTCGGAACGGGGTCGACTGGACCCAGCTTACCGACGAGGCTCCCTGGGCCGGCAGGGCCGGTTTGAGCGCGGTGGTATTCCGCAATGAAATCTACGTCATGGGCGGGTCCTTCAACGATGATCCCGCCATCATCGGCGGACCGCCCACACGGGTCTACTTCAACGACGTGTGGAAATCCGCCGACGGCGCCAACTGGGAACTGATGACCGAAGAAGCTCCCTGGGCGCCTCGGGCCGGCGGTGTGGCTGTCGTCAAGGGCAGATACCTTTACCTGGTTGGCGGTGAAGACGGTTTCACCTGCCTGCCGGGGCTGCCCTGTCCTCCCTACTACAACGATGTCTGGCGCACACGGAATGGGGCGGACTGGGAACTGGTGACCGAAGAGGCGGCCTGGGCTGCTCGCCCGGGGCACCAGTGCCTGGTGTACAAGAACTACTTCGTCCTTTTTGGCGGGTTCGGTCTCAGTTTCGATCCCGACGATCCTTTTGCGCCCTCGAACCCGATGGATGTCTGGGTGAGCCGCGATGGGGCGGAGTGGACCATGGTCAGCGATTCCCCCTGGAACGCGGAGGATCCGGCCGACATCAAGTACGATTTCGACGCCCTGGTTTCCCGCGGGGGCCGGTCCGGCTTCGGGTCGGCCATCTATACCTTCGGGGGTGACCGTGAAACGTTCAATTTCGCGGACCCTTTCAATTACCTCAATGTCGATGACGATGTGTGGCGCTTCCGTCCGAAGTGGTGGAGATGGGGATGGTGGGGTGGCGACAAGGCGGGGGACGAAAATGTCACGGCAGCCGGGGTCGCCGACCTGCAGGCCTATCCGAACCCCTTCAACCCCAGGACCACCATCAGCTTTTCCCTTTTGGGACCCGAGCGGGTGAACCTGGCCATTTATAATATTGCCGGACACAGGGTGCGGACCCTGTTGGGCGGATCCGACCTGCCCGCGGGCAACCACGAGGCCGTCTGGAACGGAAAAAACCAGCAGGGCCAATCCGTTCCCGCGGGAGTCTACTTCTACCGTCTGGATGCGGGCGAGTATACTGCTGCCAAACGGATCATGCTCGTGAAATAGATTTACACTATTCAAGGCGACTCGGGGCCGGGAATCTGTCTCCCGGCCCGTTCACCGTTCTTCCGGGGATCGATCGTCCATGGACCCGATCAAGGAAATGAGCCAATTCCAGTGGCTGGCCCTCAAGGACAGGGCCCTGGCGGCCTCGGCGGAAGGGATCACCATTGCCGACGCCCGCCTGCCGGAACGTCCGCTCATCTATGTCAATGAAGGCTTCGAGCGACTGACCGGATATTCGGCTGAGGAAGTCCTCGGGCGCAGTTGCCGGTTCCTGCAGGGCGACGAGTCCGATCCCGCCACGATCCAGGCCATCCGGGACGCCCTCGACGGCGAATACGATTGCACGGTTGAAATCCGCAACTTCCGCAAGGATGGCACCCCCTTCTGGAACCGTCTCTCCATCACCCCGGTGCGTGATGCCAAGGGAGTGACCACCCACTTCATCGGCATTCAGTTCGATGTGACCCAGCGGCGTGAAGCGGAAGCGGCGCTGAAAAAAGCGAACTCCACCATGCAGAACGACCTCGAGGAAGCGGCCAAGATCCAGCAGGCCTGGCTCCCCAAGTCGATGCCGGAGGTGGAGGGATTCAAATTCGCCTGGTCATTTTCTCCCTGCCAGGAACTCGGCGGCGACAGCCTGAATGTCGTGCCCCTGGATGGGGACCAGGTGGGGTTTTACATTCTTGATGTCACGGGACATGGCGTCGGGGCTGCGCTGTTGTCGGCCTCGCTCCAGCGGTGGCTCACCGAAGTTCCCCAGCATTCCTGCCTATTCACTTCCGACGCGGATCAGCCGGGCAAATATGTTCCCGCTCCACCGGCGCTGGTGGCTGCCAAACTCAATCGTCGTTTCCAAGCCCAGCTCGGCAAATTCTGCACGCTTATCTATGGAGTGCTGGATCGACGGGACGGGAGTTTCCGCTACGTGACGGCCGGTCACCCGTCGCCTTTGCGCCACGGTCCTTCCGGGGTGGAAATCTGTCCTCTGGCTCCCGGTCTGCCCATCGGTGTCATGGAGGATTCCGAATACCGGGAAATCAGTTTGACCCTGGTTCCGGGCGATCGCCTGCTGCTTTATTCCGACGGGGCCACCGAGGTCGCCAATGCCGCCGAAGACATGTACGACGAAGAAGGGTTGCTGAGGGATCTGGAGCAATTGAAGGAGCTTGGCGGCGACGAAGTCCTCGCCGGCATTTTGGAAAATCTGCAGAAATGGTGCGGGGGAGTCGGCCTCGAAGATGATGTCACCCTTCTCATGATCGAGTCGGTTCGGACTGGCTAGAATATCGATCGGCCGCCCCGCGGCAGGGCGGCCGAATTAAAATTCAGGAGCCGGGCTCAAGAAATTATCAGAACCCCAGGGAAGCCCCCAGACTCAGCATCGAGAGGTTGTCCATTTGATCGACTTCCATGCTTTCCCATTCGAGCCGGACTCCGACGGGACCCAGGGTGACGCCGACGCCCAGCCCCCACAGGAAAGATGTCCCCGAATTCTCCTCGGCCATGGTTCCCAGCACGGAATCGCTTTTCCAGAAAAAGGCGCCCGCCTTGGCGAAAAGATCGAGGATCGAGACTTCCAGGTGGGCCATGGCCTCCACGTCCCAGCCTTTGGTGTTGGTGGTGAATTTGATGTTGTTGGGCTCCGTTTCGATCTCGCCCAGATCCCGGTAGCCGCCTTCGATGGCGAATATGCCCTGGCCCTTGAACCCGCCGAAAATTTTCCATCCCGTGGAGTTCTCGCTGATTTCGGTGACATTTCCCAGCACCTCCTCGGCATCGACCTTGGCGCTCTGCCAGGTATTGCCGATGGCCGCGCCGGCATACAAGTCGGCCAGGGCGGCAGCGGGACACAGCAGGCCGGTTATCAGGGCCAGGAACATGATTTTCTTGAACATGGCGGATACCTCCAATAGCTAGCGAAATAATCCATCGCCAATCAATGGATGGGGTGTCACAGGGGATTTTTTGGATATTAGCCCGGCGGGTCGAAATGTCACCCAATTATTTCCAGTGTGATCTTCCAGTCGTGGGCGCAGTAGGCCTTGGACGGTCACTCCGCCTGATCATCTCCATGGGCCTTCAAAAAACTGACGAGGTTTCCTCCCCGGCGGGTCAAGCCGAGTTTCCGTCTGATGTTTTCCCGGTGCCGGCTCACCGTCGCGGGGGACTGGTTGCGCAGACGCGCGATTTCCTTGGTGGCCAACCCGCTGCGGATCATGTTGCAGACCAGGATTTCCGTCGGGGTCAACTCCTTGAAAACGGTGCCCAGGCTGCGGGTGAACGGCGACACGATCTCGTTGAGGTGCTGCCTCAGCAGGGCCGTGTAGCCGGGTACTTCCGCGGGCGAAGCCTGGTCCAGGCCATACAGGATGGGGGAAATGACCTGATCCACGTTGGCCTGGACGCTCTGGGCGATCGTTCTTTTCTCCTGCTGGACGTTGTTGAGGACTTCATTGAGGGCGATGTTCAGACTCTTCAGCGATTCCCGTTCGACCTGCAGCTGTTTTTCGGCCTGGATACCGGCGACGGCCTTGCCGATCTGGTCGGTGATGGCGTCGATGAGCAGGCGCTCTTCGTTCAGAAACGGCCCTTCGTCGAAGGGGGGTGTCTCTTCCAGGTAACAAACCTCCAGGAACCCGGCCTCCACCCGTTCGACCAGAATGGGGGACCGCTGGATCCAGGCCGACGGGCGGTAGTTCGCCGTCCGGAATTCCCGATCCTCGATCAGGATGCGCCCCGCGGTGATCTCGGGGAATTGCCAGGAGGGGGGAATGATATCCAGGATGCCCCGCATGATTTTGTCCAGGTCGTCGCCGCGGGAGCGGATCAATTCCGAAATCCCGTAGAGGCAGGACAGTTCCTTGACCCGTTCCTGCAGGAAATGGGACACCAGTTCCAGGCGCTTGGCGTGGTCGGGGTCGCCTTCGAGGGAGGCGATCCTGGCCAGGCCTTCCTCCACCGAATGCATCATGGATTCGTAGTTGCGGTTTTTCGGCTCAGTCATGGCCGGAGGCTCCTTTTTGGCTCACAGAAAAAATGCCTATAATAAATATGCAATTTATGGGTAAAAATACCATATAACAAATCCACATTCCACAGCCTATCTTTGCCGATAGAAAGACCGGTGGCGGGGATTGAATGGACCGTGCCGCAAGGTCCTGGGGTTCCTTTCCTTGAAAAGGCAGCCATGTTCGACCTGGGCAAAGATATCTGTGCGAAACCGGGCCAGTCCTCGGATTCGTCCGGATTGCTGGAGGGACTGTTCGACAGTGTTCCGGTGGGGGTCTTTGCCGTCGATGGGGAACTCAGGGTCATCGCCGCCAACGAGGCGGCCCTGAAGGCTCTGGACCTTCCGCGCCACCGCGTCCTCGGGAAACGGTGCTGCCACGTTTTTCGGGGCACCGGCTGCGGCGATGGCTGCCCATTGCGCCAGTCCATGGATTCCGGCGAACCCATCATGAATCTGCGTACGCGGATTAAGGATTCGCTGGGCCGTCCCGTCCCGATTTCCCTGTCCACCTCGGTATTAAAGGACCAGGACGGCAGCGCCGTGGGAGGCGTGGCCACGTTTTTCGATTTGAATCGGGGAAAAAATCCGGAGAAGGCGCTGGATAGTCACCGCCCCTTCCAGGAAATCGTCACCGGAGACCCCGGCATGCGGCAGCTGTTCGAAGTGCTGCCGACGATCTCCCGCAGCGACAGCAGCGTCCTGGTGGCCGGTGAAACCGGTACGGGGAAAAACCTCCTGGCCAAGACCATCCACAAGTTGAGCGCGCGCGTGGACCATCCTTTCGTGACGGTCAACTGCGCCGCCCTTCCGGAATCGCTTCTGGAGTCGGAACTGTTCGGCTACCGGGCCGGTGCCTTCACCGGCGCGGTCCGCGACAAACCGGGCCGTTTCGCCGCGGCCCAGGGCGGCACCCTGTTTCTGGATGAAATCGGCGACATCCCCCTGGACATGCAGGTCAAGCTGCTAAGGGTCCTCCAGGAAAAAGTCTACGAGCCGCTGGGAGATCAGCGGCCCCATTCCTGCGACGTCAGGTTCATCACCGCGACGCATCGGAACCTGGAGGAGATGGTCGAACAGGGAACCTTCCGGCGCGATCTCTACTACAGAATCAATGTCCTGAACCTGGAAATTCCTCCGCTGAGAAATCGGAAGGGCGACATCCCCCTGCTGGTCCACCGATTCCTGGAGAAGTTTTCCCGTTCCGGCCGAAAATACGTGACGGGGGTGACTTCGGCTGCGCTCGAAGTTCTCATGAAGCACAACTATCCCGGCAATGTGAGGGAACTGGAAAACGTCGTCGAACACGCCTGGGTGATGTGCAAAGACCATGTGATCGGGGTCGACCACCTGCCGCGCAACCTTCTGCTGATGAACGGCGCCGAGGGTTCGTCCCACCGGGTCGGACTCCCGCAGGTCGAAGGGGCATTCATCCTCCAGGCTCTCGAACGCAACGGCTGGCACCGCGAAAACACCGCCCGGGAACTGGGCCTCCACCGCACCACTCTGCAGAGGAAAATCAAGAAACTGGGTTTGACCTCGCCCCAGGTCGACGGCCGCACCAGGTATTGACCGCCGGCAGCTGCGATCCCCCATGACGCAGGGACGCATCAGTGTCCGGCCCTATGGAAGCGGATTCGCATCGGTCCTTCGTCAGGGCCAAAATAAACGCACCCCGAAAAATTTGTAACTCGTTGAAAAACAAGGAAATAAAATTTTCCTGTCCGTGCCTTGCCTGGACCGCGAATTGCCATTCCCGGTTGTAATCGCGAGGGTCACCCCTCCTGACCAGGATCCGCAGCCAGGAGAATGGAAATGTCCAACGATTCTGCTTTCAACCCCTATTCGTCGGCACAGGCCGAGTTCGACCGAACGGCTGATCTGATCGGACTTGATGGGGGCGCCCGCCAGTTGCTCCGCTCTCCGTTGCGGGAGTACCACTTCAACATCCCGGTCAAGATGGATGACGGCAGTGTCCAGGTTTTTCCGGGCTACCGGATTCAGCACAACGATGCCAGGGGCCCCTGCAAGGGCGGCGTCCGTTTCCATCCCCAGGAGACCGTCAACACGGTGCGAGCCCTGGCGATGTGGATGACCTGGAAATGCGCCGTCGCCGACCTGCCGCTGGGCGGCGGCAAGGGCGGAGTCATTTGCGATCCCCACAACCTGAGTCCCCGCGAACAGGAGCTCCTGTGTCGGGGGTGGGTACGGCAGGCCTCAAGCAACGTGGGCCCCGTCCGCGACATTCCCGCCCCCGACGTGATGACCAACGCCCAGCACATGCTGTGGATGCTGGACGAATACGAAGCCATCACCGGAGGAAGGTATCCCGGGGCGTTCACCGGCAAACCAGTGGGCATGGGCGGGTCGCTGGGCCGCACCGAGGCCACGGGTTACGGGGTCATCTACACCCTGCGCGAGGCCCTCAAGGAAATGGACGTCAAGCCCGAGCAGACCACGGCCAGCGTGCAGGGATTCGGCAACGTGGCCCAGCACGCCATCGAGCTCTACCACCGCCTGGGCGGCAAGGTCGTGTGCGTGAGCTGCTGGGACCAGCAGGATGAAACGGCCTACAGCTACGTCAAGTCCGACGGAGTCGACCTGCAGGAACTGCGTTCGATCACCGATCACTTCGGGGGCATCGACAAGGCAAAGGCCACGTCCCTGGGTTACCAGGTGTTGCCGGGGGATGTGTGGCTTTCCCAGGAAGTGGACATCCTCATTCCCGCCGCCCTGGAAAACCAGATCACCGCGGAGTCGGTGCAGTTGATCCACGACCGGGTGAAATTCCTGGCTGAAGGCGCCAACGGGCCGACTGCGCCGGAAGCGGATCCGATTCTCAGGGAAAAGGGAGTCTTCGTGATTCCCGACTTCTTGGCCAACGCCGGCGGTGTGACCTGCAGCTATTTCGAACAGGTCCAGAGCAACATGAACTACTTCTGGGAGCTGAGCGACGTCTTCAGCAGGCTCGACGTCAAGATGACCTCGGCCTTCTACGCCGTCTACAACCTGTCGCAGAAGCGGGAAGTGTCCATGCGGGACGCGGCCTACATGCTGGCCATCGACCGGGTGGCCATGTCCTGCCGGGACCGGGGTTGGGTCTAGGAGTTCGAAACTTTGACAGGGCCAGCGATCGGGAGGATTGCCATGAAAGTGAAACGAAACGAGCCGCTGCCGGCCTTCAGCCGGGGCACGTGGGATTCCGGCGAGGTTGTTTCGCGGATCGGTCGGGGAGAAATCGGAGGCAAGGCCACCGGGCTGGTCCTGATGGCGGACAGCCTCCTGGACAAGATCGCTCCCGACGAGTTCCCCGAATTCCAGGTGACGATCCCCCGCATGGTGGTCCTGCCGACCGGGATGTTCGACGCCTTCATGGAAATGAACGGGTTGTGGGAGCTGGCCCTGTCGGACGCTTCGGACAGCAGGATCGCCCAGGCTTTCGGGAAGGCCACCCTGCCGCCGGAATACCTGGGTGACCTGCGGGATTTCATATCCCAGGTGGACGCGCCCCTGGCCGTCAGGTCGTCCAGCCTTCTGGAGGACGCCCTGGACCATCCGTTCGCCGGCGTCTACTCCACGAAGATGATCCCCAACAACCAGACCGATACCGACACCCGGTTCCAGCGGCTGGTCGAGGCGATCAGGTTCGTCTACGCGTCGACCTATTTCAAGCCGGCCAAAAGCTATTTCCAGGGGTCGGGGCTGGATCATACCCGCGAAAAGATGGCCCTGATCGTTCAGGAAGTGGTAGGCAACCGTCATGAGGACCGATTCTATCCCCGGTTGGCCGGCGTGGCCCGGACCTTTAATTACTACCCCAGCGGGGGAGCCAAACCCACCGACGGCGTGGTGAACCTGGCCCTGGGGTTGGGGCGCCAGATCGTCGACGGCGAGCTGTCGTGGGGCTATTCCCCGCCCCTGCCGGCCGCTCCGCCGCCGTTCAACAATGTTGGCGACAGGATGCGCAACACCCAGACCACCTTCTGGGCGGTCAACATGGGATCGCCCCCGCCGCCGGATCCCATGGGCGAGGTCGAATTCCTGGCGAACATCGGTCTGGAGAACGCGGAAGAGGATGGGGTGCTGGACCATCTGGTATCGACCTATGACCACCAATCCGACCGCCTGCGCCTGGGCTTGAGCGCCAGGGGGCCGAGGGTCCTGGATTTCGGGCCTTTGCTGGTGGGGGAGACCCTGCCCTTCAACAGCCTGATCCGGAAAATCCTGCCCCTGGCGGAACGGACGGCGGGGTGTCCAGTCGAGCTGGAGTTCGCGGTGGATCGTGAGCCGTCCGGCCGGCACCGGTTCTGCCTGCTGCAGATGCGGGCCATGGTCATTCCCGAAGGGGAGTCCAGGGTCTCGCCCCTGGAACTGAACGCGCCCGGAGTGGTGCTGGCATCGGAACACGGGTTGGGTCATGGGATGAAGGACGATATCTGTGACATCGTCTTCATCAAGCCCGAGGATTTCCAGTTGTCCCGGACCGCGGCGATCGCCCAGGAAGTCGAGAAAATCAACCACACCCTGCAGTCGGCGGGCCGACCCTATCTGCTCATCGGATTCGGCCGCTGGGGCAGCGCCGATCCGTGGCTGGGTGTTCCGGTGGACTGGGGCCAGATCAGCGGCGCCCGGGTCATCGTGGAAACATCCTTCCGGGATCTGAATCCGGACCCGAGCCAGGGCTCGCACTTCTTCCACAACCTGATCAGCTTCGGGGTCTTCTACCTCACGGTCAGGGGCACCGGGAGCAGCAAGGTCAACTGGGACTGGCTGAACGAACAGACCACGGTCCAGGAGACAAAGTTCCTGAAGCATGTGGGACTGACCGAATCGCTGCTGGTCCGCATGGACGGGCTGGCCGGGCTAGGGGTCATAACGGCGGGGAAGAAATCATGAAGGACACCAGGGACCTAATCGGTGATCTCCAGGAGCGGGCCAAGGAGCTGCGCTGTCTCTACGAGGTGGAAAAGATTCTCAATGACGTCAGCCGGCCCCTGCCCGAAGTGATGGCCGAAGTGGTCGAGGCCATCGGTCCCGGCTGGCAGTTCCCGGAGATCTGCGTGGCCTCCATCGAACTGGAAGGAGAGGTCTACGAGTCCCGGGACTTCCAGGCGACTCCCTGCCTGCTGGAAAAACCGGTCACGGTGCAGGGTGAAGAAGTCGGGCGGGTGAGGGTCTGCTACCGGAAGGAATGTCCTGCCGAGGATACCGGCCCTTTCCTCGAGGAGGAGGTCCAGCTGCTGGAGAGCCTGGCGGACCGGCTGGGGCACTACCTGCTGTTCAAGAAACTGCAGGGGATGGGCAAGAAGTGGCGCGAACTCGAAGCGATGAGCAGCGACAACGGGGACGAGAGCTGGCGGGTTATCCTGGATCTTCTGCGGGAAACGGATGATTCGCTGTTCCTGAGGATCTCCCGCAAGATGATCAATTTCCTGTGCTCCATCGGCATCACCGAAGCCCAGGAATTGCTGGGCCAGATAGACAAGGAATACGATCCCCTGGAAACGGGCACCGGCGAGACCAATGTTCCCGAGGAGAAAAAGGCCTGGGACAATTCCCTGCTGCTGGACGGTGGGCCTTTCAACCTGGCGGCAAAGTACATTTCGGGGGAAGAGATCATCTTCTATACCCAGAAATGGATCCAGGAGGACAAGGCCGCCGCTTTCCTGAACGTGCTCAACAATCCGCGCTCCACCCTCAGTGAAATCCAGGAGGCCCTGCGCCGCTTCCAGCAGGGAGCCCAGGATGGTGCGGGTCTTCCCGATTCGACGATGAAAAGCGTGTGCGTGTCCCTGACCCAGAGGGTCCTGACCGAGCAGCTGGAATTTGTCCAGACGGCCAAGGACCATGTCGGCGTGCCTTTTTTCCGGGACCTCATGGACCGGATCATCATGCCGACTGAAAGCCACGGCAAGCTGGGGGGCAAGGCCGCTGGTATGCTTTTGGCCCACTGCATCCTGGAGAACGAGGGACCTGCGGGGATCAAGGTCCCCCGGACCTGGCACATCGCTTCGGACGCCGTACTGGAATTCATCGCCTACAACGACCTCGAGGACATCCTCCACCAGAAATTCAAGTCCATCGACGAGGTGCGCCGCGATTACCCCAACTACATCCGGTTGTTCAAGAACTCGTCGTTTCCCCCCAGCCTGGTCCACGGGCTTTCGGCGGCCCTGGACGATTTCGAGGGGGTGCCCATTATTATCCGCAGTTCGAGTCTTCTGGAGGACCGGGTGGGCACGGCTTTTTCCGGAAAATACAAGAGCCTGTTCCTGGCCAACCAGGGCACCAAGAAGGAATGCCTGGCCGCCCTGCTGGACGCCATTTCGGAAGTCTACGCTTCGATGTTCGGGCCCGACCCCATCGAGTACCGCGCCGAAAGGGGAGTCCTGGAATTCGATGAACAAATGGGCATCCTGATCCAGGAGGTGGTCGGCACCCGCAACGGCAAGTACTTCTTCCCGGCCTTTGCGGGGGTGGCGTTTTCCAAGAACGAATTCCGCTGGTCGCCCCGTATCACCCGCGACGACGGCCTGGTCAGGCTAGTGCCGGGGCTGGGCACGCGCGCCGTCGACCGGACGGGGGACGACTTCCCCGTGCTGATCGTGCCGGGGCAGCCGGAGCTGCGGGTCAACGTGGCGATCGACGAGATCGTCCGGTATTCCCCGAACTACATGGATGTGATCAACCTGGAGTCGAACACCTTCGAAACGGTGTCCGTCGACCAGTTGCTGAAAGAGCTCGACGGCATGTACGACGGGCTGCCCATGGTGTTTTCGGTGCTCAAGGACGGCCGCCTGGTCAAGCCGGTGAGCATCCTGCTCGACCCGCAGAACGAACGGATCATTCCCACCTTCGACGAACTCCGGTCGGACCGGAAATTCCTGCCCCAGATCAAGAGCCTGCTCAAGGTCCTGGAGGAAACCCTCAAGACCCCCGTGGACGTGGAGTTCGCTCACGACGGGAAGGACCTCTATCTGCTCCAGTGCCGGCCCCAGAGTCAGGCTGAATTGGCGCCACCGCAGCCGATTCCCCAGGACATTCCCGCTGAGGATGTGATTTTCACGGCCAACCGTTTTGTCTCCAATGGGCATGTCGAGGACATCACCCATCTGGTCTACGTGGACCCCGAACGTTACGGGGATCTTTCCTCCCGGGACGAGATGAAGGCCGTCGGGCGGGCCATCGGCCAGATCAACAAGCTGCTTCCCCGGAAGAAATTCGTCCTGATGGGACCCGGAAGGTGGGGCAGCCGGGGGGACATCAAGCTGGGGGTCAACGTCAGCTACGCGGACATCAACAACACGGCCATGCTGATCGAGATCGCGCGCAAGAAGGGCAGCTATGTGCCGGACGTGTCCTTCGGCACCCATTTCTTTCAGGACCTTGTTGAGGCGGGCATCGGCTATCTGCCGCTATACCCCGATGACGAAGGCATCGTTTTCGCCGAACGGTTCCTGCTGCGGGCGCCCAACATCCTGCCGGAACTGATCCCCAAATTTGCCGACTTGCAGGACGTGGTGCGGGTCATCGACGTGGCCCAGGCCAGCGAGGACCGGGTGGTCAAGGTCCTGCTGAATGCCGATCTGGACCAGGCGATGGCGTGCATCACCGAACCTGGCACCATTCGTGAATTGCCGCCTCCGCCCGGCAAGCGGGACAATCTCCAGCCGATCAAGTACTGGCTGTGGCGCAAGCAGATGGCCGAAAGGATCGCCGCCGGGGCGGGTCGGCCGGAGTTCGGGGTCCAGGCCATGTACCTGTTCGGGAGCGTCAAGAACGCCACCGCGGGTCCGGCCAGCGACATCGATCTGTTGGTGCACTTCAGGGGTGACGAGCAGCAGCAAATCCGCCTGCTCAACTGGCTGGAGGGATGGAGCCGGTGCCTGTCGGAGGTCAATTACCTGAAGACGGGCTACCAGACCGAGGGTCTGCTGGACGTGCACCTGGTCACGGACGAGGACATCGCCAACAAAACCAGCTACGCGGTGAAGATCGGCGCCATTTCCGATGCGGCCAACGAACTGCCGCTGGATACGGCCTAGAGGAGTTCCAGGTCGGCCTTCTGTGGATGGTTCGGATCGAACCGGACCAGGGCCAGTTCGGGGCCCTCGGTGGCCGCGGATAACGAAAGGGTACGGCCCTTGGTTTCCTGCCAGGAACCCGTCAAGGTCCGGCTTTCGTGGACATGTCCATGCAAGGTCAGCAGGGGTTGCCTGCCGGCGATGAAATTCTGCACGGCGATGCTTCCTATGTGAACGTCCAGGGGCACGTGGTCGATGGTTTTCCCGTCCAGGGCAGCCCGGTCCAATGAGCCCCCGTAGGGTGGGCAATGGAACAGGCAGATGGCGCGCGTCAGGTCATCGTCGCCGGTCAGATCGGCCAATTCCCGGGCGATGGTGGTGTGTCTGATCTGGCGACCCTTGGGCCCCGCGGTGCGGAGGCCCTCCTCGGGCGATACGCAGCCGGGGTCGACGAACATGGAGACGTCGTACCGCTCCCAGTCCTTCAGCTGGAACGGGGACGGCGGGATGCAGGCGTACCCATAGACCGTGAACGGCCCGAATGCGACCTTTTTGCCGTGGATGTAGTGGAGCAGGCCCTCCTCTTCACCTTCCAGCAGGGTCTCCTCGTGGATGCGCGGGTCGTCGTTGCCCAGGATGAGGAACATCCGAGGGTAGTTTTCCCCGAGATCATTTTGGAGCCGACGCAATTCCGGGAGGAAAAAGTCCTCGAGGAAATCGGCCTGTCGGGGGGATGTCGTCCAGGAGTGGTCCATCCCGTGGGGCAAAAGATCGCCGCCGAAAAAGACCCCCCGGGGGACCTCCCGGCGGACCTGGTCGAACAGGGTCAAATAGCGACTGGTCCGCCCGTGAAGATCGGATACGAAAAAGGCCGGCAGCATCAGATCACGTCGTCGATGATCGCCAGCATGACCTCTTCGACCTCGGCGGCCGTGGCCGACATTTTTTCACTATCGCCGAAAACGCCCAGCAGCTGGGTGGGCAGCAGGGTTCCCACCTTGGTCTCGCCGTCTTCCGACCAGACCCCGATCCGGCAGGGAAGCGCCAGGTTGACCCGCATGTCTTCCCCCAGGACCACCGCGGCATGATGCGGGTTGCAGACCTCGAAGACCCGGCATTCGGGTGCAAACTCCACACCTTTGTTGGCCATGGTCTGTTTCAGGTCGTGGACGTGTAGCAGGCCGAACTTGTGCTCGGGTACGACGGTTTCGAAGGCCGCAGTCACCTCGTCGACCGATTTGGAAGTGGATTTGATGTGAATCATAGCCAAAAATCCTTTCAGGGCTGGCGCGTGGAACCGGACTATCTCCTTGCCGGGAACATAGTGTAGAATCCCCCGGACAATCAACCCCAACCCCGGGAGTTTTCATGCGTCGCCTCATATTGATGGGTGTCCTGTTGTCGGTGGTCTCGGCCCTTCCCGCGGTGGCCGTCCTGCCCGACCGCGAGGAACCCGTGCGCACCATCGTCCTGATCCGCCACGGCGAGTACGAACACGATCACGATTGCGACGAGGACATCGGCTGCGGGCTGGTCGCCCTGGGCCGGCAGCAGGCGCGTTTAGTGGCCGACCGGTTGAAGGCCATGCCGATCGGTTTCACGTCCATTCAGGCCAGCGCGATGACCCGTGCGCGGCAGACCGGGGCCATCATCGCCGAGCGGTTCCCGGAGCTGGAACTGGCGATTCACCGGGACATCCGCGAATGCACGCCGAACACGTGGCGCGAAGACATCATGGCCGACATGAAACCGGGGGAGGGCGAGGAGTGCGAGGCCAACCTCGAGGCGGCGTGGGATCGTATTTTCGTGCCGGCCG
>CBDTUS010000028.1:0-27051 GCA_965363725.1 uncultured bacterium | reverse complement strand
GCCCAGCCGCTGGTCGTTGGTGTAGGCATGCACCGTGGTCATCAGGCCGCACTCGATGCCGAATTCCTTGTCCAACACGTAGACCAGGGGCGCCAGGCAGTTGGTCGTGCAAGAGGCGTTCGACACGATCTGATGCTCAGGTTTGAGGTCCTCGTCGTTGACACCCAGGACGATGGTCGCATCGATCTCGTCCTTCGCCGGCACCGTCAGCAGCACCTTGCGGGCGCCGGCGTCGATGTGCTGGGCGATCTCCGCGCGCTTGCGGAAACGACCGGTGGCCTCGACCACGAAGTCGATGCCCATTTCCCCCCACGCCAGTTCGGCCGGGTTGGGAATCTCGGTCATCTTCACCTTCTGGTTGGGGGTGACCAGAATGTCGCCTTCAAGCTGGGCTTTTTCCTCGAACGGCCCCATCACGGTGTCGTGGCGCAGCAGATAGGCCAGAACCTCGGAGTCGGCCAGGTCGTTGATGGCCACGACCTCGACCCCTTCCTTGGCGTTGAGCAGCCGGAATACGGAACGGCCGATGCGGCCGAAGCCATTGATTGCGATTCTCATCACTTGACCTCCCGGTTGCCGAGCAGGCCGGCCATTTTCTTGGCGGTTTCCAGAAGGCGATAGGCGTAGGCCCAGCCGTTGTCGTACCAGATGATGCTCTTGACCAGCCCGTTGTTCAGCGACAGGGTGGCCTTCGAATCGATGACGCCCGAATGGGGGTTTCCGATCACGTCGCTCGATACGATCGGTTCGGTCGTGTAGCCCAGCAGGCCCTTGTACTTGCCTGCGGCGGCATCGGCGAAGATGGCGTTGTACTCTTCGGCCGTGAGCGGCTTCTCGAGTTCCACCACCAGGTCGAGGTTGGATCCCGCCGGCACCGGCACGTTCAGGGCGATGCCGTTGACCTTGTCCTTCAGTTCGGGAATCAGTTCCATGACCGCCGTGGCGGCCCAACTGGAGTTGGGGATGATGTTCTGGGCGGCCGAACGACTCCACCTGAGATCGGCGCTGGCGCTGTCGCTCAGCTGCTGGTCGCTGGTGTAGGCGTGGACCGTGGTCATGGTGGCCCGCTTGACCCCGACTTCCTCGTGCAGAACCTTGAGCGTCAGGGCCAGCGCGTGGCAGCTGCTGCTGCCGTTGGAGACGATCCTGTCTTCGGCGGTCAACTCGTTGTCGTTGACCCCGTTGATGACCATGCGGTCGATCGGGCCCACCGACGGAGTGGACAGCAGCACGCCCTTGGCGCCGGATTCGAGATGGCGCTCCAGCACCCGCCTAGTGCGGAACTGGCCGGTGGCCTCGATCACGATGTCGGCCCCCAGCACGTCCCAGGGCACTTCGCCGGGGCGGGTGCCGTGGACGACACGGGTGCGCTGGCGCTCCGTCACCAGGGTGTGACCTTCCTGCCGGAGGTCTCCCTCGAAAAGGCCTTCCACCGTGGTGTGCTTGGTCAGGTAGGCCAGGGTTTCGGCGTCGGCGACGTCACTGACGGCGGCGAACGTCACCTCGGGATCGTTGTGGGCGATCCGGAACATGTTCCGTCCCAGCCGCCCGAATCCCATGATTCCCAGTTTCAAGGACATGGTTCTCTTCCTTGGTTTGAATTGGATGTGTTGGTTACGGAATGATAGGTCCAGGTGATGAATTCCTCAACCGCCTATGAGGATAATAATCGTGTTATTTTCCGAGGGCGGGCCCGGGGATTGGTCAAAATTCCTTCACAAAGCCCCGGATGGAGCCCACGGTGATGAAGTAGGTGTATTGGCCGCCCCGGGTCCCATCGAATTCGGCCAGGGTCAATCCCGTACAATCGGTGATCTTGAAGTGCCCGTAGCCGAGCCCGGATCATTCGGCATCGGCCGCACAGCGGAAGCCGACGTTGAAGTCTCGCCAACTGCCCGGCAGGGCGTTGCGGACGTGGACCATGTTGCAACCCTTGCCCGAGAACCAGCCGCCGCCCTTGATCACGCGCCATCTGGTCTTTTCGGGGCCCAGGGGATTTTCCACGGGGCTGTCGGTGAAATAGTCCTCAGCGTAATAGTCTGCCACCCATTCACGCACATTGCCGACCATGTCGTAAAGGCCATATCCGTTGGGCTTGAAACTTTCCACAGCTACGGGACCACCAAGGTCTGCCGCCTTGGTATTGGCATCCTCGTCGTTCAATTCGTCGCTCGAGCCGTAACCCAATTTATCCAGGCCGCCGCGCGCGGCGAATTCCCATTCGGCCTCGGTAGGCAGTCGTCGTCCCAGCCATTCGGCGTACTTGGCGGCATCGGACTGGCTGACGCCGATCACCGGATGATCGGGATATTCCAGTGAGCAGCGGAACCGGTCCAGGCCCCAGAAGATCGGCTGATCATGATCGGTGGCCTGGCAGAAGGCATGGTACTGGGCGTTGGTGACCTCGTGTTTGTCGATCCTGAAGGCGGCGAGTTTCACGAGGTGGGGGGTCAATTCCTTGCTGGACCCTTCGTGCCCCATGACGAATTCCCCCGCCGGAATGAGGACCTGATCTGTGGCTGGTACTTGGGCATCTTCAGCCCCAGCACCGAGGGCGGGTATCATCAATAGGGCGACGGTCAAGGCGGCGGGGAGGGCTTTCATGGTGTTTCCTTCCAACAGGGGCATTTTTTTATCCTATGACACGGGGGCCCTTAGGGAAGACCAACATCCTTTTGGGTCTTGTAGGGGAATTAAGCATAATTCCCGAATTTTTCAAAGAGCCGGCGTTATGAAATGAGATGGACCTGCTGAATCGCAGGCGATTGACCATGAACAGCCCAGATGTTCTGGAATAACACAGTTTCCAAGGTACAATAATACCCAGAGGGCCCGGGAAAACCCGGGCCCTCTGGGTTGTCCACGGTCCTGCCGGCTACTTCTTCTTGATGTTCCCCAGGCCGCTGACCCTGGTCTTCTCGTGTTCGGGATCCCCCCAGTAGTCGATGTTGCCCACGCCGGAAACCCGGCCCTCGAAACTTTCGGAAGCATAGACCTTGGCTTCGCCCGCCCCGGAAACGGAAATTTCGACGGACTTGGCCTTCAGCTCACGGGTGTCGATCTCGCCCGCTCCCGAGACGTGGATCTCGAGCTCGTCCACGGTGCCATCCATTTCGAGTTCCGCCGCGCCGCTCACGTCGAATTTGAAGGAGTCTCCGCTATATTGGCTGATCTCGACATCGGCCGCGCCGTGGATGTCCAGGGCGTTCAAATCCCGAACCACGATTTCCACCCGGCAGTCCCCATCCGTTTCGCAGCTCTTGTCCCACCCGATTTCCAGGGTGCCGCCGCTGACTTCGGCTTCGAGATTTTCCCACAGGTTGTCGTCGATGGTCATGACCACCTTCTGCTGGTCACCGATGGTGATATCCAGGTCGAAGGCCCCGCCGACGTTGATGGCGTCGAATTCCTTGAATTCAAGGGTCCGGGTTTCCATGTCCCCGGATCCTTCGATGGTGTCCTTGTCGAAAGAAAAAGCGGCCGCCTGTCCGGCCACGGCCGGCAGAATCAGCACCGCGAATAGGGCGGCCAAGAACCTGTTTGAACGCATGGTCATCCTCCAGGGCAGGGGAAAAGGTCCGGGGGTTTCCCAGATAAGACGAATTCCGGGGCCCAAAGGTTTGAATTATTTTAACCACCGCCAATAAATCACCCCCTGTTTGGCCGGGCCCAAATGGCGTATAATGCTTGGGAAGTCTTGTTATTGATAAGAATGTCCGGCCCTCATCATCGAATGATGACCTCAGCCGACATGCGGTCCCCGGGAGCAGCACCATGTCCAAACGATTGATAAATGGTATTTTCGGCCTGACCCTGGCGGCCGGCCTTTTCGCTTTTTCCCTCCAGTCGGACAGTCCACCACCGGTTGCGAAACACATGGGCCCTGAAATTTCCGCACCGGCACCGCGGGATTTCGACCCGAGCCGCCAGCAGGAAGGCGGACCGGACCTGCGCCGGGCCTGGGAGGAAATGCGGCTGGCGGATCCGGCCACCGGCCGGATTCCCCAGGACATCCACCGTTTGGAGAGGGAGTTCGCCGCCGGTCTGCCCAGCCGTCATGGCAGCGTTTGGCAGGAGGCGGGCGATGGTGAACCGGCGTCCGGCGCCGACAAGATCAACGGGTGGGGCTACCGGGGGCCCTGGAACATCGGCGGCCGCACCCGGGCCCTGGCCATGGACATCGGCGACCCTAGCTATCGCACCCTGCTGGCGGGCGGGGTCAGCGGCGGCATGTGGCGAACCGTCAACGACGGCGGCGCCTGGACCCTGACCACCGGCAGCAGCCAGTTGCACAGCGTCACCACGGTGGCGCAGGACATCCGGGCGGGGCACCACAACGTCTGGTATTACGGAACGGGGGAACTGCGGGGGAATTCGGCCAGCGACGGCGGGGCGCCTTTCCAGGGGGACGGTCTGTTCAAATCGACGGATGGCGGCCAATCCTGGGCCCTGCTCCCGGCCACTTCGGGGAACCCGGCCGGGAATTTCACCAGCCTGTGGCAGTACGTGTGGAGAGTGGCGGTCGATCCTTCCAACGCCGCCCAGGAAGAGGTGTACGCGGCGGTCTACGGTCAGATCATGAGGTCCACCGACGGGGGCGCCAGCTTCACACCCGTGCTGGGGGATCCCAACACCCTGTCACGCTACACCGACGTTGTGGTTTCCAGCACCGGGGTGGTCTACGCCTCGCTGAGCAGTGACGGCAGCCAGCAGGGTATCTGGCGCAGCCCCGACGGGGTCAACTGGACGGACATCACTCCGGCGGGCCTGACCGGCAGCGGTCGGATCGTGATGGGCCTGGCCCCCTCCAACCAGAACATCATGTACTGCGAGGTCTCGGACCGCAACGGCACCCCGAACGAAGGGTTCTACAAATACATCTACCTGGCCGGGGACGGCAGCGGGGCCGGCGGATTCTGGCAGGATCGATCGGCCCAGATGGCGGGCCTTCCCGGACCCAACGGCAACGAGCCCCTACAGACCTACAGTAGCTACTGCATGGTGGTCACCGTCCATCCCGCGGATCCGGAAATCGTCTTTCTGGGCGGAGTCCACCTCTACCGCAGCACCGACGGATTCGCCACCAACAGCAACGACGCCTGGGTGGGAGGCTGGCAGTACGCCAACCACCACGCGGACCAGCACTGGATGCTGTTCCATCCCACCGATATCTCGGTGGCCTACACCGGCAGCGACGGCGGCGTGCACAAGACCAGCGACCCTCTGGCTTTCACGGTGGATTGGTCGCCCCTTAACAACGGCTACAACACCAGCCAGTTCTACACCGCGGCGATCGACGAAAATCTGCCGGGCAGCGATGTGGTCATCGGCGGGATGCAGGACAACGGTACCTGGTTCACCGACAGTTTGACACCTACGTCCTTTTGGGTGGAACTGTTCGGTGGGGATGGGAGCTACTGTGCCGTGGCCGACGCCTCGGGGGTGGAAGGGACCTATCTGGTCTCGGTCCAGAACGGAGTCATCTACCGGATGACGGCCGACAACAACACCGGGGCCTGGACCAGCTGGACGCGCATCGATCCCACCGGCGGCGGCAGTTACATGTTCATCAATCCCTTCATCGTCGACCCCAACGACACCAGGATGTTGTATGTGGCCACCAGCAACGGCATCTGGCGCAACAGCGACTACAATGCCATCCCGTTGTGGGAGAACGTCACGACCCTGATCAACTGGACCCATTTGACGAACGTGCCGGCTGCGCAGTCGGTGACGGCCCTGGCCATGTCGCGATCGGCGAACCGGATCCTCTACTACGGCACCTCAGGAGGCAACGTCTTCCGGGTGGACGGTGCGCACACCACACCGGCGTTTACCTCGCCCACGTTGTTGAATATGGGGCCGGAATGGAATCAGGGCAGTTACGTCTCCAGTATCGCCATCCATCCGGGCGACGATCAGAAGGTGTTGCTGGGAGTTTCTAACTACAACGTGACCAGTCTGTTCTGGACCGAGGACGGGGGCAATACGTGGACCCAGCAGGAAGGCAACCTGGCCGGTTCCGCGGGACCATCGGTCCGTGACGTGGCGATCATGCCCTTCGGCGGCATCGACATCTTTTTCACCGCCACCAGCACCGGCCTCTATTCCACCTTCTATCTGCTGGGTGCGTCCACCCATTGGAGTCTGGAAGCTCCCGACCTGATGGGCAACGTGGTGGTGGACCAGCTGGCGACCCGGCCGGTCGACGGCCTGGTGGTGGCCGGTACCCACGGCAAGGGTGTCTACAGCATCGACATCCCGGTGGGGTCCGCGGTGGATGACCCGGTGCTGCCCCAACCGGTGCGCCTGGGGCAGAATGTGCCGAACCCGTTCAATCCCCTGACCACGATCTCCTTCAACCTACCGGAAGCAGGCCGGGCCACGGTCGTGGTCTACGATGTGGCGGGGAAAAGGATCCGGACCCTGGTGGAGGGAAGCCTGGGCGCCGGGGATCATCAGGTCACCTGGAACGGAGCCGACGACGGCGGCCGCCCCGTGTCCGCGGGGGTCTACCTTTATCGGCTGGACAGCGGCTTGATCCATGAAGTCAAAAGCATGACCCTGGTGCGCTGAGCCCAGACCAAGGAGCGGCCATCGTGCCATTCAATCATTTTGACGACGAGGGCCGGGCCCACATGGTCGACGTTTCCGGCAAGGAGACGACCGACCGTGAGGCCAGGGCCGAAGCGCTCGTCCGGCTGGGGCCGGACCTGCTGGCGGCGGTTCTGGACCGGGACATCGCCAAGGGCGACGTTTTCGGGGTGGCCCGCCTGGCGGGAATTGCCGCGGTGAAAAAGACCTCTGACCTCATTCCCCTGGCACATCCGCTGTCCATCCACCATGTCACCGTGGCATTCACGCCCGACCAGGCCGACGGATTCGTGCGGGTGGAATGCACGGTGCGCGCGAGGGAAAGGACGGGAGTCGAGATGGAGGCGATGACCGGGGCGTCGGTGGCGGCCCTGGCGGTCTACGACATGTGCAAGGGCCGGGACAAGACCATCACCATCGGACCCGTCAGGCTGCTGTACAAATCCGGGGGCAAGAGTGGCACCTTCCGGGCGGAAGACCAGGCGGGACCATGACGGGCGGCGCCGGTTCCGGCCGGACCCTGCAGGCGCGGATCCTCGTGCTCAGCGACAAGGGCAGCCGGGGCGAGCGGATCGACACCAGCGGTCCCGCTCTGGAAAAATTCCTGACCGAGCGCGGGGTGAAGATGAACCGCCTGGAAATTCTCCCGGACACCATGTCCTTGATCGCCGCCAAGCTAACCGCCTGGGCCGACTCCGGAGATTGCGACCTGATCCTGACCTGTGGGGGCACCGGAGTCTCCGCGCGTGACGTGACCCCCGAGGCCACCCGGGAGGTGATGGCAACGGAGTTGCCGGGTTTCGGGGAGCGGATGCGGGCCGTCAGTATTGCCAAGTCGCCCCACGCCATCGTCAGCCGCGCCACCGCGGGCATCCGCTCGAACTGCCTGATCATCAACCTGCCGGGAAGTCCGCGGGCGGCGACGGAAAACCTGGCCGCCGTCTGGGAAGCGGTGCCCCACACCGTGGCCAAGTTGCAGGGGGACATGACGGACTGCGCCTCCCCGCCGGACCCCGCCTGAGATTTCAGGATACCCGCCTTGCGCCCGCCTTGCCGGTGACACATTTTTGGTGGATGAATCCAGGAGCCAAACCAATCTTTCCGGCGCGGCCTACGGGCATCGACCGGTTCTTCAGGGAAATATCCATGAGGATCTCCGAGCTGTCCGATGATGATCGCGTCTGGGTCAAGGAACGCACCGAACTGCTGTTCGGGGGTGATTTCGTGCTGTCCCGGGAAGAGGTGCACGATCCCCACAAACTGGCCGGGTTTATTGCCGCCGAGGGAAACGAGCGCGTCGGCCTCGTTACCTACCACATCGACGGATCGGACTGCGAACTGGTCACCATCGACTCCCTGTGCCAGTTCATGGGTATCGGGACCCTGCTGCTGGAAAAGGTCGAGCAGGTCGCCCTGAAGGCCGGCTGCACCAAGATCTGGGCCATTACCACCAACGACAACCTAGATGCCCACCGGTTCTTCCAGAAACGCGGCTTCACCATGACCTGCGTCCGGCTCGGCAGCATGGCCAAGATCCGACTGCTCAAGCCCAACGTGCCGAAGGTCGGCGACTACGGGATACCCATCCGCGACGAATTCGAATTCGAGAAGCCCCTGGACTTCAGCTACTGATCTCTCTTCGATACGTACGATCCCACCAGACGTGAAATCAGCACGGCCAGGAAAAGTGTGCCCGTCAGGGCCTCGAGAACCGCCAGGTTCCTCGCCAGGTTCGACACGGGGGAGATGTCCCCGTAACCCAGGGTGCACAGGGTAACGTAACTGAAGTAGGTGAGGGTGTGGAAGACGCCGTGACCGGTCTCGATGGGGATGGAGAACGCGTTGGGGTTCATGGCGACGACGGGGGTGTAGAAAAGGACCCAGACGGAGCCGATCAGGACATAGGTGCAAAGGGCCACGCCGATCGTGTTGATGGTGATGACCTTGGCGTTGAAGATCCGAATCAGCATCAGCCGGATGATATAAAGATATAGGGCCAGAATGAAGAAAAAGGCCATCCAGTCCAGGATCGCGTTCTGGGTTTTGTACGTGACCACGATCAGGATCAGGCTCGGAACCCCAAGCAGGGTTCCGGCCATAAAATGTCTCCTGTTGTCGGCGGCCATGAAGATGGCCGCCGTGATGGTGATGATCCGGATGATGAGGTCGAATATCCCCCCCCCCATGTCCGGGCCGCTGAACAGGATCTGGAGGAACAGTGCGAACAGCAGGACGAAGGCCCGGTGGTCGTGGGCCATCCGGAGCACGGAAAACGTTTGGGGCGATTCGGGATGTGTATATCGGTCTTTCTGGGATTCTGACATTCGGTATTCCGCCTGCTGACGCCGGAGCGGTGAAAAACCTGTACGCGACAATGCCACCAATACTCTATATTGAACCGATGCCGCCGACAATCCCAAAACCCACCTTGGTTCCAGCCCCATCCAACGGAGGATGAAATGAACGCCCGTCAGAAAGTCGCCGCCCTGCGGAAGCTCATGAAGATTAACGGCATCCAAGCCTATTACGTGCCCAGCGCCGATCCCCACCAGAGCGAATACCTGCCCGAAAACTACAAGCACCGGGAGTGGCTGAGCGGCTTCACGGGCTCGATGGGCGAACTGC
This sequence comes from uncultured bacterium, assembly GCA_965363725.1. Lineage (GTDB taxonomy): Bacteria > Krumholzibacteriota > Krumholzibacteriia > LZORAL124-64-63 > LZORAL124-64-63 > JAGLCY01. The sequence continues at coordinate 17,832 of CBDTUS010000028.1, read as the reverse complement.
TCGTCGGGGCGCGCAAAGCCGGGCTGTGGACCGACGGTCGCTACTTTCTGCAGGCCTCCCAGGAGCTGCCGGGTTCGGGCATCGACCTGATGAAGATGGGCGAACCGGGCACGCCCGACATGCCGACCTGGGTGGCCAAACAGCTGAAGAAGGGCCAGTCCCTGGGCATGGATCCGAGCGTGGTGTCGGTGGCTGCGGCCGAAGGTTTTGCCGAGGCCTTGGCTCCCTACGGGATCAAGGTGAAGTTCGTGACGCCCAACCTGGTGGGCAAGTTGTGGACCGATCGTCCCGAGTCCAGCCTGGCGCCCATGGTCAACCACCCCTCGAAATACGCGGGAGAGACGGTCACCAGCAAGCTGAAGCGGGTGCGGGAAGCCATGAAGGACGTGAAGGCCAAGGTCCATGTCATCAGCGCGCTCGACCAGGTGGCCTGGCTGCTGAACATCCGCGCGGCGGACATCGAGTTCACCCCGGTGGTTGTCAGCTACGCCGTCGTTACGGATCGCGGCTGCACCCTGTACGTGGATCCCCGCAAGGTCACCAAGGGGGCCGTTTCGGCCCTCAAGGGCAAGGCCAGGATCAAGGGCTACGATGAAATCTGGGCCGACCTGCGGGCCCTCGGCAAAAAGAAATTGAAGGTGTGGATCGAACCGGGAGCGACCAACCGCCGGGTGTTCGACAAGCTCAAGGGTTCGGCTTTCCATTTCGCCGTCTCGCCGATCACGGCCATGAAGGCGGTCAAGAATCCCAAGCAGATCGAAGGTATTACCGAGGCCCACCGCCGCGACGGCGTGGCCATGGTCAAGTTCCTCAAGTGGCTGCCCGGCGCAGTGCGTCAGGGCGGGGTGACCGAGATCACGGCCTCGGACCAGTTGACGGCCTTCCGGGCCGAAGGCAAGGGGTTCAAGGACTGCAGCTTCGGCACCATCAGCGGCTATGCGGGCCACGGAGCCATCATTCACTACAGCGCCACCAAGAAGAGCGCGTCCAAGCTGAAACCGAAGGGCATCTACCTGATCGACAGCGGCGGTCAGTATCCCGACGGCACCACCGACATCACCCGCACGGTGGCTCTGGGCAAACCGACGCCCCGCCAGATCGAGTGTTTCACCCGGGTGTTGATGGGCACCATCGACTGCACCATCACGCCGTTCCCCGCCGGGACCACCGGATACCGGAACGAGATGTTCGCGCGGCGCGCCCTGTGGATGATCGGCGAGGACTACGCCCACGGCACCGGCCACGGCGTGGGGCAGTACCTGGGCGTTCATGAAGGTCCGCACAGCCTCAAAAACCTGGTCAGCCCGCCGTTCGTGGAGGGCAACCTGATGTCCATCGAGCCGGGCCACTACGAGAACGGCCGCTTCGGCATCCGGATCGAGAACCTGGCTTTCGTGACGAAGAACGAGAAGCTGAGCAAAAAGGGGAAGACCTGGTACTCGTTCCACTCGGTGACCTTGTGTCCGATCGAGCGTCGACTCATCGACAAGAAGCTGATGACGAAGGACCAGATCGTGTGGCTGAACGCCTACCAGAAGCGGGTCTACCGCGAGCTGGCCCGCGGTCTGGACAAGGACCACAAGGAGTGGTTGGCCAAGGCTTGCCGGCCGATCTAGGCCTGAGAGCTAAGGATAAAAAGAAAACCCCCGGCCGAAAGGCCGGGGGTTCTTGTTTCTGACAGGTAAGATATCCTACCGGTACAGGCTCTTCACGCCACCCCAAGTCTGGGTCTCGGTGGCGACGGGTTCAAAGGATTCGCCGACAAACAGGTTGTCCACGCGAACCGTTTCGTTCAGGCTCGAGTCTGACTGACGCAGAGCGAAGCTGGCAATATCGGTTCCGGGATCATCTTCGTCGTTGCCAAGGATGGAAGGATCAGAATCCGACATCGGGTTGATCCAGAGCTCGGCGATGTTGTTGGTCTGGTCGTAGCTGGCGACGACGGTGTAAGTGACGCCGTAGGTCAGGTCCGTCGGCCAGGTCGCGTCAGCGGTCGAACCGATCGACGAGATGCCGACCGTGTAGTCACCGCCGCCACTGGGCTCGACGATGTCCATGCGGGCCCGGAAGTTGAAGCCGTCATCCTTGAAATGGGCGAAGTATTCGTAGTCGCCGCCGCTGATGGGCTCGCCCAGGTCATCGACCGAAAAGTCGAAGCGGTAGAAAAGCTTGCTGCCAGGTGTGGGAGTGAAGGGCACATTCGCGTCTTCGGAGGGAGCGCCGTGCTCAACGACAACCTCGCCACCTGCGACGAGCAAATCGCCAGCATTGCCGCTGTGACTGACCCAGCCGCCGTTACCGACCAGGGATCCGTCCGGATAGCTGAAATCATCCGAAAGGAGGCCGGTAGCAAGGGCCACCGTTGCAACCAACAAGATCGACGTTATCAACAATAATGATTTCTTCATGGGGAACTCCCTCATTCTGTGGCCCCTGGGGGTCGGTTTTCTGGTCCAGACTGCACAATTATATGCCCCGCTAGCTAAACGGAGCTTTTGGCAGCCTTGATTGTACCAGATTTCCATCAATTTGAAAAAGAATTGTGTCTGTGATGTAAAAAAACACACTTATTAAGGTAAATTGAGGCCGAGTTGGGATATCTCCCCAAAGGCCGGGATTTCGCTGCTTATTAAGTAATTGGCACTTTTCGCCCAATCCCCTATCTTCAAGGCCAATACTGTCTCGTTTAGGGGCCATACCATCCGGCCCAGGGATTCCACGTCAGGAGACCATCATGATAATTGGCGTCGCCAGGGAGACCGTTCCGGGCGAAAGGCGTGTGGCGCTGGTGCCGGCCTCTGTGCAGCCGCTGATCAAGGCGGGCTGCGAGGTGCTGGTCGAAGAGGGGGCCGGGGACGAAGCCGGATTTCTCACTTCGGATTACACCGACAAGGGCGCGACGACCGGAACCCGGGACGATGTGTTCGCCAAGGCGGACATCATTCTGCAGGTCATCGGTGCGGGATCGGACGCGGGAGCAAAAACCACTGGGGAGTGCTGCGAGGGAAAAGTCCTGATCGGCATGCAGGACCCTCTGGGCAATCCCCACGGTACCGCGACATTGGCGGCCCGAGGCGTGACGGCCTTTTCGCTGGAACTCGTGCCGCGTATCACGCGGGCCCAGAGCATGGACGTGCTGTCCTCGATGGCGACCATCGCGGGCTACCAGGCCGTGCTCGAGGCCGCTTCCAATTTGCCCCGCATTTTTCCCATGATGATGACCGCCGCCGGGACCTTGGCCCCCGCCAAGGCATTTGTCGTGGGCGTCGGGGTGGCCGGATTGCAGGCCATCGCGACGGCCAAGCGGCTGGGCGCCGTGGTCGAGGCCTACGATGTGCGGCCCGCGGTCAAGGACCAGGTGATCAGCGTCGGCGCCAAGTTCGTGGAGTTCGACCTAGAGACCGAAGGCGCCGAGGACAAGGGCGGCTATGCCAAGGCCCAGAGCGACGACTTCATTCGCCGTCAGCAGGAACAGATGCTAGCGGTGGTGGCCCGCAACGACGTGGTGATCACCACGGCGGCGATCCCAGGCAGGAAGTCGCCCGTCCTGGTGACCGAACCCATGGTCGAGGCCATGGCTCCCGGCAGCGTCATCGTGGATCTGGCCGCCGAGCGAGGCGGCAACTGCGAGCTGACACGCGCCGATGAAGTGGTTGTTGCTCATGGCGTTACAATCCTGGGGCCCACCGATCTGGTTTCGCGCAAGCCCTACCACGCCAGCCAGATGTTTTCCAAGAACGTCGAGACTTTCCTGAAGTCCATTCTGGAAGAGGGCAACCTCAAGATCGATCTCGAAGACGAAGTCACCGCCGGCACGCTGCTGACCCGGGACGGCCAGGTGGTCCATCCCCGGGTTCGCGAACTGCTGGGCCTGGATCATTCCACCGGTGACGCCGCCGGAACCGAAGGAGGCTAGACATGGAAGCCTTTGTCGCCGCACTCACCGTATTTGTTCTCGCGATCTTCATCGGTTTCGAGATCATCACCAAGGTCCCGCCGACGCTGCACACCCCGCTGATGTCGGGGTCCAATGCGATCAGCGGTATCGCCCTGGTAGGAGCAATCCTTTCGACGAGGACCGATAATCCCAAGCTCGCGACCATCCTCGGCGTCTGCGCCGTGGCCTTCGCCATGGTCAACGTCGTGGGCGGATACATGGTCACCCACCGCATGCTCGCCATGTTCAGGAAGAAGAGGTGATGACGTGAGCGGATTCCTGATCGACAACGGCTGGGTGAACCTGGCCTACCTGGTGGCAAGTATCCTGTTCATTCGCGGGATGAAGGGCCTGACCCATCCCCGCACCGCGGTCCAGGGCAACCTGACCAGCGCGATTGGCATGTTGCTGGCCGTGGTGGTCACCCTGCTGGCCGACGGTCTGAGCTACCAGTGGATCCTGGTGGGCGCGGTGATCGGCGGTCTGGTCGGCGGCATTGCGGCGCACCGGGTCCAGATGACCCAGATGCCCGAAATGGTGGCCCTGTTCAACGGCTTCGGCGGCGGCGCTTCGGTGCTGGTGGCCGGCGCGGCCTTCATGATAACGGCGAACCCCGATGTCCGGACCACCGTTTCAACGGGTCTTTCGGGGCTGATCGGCGCGGTGACCTTCACCGGTTCGCTGATCGCCTTCGGCAAGCTGGCCGAGATCCTGCCCGGCAGGAGCATCGGTTTCCCCGGCATGAGGATCTTCAACGCGGTGGTGGGACTGGGTGCCCTGGCCTGCGTGGGCTGGTTGACGGTGGACCCTTCGGCGACCATCGCCTACTGGATCATCGTCGCGGCCGCGGGCGTCCTGGGCATCACCCTGACCCTCCCCATTGGCGGCGCGGACATGCCCGTGGTGATCTCGCTGCTGAACTCCTACTCGGGCCTGGCCGCCGCGGCGACGGGCTTCGTGCTGATGAACAACGTCCTGATCATCGCCGGTTCCCTGGTGGGGGCCTCCGGCCTGATCCTAACAAACATCATGTGCAAGGCCATGAATCGTTCGCTGGGCCACGTGCTGTTCGGGAGCCTGGGTCCCAGTGCCGACGGTCCCAGTGCCGACGACGTCTACGGCGGCAAGGTCAAGGCGACCAGCCCCGAGGAAGTCGCCATGCTCTTCGACACCGCCCAGCGCGTGCTGGTGGTGCCGGGTTACGGTTTGGCCGTGGCCCAGGCGCAGCACATCGTGCGCGACATGGCCAACGTGCTCGAGGAGCGGGGCATCACCGTGGAGTACGGCATCCATCCCGTGGCCGGCCGCATGCCCGGCCACATGAACGTGCTGCTGGCCGAGGCCGACGTGCCCTACGAGAAGCTGCGTGAGATGGACGACATCAACAACGAGATCGAGCAGATCGATGTCTGCCTGGTCGTCGGCGCCAACGACGTGGTCAATCCCGTCGCGCGCACCGACCCGCAGAGCCCCATCGCGGGCATGCCGATCATCGACGTGGACAAGGCCCGCACCGTGGTCGTGGTCAAGCGTTCACTCAGCCCGGGTTTCGCGGGGATTCCCAACCCATTGTTCGCGGCGGACAACTGCCTGATGATGTTCGGCGACGGCAAGAAGGCCATTACCGAGCTGGTGACAGCACTGAAAGAGGGCTGATCGTCCTGCAACCTTGCTCGACCGGCCGCCTCCAGGGGCGGCCGGTTTTTTGCGCTTTCCATTACCGGACGGGAACCCGCGCTGAGCCCTGCTTCCACCAGATCGCCTCCACAGGGAGAGATCGAGTTCGACCAGGGCCTGTGTCCGGAATTCTGCAGCCAAGGCCGAATTTGGTGGGCACAGCGGCTGGGGAAGGCGATTTAGACATTGTTTTCTATCCGCAATACTCCCTTGAGTTCCTTCATGATTTTGGGACAAAATGAGAATTAAGGTCATTTTTGTTGGTAATTACTCTGAATATTTGATACAATTTTCCAAGTGTTTCCTGGTGGGGGATTCTCTTTCTTCAGGAATACGTCATAAGTGAAGAAAGGACAACAATATGAAGAAGTTAGTTATTGTAATGCTGGCCCTGTTGGTCGCTGGCTCCGCCTTCGCCGAGAAGGTCGACGACGGAATTGCGATCCCTCGGATCGGCGGAATCATGGTACCGGCCCGTGACGCCGGGATTTCTTTCACGGACTTTGAGGGTTGTGGTGGTGTCTTCTCCCTGGTCGACCCCGATCCGGCTACCGGCTCCGTGAACGCGGCCTTCGGGGATTTCATGATGAATGAAGATGGCGTGAGTGCCAACTGGGCCAACGACCTCTGCTTGCTGGTCGCCAACGACGATCTGAGCGTCATCATGATTCAACTCGGCGGATTCAGCGATTTAGGTGCCACCTACAAGTTCGTGTGGCCTATTGGCGGTAGTTCTACTGCCGGACCTGGCGGCGGCGATGTTGATTTCGGCGAGAGTATCGATATCACCGGCTACTATGTCTACCTCGGTAATGGCTACAATAGTGGTGGTTGCAACACCTGGACCGGTTCGATTACCCTCTTCGGTGACGTCGTCGACACCCAAGACAGCACATTTGGTGCGGTCAAGGCTCTGTTCCGGTAACTGGAACAGCCAAGGTTTTGAATGTTTGGTCCGTTACGATGCCCGGCCGCCCCTTAGGGCGGCCGGGTTTTTCTTGCCCAGACCCGGGGTTTAGGCTGGTACTCGCTACCGGTTCGACTCAAGCCCACAGCTCGCCCCGGATTCGCCCTCGTCCACAGGCCCGGCGAACAGCTCGAACGGACCGAGTCTGGGCCCGGGTTTGGCGGGCATTCCGAAGTCGCTTTTCGCGGCGGACAACGGCCAGATGATGTTGGGCGACGGCAAGAAGGCCAAGACCTAGCTGGTGACGGCCCTCAAGGAGGGGTGAGGCGACCGCTAGACTTGCTCAACCGGCCGCCTTTAGGGGCGGCCGGTTTGTTGTTGTCTCATCAGTCCACTACTTCCAGGTGGTGATGACTACCGCCACCGGCCGCAATCAGCGCACCAGGAGCAACTTGCCGGTCGCCGTGTCGACGCCCGCGACCACGCGGTAGAAATAGGTGCCGCTGGGCGCGGACCGACCCTGCCGGTCCTTTCCGTCCCAGACCAGAACGTGCTCACCGGTCGACAGTTCTCCCACATGCAATTCCCGCTGCAGGCGTCCGGCCACGTCGAACACCACCACGGTGGCGTGGCCACGCTGGTTCAGCGTCAAGACCAGGTTCACCCTTGGATTGAACGGATTGGGGTAGACGGCCACCGCCCCGATGGTGCGCCGCACGTCCGGTGGGTCCTGAACCCCGGTGATGTCGAGGTAGAAATCGAAATCCACCAGGCCCAGCGAGGGGTCGTCGACGAAGTGGTAAATGGCGTCCTCGACGATCTCGTCGCCATAACCGCCCCACCAGTTGCCTTGGGCCATCTGGGGCAACGGCGTGTTGTTGTAGAAGCCGTAGACCTGGCCGCCCAGGCCGTTCTCGACCAGGGCGTTTCCGCCGTCATCGCCGGGGAAATCGTTGACCAGGTCGCCCAGGTTGGGCTGGCCCCCGTTGATGGCGGCCACGCCGTACCAGTGGCCCCGGATGGCGTTGCCCATGAGGATGGGGGCGTTGCTGCCGTTGCAGGCGACGCCGAAGCCCCAATTCACCGTGTCGGGGTGGATGTTGTTGTCGAGGATGTTGTTGTTCTTGATGGTGGGGTTGGCTCCGGTCTGGTAGCACAGGATCCCGTAGCCGCAGCCCTCGATGCGGTTGCCCTCGATCAGGGCGTTGCTCGCGTTCCACAGAGCGATGCCACCGCTCATGTGGTTGCCACTGCCCAGGATCGTGTTGCCGCGAATGACGGGGGAGTTGACGCCCTGCAGGCCGATGTTGAGGTACGGGTACGGCGAGTCATTGTCAACGTTGTTGTTCTCGAACCGACACAGTTCGATGGTGGGCGACGCGGTCAGGGTCAGGGTCACCGTCCGCTGCCGGTTGTCGTGGAAGTGGCAGCCGGTGATGGTGCCGTCGCCCTGGGAAATGTCCAGGGCCTTGCTCAGGCTGTGGTGGATCTCGCACTGGTCCAGCTCCACGTCCGCCCCGAAGACATCCACGGCCTCATCCGCGTAGGCGATCTGCCCGTGACGCAGCACGAAGGCCGAGCCGGCGCCCGTTTCGCGGAAGTCGAGCCCGCGCCAGGAGCCCGGTGTGGCTGTCGAACCGACAAAGACAATGGGCAGCTCGGCTGTCCCGACGGCCGACAGCGAACCATTGACCTCCAGGCCCACCGTGCCGCCGGTGTCGACGAAGGTGAGCGAGTCGCCGGGCGCGATGGTGAGCCGGTCCGTCATCGACACGACCACCGATGCATGCACCTGATAAACGCCGCCGCCACCGGTGACCGCCCCGCCGGCATTGGCCACCAGCTGCTCCATGGTCCAGTCCACGCCGGTCCCGGGCGTGGTGTAGTCGGCCAGGGTGGGGAGCGCGGCAAGCGTCAGCATGAATACAGCGAGGCAGATGGGGCGCAGGGCATGCATGGGAAACCTCCCGGTGGACTTGGAAATGCGGGGCGGGGGTGGGTATTGTACCACACGGAGGTGGGAGGGGGGCGTGAACTCCTTGTCCCGGAACGAGCTGCCCCGACTGACTTGCTCAACGGGCGCCCGGGAAATAAGGAGTCGAATGGGCTTTGCCAAATGATCGCCCTTCAGTGGAGCCAAGTTCCTGGATTGAAGACGCTTCCGCATTGATTCATTAAATAACCCATTGACCAGTAGGCGCTTGTAAACCCGCCACTGCCAGCCTCTCGCTTGGCGGCCCCCTGATTTTGCGATTATCATTTTAATCACGAATCAATTCATCCTGTTTAAGGGATTCTATTTGATGTTTCCTGTATCCAACTGGGGGTCATAACCATGCGCTATCTCATGCCAATGATATTTATAATTTCGATCGGGGCTGCTCCGTTGGCCGCCCAGGAGAGATTTCCCAGTCCCCGGCTGGATCGGCTGGCGCCTGCGGAAATGACCGACTTCGACGATAACGTGATTCGCCCCTCCTTACCTGGGACCCGGATTCCTACCGACCCTCGCCAGGGACACCGAAATTCGATTGCCGCACTGGCGGGTCAGAATGCGTTGGAGCAAATGTATGCCAAGACAGTTCTCACCCAGATCGGCGGGGACGACATCCTGGTGCGGAACCATCCTGATTCGGGAATTTCCGAGGTGGCCATTGCCGAGGACGGCACCATCTTCGTGGCGGTGGGTAATGATCCCGGAGGACCCCTGTGGACCGAGTACATCACCGTTTATCGCTCCACTGATGGCGGCACCACCTTTTCCCTGTGGGGCCAGATAGGTGACGAGTTGAGCGGAGTTCATCGGTTGCGGGATCTGGACGTGACCGTCGGCAGCTTTCCCAGGTTGTTCGTCACCTACATGGTCGGCGGCTTTTCCGCCACAGTGGCCTTTGCCGATCCTTCGGCCAACTCGGCTACCTGGACCATCAATAACGTCATGAACACCGGAGTCAGTTTCCTCAACCCTGATCTGGCCACGGACAACCAGACCTTCGATGACTACTACGTCTACCTGGTGTCTTCGGCGATAGACGGCAACGGCGATGACATCTGGTTTGCCCGTTCCATTGATCAGGGAACCACCTGGGAAACGCCCTACAAGATCGCCGAACTCACTTCCAATGGTAACCTCATGTATTCCTGGCCCAGGGTCTGCTACGGTTTCGGCAACACCGTCCATGTTTTGTGGACCTACACCGAACGATTGCAGGGCACCTTCGATGACGGGGTCCGTTACCGTCAGGCACTTGATGATGCCGCCGATGCTGCCTCCTGGGGGTCCATCTACGCCCTGGCGCCCACCGACGACGGCTTCAACCAGAGATCCATGGATATTTCGGCCTCGTTGACAAACGGCAGCGTGGCAGCCCTGTACTCCATGGCCCCAGTCAACGGGTGGGATCCCCAGCTGCTGGTCTCCTCGAATTCCGGGCTGAACTGGCTCTACCCCGCCGTGGATCTACCTTTGGATCTCTGGCCGGAAATAGATTTCCATCTGCCGAGCAATGAATTTCGCGCCGTCGGATTGCAATTAACCGATGAGGACGACCGTGTCCTGGTCTTGACCCGGGCCGATGCCTCCATCCCTCAATCCTGGAGTACGCCCCAGCAGTTCAGCGACCAGGGCAATAGCGACCTGATCTGGTCTTCCCTCGCCTTCGACCCGACCCATGATGGCCGGGTGGGGGCGGTCGTCGGAATTAGGTCCGATGATGCTGAAATCCTCTTTGATGCCGAGTGGCGGAATGATCCCGGGTATCCTGTCCTCGAACCCGGGTTTCCGATATCCTTGGTTTCGCCCCCCCTTTCGGATCCCGCCCTGGTTGATCTCGATGCCGACGGAGACCTGGAAATCGTATTCGGTGACTATGATGGGTATATCCAGGTTTTTCACCATGACGGCAACCCGGCGGCTGGTTGGCCGGTTCGACCCGGGTCGGGAATTTCCGAGGGCCCCGTTGCCGTTGGCGAGCTCGTTCCAGGTCGCCTGAGCGTAACGGCGGGAACCCTGGATGGAAGGGTGTTCTCGTACGACCCCAGCGGCCAGGTCGAGCCCGGATGGCCTTTCGAAATGCCCGACGGGGGCCAGACCTACGTCTCTATCGGCGCCCTCGGCGGGCCCTACCCTCGCACTCTCGTCGCCTGCGCCAACGAGAACATTGTATTCCTAAACTACCGCGGAGTTTCACCGCTGGACACCTTCGGCTGGACCGTTCCGGACCGGCTCATTCAACACCCGGCGGCCTTCGGCGATATCGACGGTGACGGCATCAACGAAGCCGTTTTCGTGGCCAATGAACTGGTCGCCGCTGTGCAGCTCTACGATATGGATCTCACCTTCAGCCGCTTGATGCCGGACTTAATCGCCGACAGCCCGAGCCTCGGTGATCTGGATGGCAACGGCACGGCGGAAATCCTCGTTCCTCTGGTGAACGGGCAGTTGTTTGCTCTGGATGGCAACGGAGTCGATTTTGGACCTGGGTGGCCATTTTCTACACCGGGTGGTTCTAGCCTCAATTCTCCTGCCATCGGTCAGATCCTGGGAAATGGGGAACTCGAGATCGCTGTGACCGCCAATGATTGGACCGTACACCTGCTCTACCAGACCGGAGTGGAACAATCGGGCTACCCGGTGAACACGCAGGACGGTTGGTATATTCTGTCCTCTCCCATCATGGGGCGGGTGGAAGGTGCCAGCAGCGATGTTGTGGTCGCCTCCCGCGACAAAAGGCTTCATGCCTGGGACAACTTCGCCAACGTCATTCCCGGTTGGCCCAAGGCAACCAGCCTCGTGCCGCTCAATACGACCCCGGCCATGGGGGACATCGACCTGGACGGCCGGAACGAAATCGTCTTCCTGAGTGACACCGAATTGTCGGTGGTGGATGTGGGGGAGGCTCCTGGCCATTTCACCACCACCTGGCCCATGGCCATGCACGACCCCCAGCGCACGGGTTGCTCGGATTGCCCTGAAGACGTGGTCACCGATGTCACGGGTGAGGATCCATCCCGAACGACCCGCGTGGCGTTTGCCGGGGCATCGCCCAACCCGGTGGCCGGCTCTTCCACCACGTTCCGGTTTGACCTTCCGGTGCGTGCGGCCGCCAGCCTGGAAGTTTACGACTTGCGTGGACATCTGATTCGCCGGCTGATGAAGGCCGAGATTCCCGCCGGGCAGCACGCGGCGCATTGGGATGGTCGCGATGGCGGTGGGCGCCAGGTGGCAAGCGGACAATATCTGGCACGGCTCAAGGTTCAGGGCCCAGGGCTGACCCAGGAACTGACACGGCGGGTCACCGTCGTACGATAGATGGACCGATTCTCCGACAACTGGGTCTCGCCGGCTAATTCAGTTTAGACTGCCCGGGGCCTTTGCTCGATCCGGGAGGCTCTTCCAGAAGCCCGAACAGGCGATCATTGTCATATCCGGCCGCCATTTAGGCGGCCGGATATTTTTGTCTGTCCGGAATCCTTCCCCGGATCCGTTACACCATGTAAGGAAATTTTTTTATCGAAATCCGGTCCCAGCAGGAGGGGATTCCATGAAACGATTCATCCATCCACCTTGGGGAACTGTACTGGTTCTTGTCGTAGCGGCCCTGGCGGCCGACGTCTGGGCCGGCGGGTTCGGCTCTACAACGCAACCAGTTCGGTCATCAAGTAATCATCCCTGCCGAGAAAATTTAGGCCGAATCCCTGGAATAGGAATCCGGCCTCAATTCCTTTCCCCGAACCCGGGTCAGCCCTTCAGTTCGTGCCACATCCCCAGCAGTTCGGCCTCCCGCTCGGCGGAAATGCCCGAACGCATGGGCTTGTCCTTGCGCTCCTGGTCGACGTTGGCCCACCAGTCGAGGGTGCCGCGCACGGTTTCCCCGATAGGGCGGAAGGTCAGGCCGGCGGCCACCGCGCGGCTGACGTCCATGAAGGGGTGGCCGGCTTCTTCGCCGACCAGCGGGACCCACACCGGCATGTCGGACCAGGCCGCGACCTCGTTCTCCTCCAGGAATTCTGCGCTGACCCAGGTGAACTCGACGTCCGAGCCAGACACGGACTTGCATGAGTCGAAGAGCTCGCCCATGGTCAGCTGATCCGGAGGGGAGGTGGCGTTGAAGGTTCCGCCCGTGCCCTCTTCGGCGCAGTGGACGATGAACTCGGCCAGATCGCGCACGTCGATGACCTGCGTCACGACATCGGGTGTGTCCGGGCACAGGACCTCGCCGCCCTTGGCGATGCGCACGGGCCAGTAGGTGAAGCGGTCGCTGCGGTCCCTGGGACCCACGATCAGCCCGGGCCGGATGTTGCAGGCATGCTTTCCGAAGACGTCGGAGACGGCATCTTCACACAGGGCCTTCAGAGGCCCGTAGTTCAGTCCCGTGATGTCCTCACTTGTCTGGGCGGCGGCGATCTCCTCGTCGATGATCACGCCCACCGGAGAGTCCTCGTCGTTGCCCGGCTGACTGAAGTCGGCGTACACCGAAATCGAGGAGATGAAGATGTACTGCTTAGCCCGTTTCTTGAGCAGTTCGGCCGAGTCGCGCACGGTGAAGGGGATGTACCCACTATGGTCGATGACCACGTCCCACTCGCCATCTTCCAGAGAGGCCAGATCTCCGAACCGGTTGCCCAACCGTGTGTCCAGGTCGGGGAACATATTGGCGTTGGACTTGCCGCGATTGAAGAGGGTGATCTCGTGGCCGCGGCTGCGAGCCTCGTGAACCACCGCGGGTCCCAGAAAACGGGTGCCGCCCAGGATGAGGATTTTCAGTTTCTGGTCGCTTTTGAGGGGTGAAAAGCTGGCCAGGGCCGGGCAGGCGGACAGGGCGGCCCCACCCACGGCGGCTGTCTTCAGGAAATCACGTCGCGTCCAGGTCATGTCCCACTCCCGGTTTGGCGCCAATGAGTAAAGGTCGTGTTGACGTTGTAGCACATTCCTACGCAGGCGCGCAAAGAAAGGTGCACCGGAAATGAGGTCCCCGTCCGATCAGGCGGTCGGGGCCGGCAACTCGCTTTCGTCCACCAGATGCACCGTCTGGGTGGGGAAGGCGATGCTCATGCCCATGTCCTCGACCATCTCCATGATCTTCAGGTTCACGTCTTGTTTCACGGATAGGTGCCGGGTCCAGTCCGTGGTCCCGGTGAAGCAGTAGACGAAGATGTCCAGGCTCGAGTTGTTGAATTCGGTGAACTTGACCAGCATGAATTCCTGGTCGATGTCCGGGTTGCCCTGCAGGTATTCCTCGATCCGTCCGACCAGGTTCTTCATCTGTTCCACGGTGGATTCGTAGGTCACCCCCAGGGTGAACTTGATGCGCCGCTTGGGCATCAGCGAGTGATTCTCCACCGTCGCGTTGGCCAGCGCCTGGTTGGGAATCGACACCACGGTCTTGGCGAAGGTCCGCACCCGCGTCGAGCGCATGCCGACTTCCTCGACCACGCCGTCGCCGCCGGGAAAGGTGATCCAGTCGCCCACCAGGAAGGGCCGGTCGATGAGGATCATCACCGAACCGAAGAGGTTGGCCAGGGTGTCCTTCGAGGCCATGGCCAGGGCCAGGCCGCCGATCCCCAGCCCGGCCAGCAGTCCCGAAACCGAATACCCCAGGTTCTGGGCGATCAGGATGAAGGCCAGGACCCCCACGAACATCTTCAGGGCCTTGCGCAGCAGCGGCACCACCTGGTCGTCCATCTTGGAATCCGTTTTGGCGGCCATTTCGTTCAGCAGGATGGCTGCGGCATCGGCCAATTTGAACAGCGTCCAGGTGATCACCAGGATCGTGACGACCATGAAAACCTTGTCCGAGTTGTCCACCCATTCGGGTTTCGTCATCAGGGTGCGAATGGCCCCATAGATTCCGACCACCGGCAGGATCAGGCCCAGGGGGCTGACAATGGCCGCACTGGCGACATCGTCGGCTTCGGTTTCGGTCCTGGCGGCCAGGGCGGTCAGCCGATTGGCCACCACAGCGTTGAGGATCGCCCGGAGAATGAATCCGGCCAGGATGAACCCGAAGGCCACCAGGAGAGTCCCCAGGGTCCAGGGCCCCATCTGCCGATCCAGGCCGGCCATGATTGCGTCCATGTCATTCTCCCTCGGTTTCGCCGTTGGCGGCGGGTTCGGAACCCGACAGGAGCCGGCTGCCTTTGGTCAGGTCGCCAATGCTCCGGCCGGTGCAGCTGCTCAAGAGGTTGTAGAAAAGATCCTGCACTCCGCCGACCTCGTGGGGCGAGGCACCCTGGCCCAGCAGCCCCACGGTCCAGTCCACGAAAGCCTCTTTCCTTTCCAGGACGAGGCCAAGGGGAATGATCATCTGGCCTTCGTCGTAGATGAACAGCACCAGTTCATCGTTGAGCGCGGCGGCCTTGACCAGGTGGCGCCGGGCGCGGTCGAAGTGGCCCAGACCGACGTCGGTCAAAGCGGCATAGAGCAGGGCGTTCCAGGTCTTGCCCCAGACCCGCAGGCCGGTGGCCGTTTCGGCGACCACCACCCCTTCGGGCGGATTGGTGGTCAGGCCGCTGGCCCAGGTGGTCGTCACCTCATCGCCGAAGATGAATTCCGGGCCCACGGTGCCGTGCAGGGCGACGTAGAGATCGGTGGGGTCCACCCAGCGTTCGCCCAGGCGGTCGGCCTTGGCGGCGCCGGCGGCCGTGACCGGCTGCTGGAAAATGGTCAAGCGGGTGAAGGGATCATCACCCTGGTATTTTTTCAGGTCCGACAGCGTCCGGCAGGCCTGCCAGGACAGACTCGTGGCCCGGACCACGGGATCGGCCACCAGTCCCAGTTCGTTCCGGTTGGTCAGGCGGGTCCGCATGCCCGTAAATCCCCAAAGGACGGCCACCAGGGTCAGGACCAGCAGGACCGGGAATCTCGGTTTCCACCGGGCAGGAATCAGGGTCACCAGGGCCAGAGCGCCGGCAGCCTCGGCCAGATAGGCCAGGTAGGGCAGGTATCGATCCTGGAGAACCAGGACGGGCCCGAGCGACAGCAGCGCCGCGAACAGGGCCAGCAGCGCCAGCGGGCGGCCACCCCGCCACTGGATCACACCCCAGATCAGCCAGGCCACGAACAGCAGTCCGCCGGGAACGAGCCGGGTCCAGGTGAGCTGGCTGGCCAGGATGGGGCCGATGGACATCAGCCACCAGCCATAGATGCAGATGTTGGTCAAGAATCGACCCACACCTCCGTTGGCGTAGCTCTCGGTGGGGTCGGCGGCGAAATGGTTGAGCACCAGAACACCTTCGGCGACGGCCGCCGTCAGCATGAACATGACCATCGCCCAGGCGAAGGCCTTGTCGGCAAGCCGGACACCGATGCCCAGCCACATCAAGGCCAGGAACAGGAGGGGCAACCCGAGACCGGCCTCCTTGGAGGCCATGGAAAGAATGGTGGCCAGGCAGGCCAGCAGGAGGTTGCGACGGCTGCCGGTCTCGGAGGTTCCTGCGGCCAGCCAGCGTTCGACGGCGACAAGGGCGAAAAAGGCGGCCAGCAGCTCCTGGATGCCGGAAGCCCAGTACAGGGGAGTGAAAGCCAGGGGGGAGGCAGCGAACAGGAGTCCCGCCACCAGGCGGGGCAGGGCGCCCAGGCCGGCCCGGGACCCGATACGGACCACCAGCACGGCGCTGAAGCCGTGCAGCAGCAGGCGAATCACGGCGTGGGCGTCGGAGTTCAGGCCGAACAGCGGCCAGGTCATGTCCCACCAGAGATGCTGGCTGAGCCAGCGGGCCTGGAACCCGCTCCCGGCGGCCAGGGCCTCCATGCCTGCGGCGCGTCCCAGCTGGCCCCAGTCGTCCTGGTTCCACCAGGCGCCCATGGCGGGCAGTCGCCCCATCACGGCGGCCACCAAGACCGCCAGCTCGGTCAGATAGGGCAGACGCCCCAGAAGGGACGTTTCCGTTTCATGATCGTTGCTGGTCAAATGAGCCCCCTACCAGGGAAAATCAGGTTCGCGGATATGGAGGGGTAATGGTATACAAAGTCTCCGGGTTTTGAAACCGGAACCCGGGGATGCTATTATTGTCTCGGAAAACTGGACGACCGCCCCGACGCGAGGAAGATCATGCCACGACTTGCAAAAACCATCCTGCTCCTGGTGCTGGTGCCCGCCATCCTGCTGACCGGTTGCGGCAAAAAGGAAAAGGCGCCCGGCCCGATGGCCATGAGCCCGGAAGAATTCGAGGCCTGGGAAATCGCCCTGGTGGAAATGCGCATCGAAAAGAACGAGGAGTTTTTCAACCCCGAGACGTCGCCCCTTCCGGTGGCCCAAATCGAGGGGTTCGAGGGCCTGAACTACTACTTCCCCGTGGCCGAACTTCGTTTCAGGACGCCCCTGATCGCCGAGGCCGGAACCGACACGGTGAGCCTCACCAAGAGGCGGGGGGAAACGGTGCCCTATATCCGGCGTGGCCGGGTGGCCTTCACCTACGAGGGCCAGGTGCACAATCTGGACGTCTTCGGACCGGTCGACACCTCCGGCGGCGACTTCCTGTGGCTGCCGTTCTTCGACGCCACCAGCGGCGAGGACACCTACGGGGGCGGGCGGTATCTGGACGTGAAGGTCGATGCCGAGGGCCTGGCCGATCTGGACTTCAACTACGCCTACAATCCGCTGTGCGATTACAACCCCGACAAGTTCAACTGCACGCTGCCGCCGGCGTCCAACAAACTGTCCTTCGCGGTGGCGGCGGGCGAACAGAAATTCAGCCTGGACCACTGACATGGAGATCCTCCAGCAGGTAGGCCAGTGGTCGGGGTATTTCCTGTGGTCCTTTCTGCTGATCGCCGCCTCCCTGTTCGTCTATCTGGGTCTGGGGGGGACCTTCATCATCATCGGCCTGGCCCTGGTCCACGCCCTGTTCACCGGGTTCGATCCCATCACCTGGAAGCTTTTGCTGGTGCTGCTGGGCCTGGCCCTGCTGGGAGAGGGTATCGAATTCGTGGTGGGCACCTTTTACGTGGCCAAAAAGGGGGCCTCCAAAGCGGGGGTGATCGGTGCCTTCGTCGGGGGTTTGACCGGCGCAGCCCTGGGAAACAATTCCGTACCGGTGTTCGGGGCGATCCTGGGCAGCTTTGCCGGCGGCTTCGGCGGCGCGGTTGTGGGCGAGTACTACAACCGGGAAAAACTCGAGCCCAGCCTGCGCATCGGTGGCCACGCCTTTCTCGGGCGTTTGCTTGCAATCCTGATCAAACATGCCATCGCCCTGGTGATGGTCTTCCTCATCCTGCGGGCCACCTTCCCCCAATCCTAAAGTTGTGCCTTTGAGATTGTGTTTTTCCTAACCTGGAATGTTCGGGGAACAAGGAAAGAGGTTAGTAGGC
>CBDTUS010000027.1:0-27948 GCA_965363725.1 uncultured bacterium | reverse complement strand
GCCGGGGAAGGGCTCCAGCATCAGGACGGCCACAGCCACGTGCTGGCCATGACCCCCACTCCGGTCAAGGCCTATGATCCCGCCTTCGCCTACGAACTGGCGGTCATCGTCCACGACGGCCTGACCCGCATGTACTGCCACCAGGAAAACTGGATCTACTACCTGACGGTGATGAACGAGACCTACCTCATGCCCCCCATGCCCAAGCGGGCCGATGTGCGCGAGGGCATCCTCAAGGGGATGTACCGCTTCAAGAGCTCCGGCCTCAAGGGAGCCAAGGCCAAGGCCGCGCCCAGGGCCCATCTGCTGGGATCGGGCGCCATCCTCAACGAGGCGATCAAGGCGGGCGAGATCCTCGAAAAGGACTACGGCGTCGCCGCGGACGTCTGGAGCGTGACCAGCTACAAGGAGCTCTACCGTGACGCGACCGAATGCGAGCGGTGGAACCTGTTGAATCCCGGCAAGAAGGCCAAGACACCCTACCTGTCCAGCCTGCTGGCCAAGGAGCAGGGTGTGTTCGTGGCCGCCAGCGACTACATGAAGGTGATGCCGGCCGCCGTCGCCCAGTGGTTCCCCGGCCCGCTGCACTGCCTGGGCACCGACGGTTTCGGACGCAGCGACGGTCGCGACCAGCTCCGCGATTTCTTCGAGGTCGACGCGCGTTACATCGCCCTGGCCGCCCTGCAGCGACTGGCCGAAGCCGGCGACATCAAGCCCGCGGTGGTCGCCAAGGCGATCCAGGATCTGAACATCGACCCCGCCAAACCGAATCCGCACACCGACTGAGCGAAGACGACCGGGTTGACCGGTCGTCGAAAGGATGAAAATGGCACAGGAGATTCGCGTACCCGAAGTGTCGGACGGCGTGACCGAAGGAACGGTCATCTCGGTGGCCGTCGCCGTGGGAGACAGGGTCGAGGCCGACCAGACCCTCCTTGAACTGGAGACGGACAAGGCCGTGGTGGCCATCCCCTCGCCCTTCGAGGGCACCATCACCGAAATCCGGGTGTCCGAAGGGGACATCGTTCCTGTGGGCGGGGTGATCATGAGCGGGGAGCCCGGTAGCGCCACGACCTCGGCACAGATTGAGACCGAAGAACCCGTGGCCGAACCGCCGATGGTGCCGGCGGCTTCACCGGAACCCGCCGCGACGGCCGAGGAGCCTGCCCCTGCGGCAGCTCCCGTTGCCCAGATCGCGGACCCGACCCCTGCCCCGGTACCCGAAGTCGATCTGACGGCGGTGCGCGACGGCGACCTGGTTGCGCCGGCCGCCCCGTCGGTGCGCCGGCTGGCCCGCGAATTGGGCGTGGACATCTACCAGGTGCAGGGAACCGGCCCAGCAGGACGCATCAGCGAAGAGGATGTGCGGCTGTTCGTGAGGGAAACGATGCAGCGGATCACCGGGGGTGGCCCCGTGCCGCTGGTGTCGGCGGAATTCCCCGGCCTGCACGCCCAGCGGCCCCTGCCGGATTTCACCAAGTGGGGCGGTGTGACCCAGGAGGCGATGTCCAAGGTGCGTTCGATCACCGCCGACGCCATGAGCTACGCCTGGTCGACCATCCCCATGGTCACCCAGTACGACAAGACCGACATCACGGAGCTCGAAGATTTCCGCCGGGAATTCAACCGCAAGGCCGACCCCGCGGGCAAGCTGACCATGACCGCGATCCTCATCAGGATCTGCGCGGCCGCCTTGAAGGCCTTTCCCCAGTTCAACAGCAGCCTCGATCTGGCTCGCAAGGAAATGATCCTCAAGCAGTACGTGCACATCGGAGTGGCCGTGGACACGCCGGGCGGATTGCTGGTGCCCGTCATCCGGGATGCCGACCGGAAGGGAATCGAGACCCTGGCGGTCGAACTGAATGACCTGGCGGCCAAGACCCGCGAACGACGCATGAGCCCGGCCGACCTGGAAGGCGGCACGTTCACCATCAGCAACCTCGGCGGCATCGGCGGGACGGCGTTCACGCCCATCGTCTACGCCCCCCAGGTGGCTATCCTGGGCGTGTCCCGGGCCGAGACAGAGCCCGTCTGGGACGGCTCGGAATTCGGACCCCGCCTGGTGATGCCCCTGTCCCTGACCTATGACCATCGCGTCATCGACGGCGCCGACGGCGCGCGCTTCCTGCGCTGGATCTGTCAGGCCATCGAGAAGCCCATCAACCTCGTGATGAAGGGATAGCCCGTGAGCGAAAAAATCGACATTCCCGCCCAAGCACAGCTCGTCATCATCGGCGCCGGTCCGGGCGGATACGCCGCCGCCTTCAAGGCCGCCGAGCTGGGGCTCGACGTGACCGTGATCGACCCCGAGGCCAACCCCGGCGGCGTGTGCCTGCACCGCGGCTGCATCCCGTCGAAGGCCCTGCTGCATGTGGCCAAGGTGGTGAACGAGGCCGAAGAGTCGGCCGACATCGGCGTGACCTTCGCCCCGCCGAAAATCGACATCGACAAGGTTCGCGCCTGGAAGGACGAGGTCGTCGCCAAGCTGACCGGCGGACTGGGCATGAAGGTGCAGCACAAGAAGCTGACCTACGTGCGCGGCATGGCGCAATTCACCAGCGCGACCACCCTGAGCGTGATTGGAGCCGACGGCACGGTCGGCGAAATGACCTTCGAACAGGCCATCGTCGCCACCGGTTCGCGGCCCATCATGCTGCCGGGCGTGGACCCCGGCAGCGAACTCATCTTCGACTCCACCGGCGCCCTGGACCTGGTCGACATCCCGGACACGCTGCTGGTGGTCGGGGGCGGCTACATCGGCCTGGAACTGGGCTCCGCCTACCAGGGGATGGGCAGCAAGGTCTCGGTCGTGGAAATGACCAACGGCCTGTTGCCGGGATGCGATCGCGACCTGGTCTCGGTTCTGAAGCGGCGCCTGGACGTCAAGTTCGACGCCATCCTGCTCAACACCAAGGTGGCCGGCCTGGAGGAAACGAAATCCGGGGTGCAGGTCACCCTCGAGGACAAGAAGGGCGAACAGACGAAGCAGACCTTCGCCAAGGTGCTGGTGGCTATCGGCCGCCGACCCAACACCGAGGACCTGGGTCTGGACAAGGCCGGCATTGAAACGGATGAAAAAGGATTCGTGAAGGTTGACGGGCAGCGACGGACGGCCGCCGCCAACATCTTCGCCATCGGCGATATCGCCGGCGAACCCATGCTCGCCCACAAGGCCTACGCGGAAGCGGCCGTGGCCGCCGAAGCCGCCGCCGGGCGCAAGGCGGTTTACGAACCCCGCGCCATTCCCGCCGTCGTGTTCACCGATCCTGAAATCGCCTGGTGCGGCCTGACCGAAACCGAAGCGCGGGCCGCCAAGCGCAAGGTCAAAACGGCCAAGCTGCCCTGGCGCGGCGTAGGGCGGACCCTGACCCTGGGCCGTGAAGACGGGATCACCAAGCTGATCGTCGATCCGGAAACCGATCGCGTGCTGGGCGTCGCGGTGGCCGGCCCGGGTGCGGGCGAACTGATCGCCGAAGGAGTTTTGGCCATGGAGATGGCCGCCGTGGCGTCGGACCTGCGCGGGGCGATTCATCCTCATCCGACCTTGTCCGAGACCATTTACGAGGCTGCGGAGATGCTATTCAAGCCCTGACCTCACACCTGATGGGTGAGGAGATCACCTTGAAGAAGGGGCGCGTCCGTCGGCTGCCGCTGCGGGGAAACCTCGACACTTGACGGGTGGGTCAGTTATCTGACCCGCCGGCGGGTTTGACGACCGGCTTCACCACGGATGGGGGGGAAATCCCACCGCGGAGACGGGGGCCACCCGGGGTCGCCGGACGTTGAAGGTCCTCGATGCTGGCCAGGATGCGTCGTTCCAGCTGATTTCTGCCCTCACCCTTCGCGTACTTCAGCTGGATGTGCAGGATCCGCATCCGGGAGGCTCTCTTCAATTCGCCCAACCGGCGGGTCAAGGCGGGACCTTGATCATCGCCAAACTCTTCCCTCAGAGCCAGTTCGGCATTTCTGGTGCTGTCCATGACGGCCTGGATCTCGGTGAGCATGGATGGCGCGGCGGCCCTGGGGATTTCAAATTCAGATACGCCCAGCTGGTGGGCGGCATTTTTTTGGTGGTTTTCGGCGACCTGGGTCAGTTTGACCCGTGGATCTCCAGCCAAGGCCGAAGTGGCCATCATTATGAAAATAAATATAGTTACTGCCGTGCTTGGACGTGTCATGGGCCAACCTCCCAACGTTGACCCATACATTATGACATATTTTTTGATTTTTTACAACCCTTGATGTCCCTGACCAAGGCCCGCACGAGGCGGCCGGAAACGTCGAAGACCTTCAGATCGATCACCACCGGCCCGGGCAGTTCATAGGCGATGGTCGTGCGCGGGTTGAAGGGATTCGGACAGAACGTCAGGGCCGCCAACGGGGAAGGCAGGCCTCCGGGAACGGGTGAGGCCAGCGAGCACTGCGTCAGGGCGATGTGCAGACCGCTTTCGTAGTCGGCGATGCAGATCCGGTTGCCCGAGATGGCGATCCCGTTGGCGGACATTTCGGGGGTATCGACGTTGCCGAGCAGGCGTGGGGCCGCCAGATCACGGTAGTCGGCCACCATGAGCCCGCTTTGTAAATCAGCGATGTAGACCACACTGGAATCCATGACTACGTCAAGGACCTCGCCAGTGGTATGCAGGGTCGAGACCCAGGTCGGCGCCGAGGGCGTAGATACGTCGTACAGGTGCAGCCCCTCCTCCATGTCGGCCAGGCGTCAATCGTCCTTCCAGCCCTGCTCGCCATGGGAATAGTCGCAGAACGGAGCGTTCTCGGACTTCCCGCAACGGCACAGGGCGAAGTTGGTCCGCGAGGCGCCTTCGCTCCACTTGGGCGCGTCGAAATCCACGGGTCCCTTGATTTCGTAGGGCCCATTCTTGACGATCCGGATCGACACTTCGTCTTCCTGCTTGATCTCGGTCCGGCCGTCCACGGTGAAGGTCAGGGCGCCCGAGGGACATTGCCTCACCGCCTGGATGACCTCATCCACCGAAGCCTCGGCGGGGTGGATCCAGTCCCCGGATGTGCTCTTGAACACCGTCGGCAGGCTGTGCACGCACGCCGCAGCCCCCGAGCAGATAGAGCGGTTGAAATGAACGGTGATGCCCGGCGCCTCGAAGTTCTCGATCGCATCGTTCCGGCAGGTGTTCTCATCGCTGTATCCGGCCCCTCCATGCGCCCCATCGCAAAAGGGTTTGTTCTGCGATACCCCGCAGCGGCACAGAGCCGTCGGGCCCTTCGCCTCGAAGTCTCCGGAATCGGCCCGCAGCACGGGGAAATCCTCCTCGTCGGCCTTCACCAGAATGGGGCCGTTGGGCACCATCGTTATCTTGATCGGCATCGATATTCTCCTCGTCCCCCCTGAAACAAAAACATTCGGACAGTTCTCCCATTCTAGGGAAAAACGCGTCCGACGGCGACCCCGCCTGTGGGCATTGATTTCAGGAGGCTGCGCCGTTAAGGTTTCCCCAGACTCTTTCCAAACCCGGGAGCCGATATGCTGAAAGACAAAACCGTATTGATCACCGGCGCGAGCGCAGGCATCGGGGCCGCCTGCGCCGCAGCCTTCGCCCGCGAGGGCTGCCGCCTGATCCTGGCCGCCCGCCGAATGGAAAAACTCACCGCCCTGGCCGCGCAACTCCGGGCCGATCACGGCGCCGATTGCCACACCATCGAACTCGATGTCCGTGACCGGGAAAGGGTCAACGCCGCCATCGAGGGCCTGCCCGCCGAATGGGCCAGCATCGACATCCTGGTCAACAACGCCGGGCTGAGCCGCGGGCTGGACAAGATCCAGGACGGCCTGCACTCCGACTGGGAAGAGATGATCGACACCAACGTGAAGGGCCTGCTGTGGCTCAGCCGCGCGGTGATGCCCGGCATGGTCGCACGCGACCGTGGGCACGTGATCAACATCGGCAGCGTTTCCGGGCGGCAGGTCTATCCCGGCGGCAACGTGTACTGCGCCACCAAATTTGCGGTGCGGGCCCTCACCCAGGGCATGCGCATCGATCTGCTGGGCACGAAGGTGAGATGCTCGTCGGTGGATCCGGGGCTGACCGAAACCGAGTTCAGCGAAGTCCGGTTCCACGGGGACAAGGAACGGGCGGAAAAAACCTACCAGACCTTCCCTCCGCTCAAGGCCGAGGACATCGCCGAGGCCGTGTTGTTCTGCGCCACGCGGCCGCCGCACGTGAACATCCACGACATATTGATCATGCCCCAGGACCAGGCCGCGGTGTACGCGTCCCATCCCCGGGGCATCGGGAAGGATCTATAGGGTTTTGGGGGGCTAGATGGCGGACTCGATGGCCAGGATTTCCCAGACCCTCTGCTCGACGCCCTCGCCGAAGACAACCTTGTCGCTGATCCGAGCACCCATGAAGGACATGGCCAGCGGCGCCTGGTAGTTGAGGATCCTTTTTTCCACATCGGTGTCGTAGGGTCCGAAGAAGGTATAAACTTCTTCTTCACCGGACTCCTCGGACCTGGCGGTGACCCGGGTGCCGATGTTCACGAAATCGCTGCCGGCCATCTCGTGGTTGATCACCTTGGCCACCGACAGCTCGTTCTTCATGCCCGTGGCCCGGCTGGCCAGCTGATCCCTTTTTTCCAGGGCGGCGGTGTACTCCGCGTTTTCACTCAGGTCGCCGTGGGCAGCCGCTTCGCCGATCTGCTGGGCCACTTCGGGAATCTCGATCTCGATGATATGGTTCAACGCCTCCTGGGCCTGGCGCATTCCCTCCTCGGTGGTGTAGATCGTCCCGCCTTCTTCCCACTCACGGGTGATCTCCAGGAAGATGTCGGCGTACTTCGAGCGCAGATACCCCAGCAGCTGGGTCCGCATGGCCGGGCTGATCCCGGCGTTTTTTTCGATCAGACCTTTGAGCCGTATGCCCTCGGTCCGGTCGGCGTCATC
Source organism: uncultured bacterium (assembly GCA_965363725.1). GTDB lineage: Bacteria > Krumholzibacteriota > Krumholzibacteriia > LZORAL124-64-63 > LZORAL124-64-63 > JAGLCY01. The sequence continues at coordinate 21,026 of CBDTUS010000027.1, read as the reverse complement.
GATCAGGCCCAGCAAAGGCCGGCTGCTCTGCGTGGCCAGGGCGGCCCGAGCGGTTTCGAGGGCCTTGAGGTGCTTCTCCTCCAGCGACATGCCGTAGAGTTTCCCCGCGGAATCCAGCATGGAGAACATCGCATTGGCGATGCGCACCTCCGACAGGTTTTCCTGGCTTGCCAGGAATTTGGCCGCCGTGCCCGAGGTATAGCGGGTCCGCCACATCCAGCACAGCAGATCGGGGCTGGAAGTGGGCCTTTCGAGCGTCTCGGCCAGGGCCACAGCGAGAGCTTCGGTTTGACCGCCCTCGATCAGGGCCCGGGTGATGGAATCGCACAGTCTCTTGCCGGCCCGCATCAGGACCGCGCTCCAGGTTTCCCCCCAGTTGTCGGGCTGCGATTCGCGGACGTAATTCAAAACCCTTTGCAACAGGGCTTCGGGAAGCTCCGCACTCAGGGTGGTCTTGTCGGGGATGCGTGCCAGCACTTGGCCGGCTGCTTTCGGGTTGGGCCGCGCCACCGCCACCCCGCGGGCAGCGATCTCGGCGTGCAGGGCCAGACCAGCCAGGGCCAGGGCCGGGTTGACCTTCAGCACCCCCACGGCCACCTTGGCCGCCCCGTTGCCGAAATGGACCAGCAAGGCTTCGTCCGCGCAACCCTTGCAGGTCCCGTTTTTTTCCTCGCGAGCGATCTCATCCAGATACGACATCACCCGCAGCAGCTTGTCCTGGGGATCCTTGCTGTGATCGAACTTGCGTCGCAACCGGTCCTCGTATTTGTCCGCCTGCCGTAAAAGACGGAAACTGGGCTGGCTGCCGCTGGTCATTCCGATGATGGGTTCCCGCTTGAGAGCGGGCTTGGCGTCCTTCCACCAGTCCTTCCACCCTTTTTCCCCGAGCAGATCCGTGATGCTTCCTTTGAGTTCCCGGTACGAAACCTGCCCCTCGCGGTCTGAGATCAGGGCCAGTTTGACGAAACCCGCGGCGTCCTCCTGCGCCAATTCCCGCAACCTGTCCTGGGCATACAGGGCCATGCCGGGGAAATAGTCCGTGGGGCGGGGCTTCAGTTTACCGAGGGTAGCCGGACCGTATTCAGAACGCCGGTCCTGGAACAGGACCGACAGGTGGCCGTTTTGACCGTCCACCGTCTCGACCACACCCGGCACCAGGAAGGCACGGTCCACCGCGTAGGCGCCTGCCTGCAACTGGGTGTACAACTCGATGCGGCCCACGATTTCACCCAGGGGAGCAGATTCGGCCAGGAGCAGTTCCAGCAGATCCGGAAGTTCGGCGAAATCGGGATACCGAATCAGGTAGAGTCTTTTCAGGTGCGCGACCAGGGCCTTGCCCGCAGGCAGCTGGTCGGAACCCCGGCGCACCGCCAGCAGCGCCTCGGCGGGGCCGGATTTTTCCTCGACATGGCCCACCAGCATATCCAGCAGGGTCTCGGAGCGGTCGGCCGCTCCCTGGCGACCCACCTGCCCGGCAATGGGGACCAACTGCTCCCAGGAGTAGCCCGGGTTGCCCAGGGCCTCAATCCAGAGAGCCTCCAGCTTGTCGAATTCCTTGGCGTTGGCGAGTTTGCCGAGTTTGATGAGAGAAGGTCCCTCGGACGCGATATCGGTCATCTTCTGCCTCGAAAAATAAGAAGCCCCTCGATTGTGGAAACGAGGGGCTATAATAGTAATTCAATCGCGTTTCGGAAAGGGGCCGCCTGACCCGGGGCCCTATTTCACCATCGTCATCTTTCCGGTTTCCACGCTGTCGCCCACCATGAGGCGGGTCACGTACATACCCGCGGAGGTCACCACGCCCCGGTCATCCTTGCCGTCCCAGGACACTTCGTGCCAGCCGGGAGATCGGTTCGCATGCAGCGTCCGGACGCGATATCCCTGGACGGAGTAGATCTCCAGGCGCACCACGTCGGTGGTCTGGATGTCCTCGGGGATCCCGTAGACGATGCGGGTTTCCGGGTTGAAAGGGTTGGGATAGTTGGATTTGAGCTGGGCTCCCCTGGGCACGGTGACCACGCTACCATCGCTTTCCATATAGAGGGGATCGGACCACTCGCTCATTTCGGACTTGTTGCCGTTCTTGTCGATGCCACGCACCCGGAGCCTCTGGGTGATCCCCTGCTCGACGTCCAGCATGTAGATCGTGTCGCCCACGGTGGCGATCATGTTTTCCAACTCATTGCCCCGTTTGAGCCAGACCTCGTAGCTGACAGCTTCCGGGCGAACGATGCCGTCATCTTCGAACACCGGACTGGGTTTCCAATGGAATTCCAGGCTCTGTCCCTGGGCAAAGGCCGCTCCAGTAATCAGAAACGTCAAGATCAAGGAGGCAATCAGGGTTTTAATGGCGGCAGCTTTCACTTCGATCCTTCCGGAATAACGTGCGATTTCCTGTAAATCGCGCAGAACTAAGCAGTCCTTGCAACCGGGGTGCCAACAAGTGTCCTAGCTAATGGGAACCCCCCGGATCACCCTAAAACGGGTGAAAACGGACAGAAAGCGGCAGTTGATGGGGATTTCGCGGGCGAGTGCGTTGGGCCGACGGGCCCAAATCAGGGGGCCAGGTTGTTTGTGCATAGCATTTCCTGACGGGCCAGGGCATATTGCACGGAATTTGAATTTTATACTTCAGAATTCGGCCCTGGAGGCCATTCGGGGTAACTATCGGCATCTTCCATCTGGGCTAAGCGGCGCCGGTTGAGGAAGATTTTTCTGGTGGCCCCCACGGCAAAAACAACGGCCGTCAGGACAAAGAGTCCCGGCCAGCGGGTGAGGAACAATATCCACCCGAATTTCAGCTTCATGGCCGAAGCGAATTCCTGGTGAAATTCGGCCAGGTCGGTTCCCGTGGCCACTGCGAAAGCCTCGGCAAAGTCTCCCCGCTCCCTCGTTTCTCTCACCAGGTCGGCAATGATTTGATCGCCAAAACCCTCCCGGAGCCTGGACACCGCCAGCAGGCTGGTCCGGTAGGCGCGGTCGGCGCGATCGTGGGGGATGGGGAACCGGCCCTGCAGCCGGTACAGATCGGGAACCCGACCGTCGAGAACGAGCGTGACCGTATCGGAGAATTTCCACTCGCCGGAATAGAGCATGGCCGTGCCTTCGTGAAGCCAGGTGGGCAGCCAGGCTCCGCCGCTGCCCTGGAACAACAGGGCGTGCACCATCTCGTGCAGAAAGACCTCGCGCAGGCCCCGCCCCACCGCCGGCAACCGAGAATAGTCCACGGCGATGACCCGACCACCCGGGATCGCCACGCCCACCCCCCAGTCCGGCAGACTGCCGGCGAAATGCTGCTGGAACGCCTTGGTGTTCAGAATGAGGCAGGTCACGGTATCGGGGGCCGCCGACGCCGGCCCGGCCGGCAGGATTCCCGCGGTGATGCCCGGTCCTTCGGCGAGCCAGATCTCGTGACAACGCTCGGCGGCTGCCCGGCCGGCCTCGGTCTCCACCTGGAAGACCACCACGGGAGCCCGGGCCGCAGAGGGCGACGCCGCGGCCAGCAGCCAGGCCGCGGCCAGCAGCCAGGCCAGGAGTCCCGACATGGTCCTCGAGCGAAATGTCCCGAAGTGATTCAAGGTCGTTCTCCTGCGGCCTGGGAAGTTGCGTTACCCGAAGAACCCATTATCCGGTTAAGATGGGCATCCGGCAACAAGTGCGATGAATCAAGGCGGTGGCACGATGGACGGACATATTCGCGAGGAACTGGAAAAGATCAGGCAGGACATCGCGTCGGGGATCCGGATCACCGTATTTTCCGGGGCCGGGATATCCGCGGCCAGCGGCATCCCGACCTTCCGCGGCGAGCAGGACAGCTTGTGGAGCCGGTACCGGCCCGAAGACCTGGCCACCCCCCAGGCTTTCTCCCGCGACCCCGAACTCGTCTGGCGCTGGTACGACTGGCGCCGCGGCCTCATCGCCGCGGCGGGACCCAACGCCGCCCATCAGGCGGTCGCCGATCTGGAAGCGTCCAGTCAGGTGACGGTCGTCACGCAGAACGTGGACGGATACCACCAGGCCGCCGGCAGCTCCCGGGTCCTGGAATTCCACGGTTCGATCTGGGTGGTGCGCTGCCAGGGCTGTGGGGCCGAAAGCCTCGACCACCGGGTGCCCATTCCCATCACGCCGGAATGCGAACAGTGTGGCGGGATGCTCAGGCCGGGCGTGGTCTGGTTCGGTGAGGGGATCGATCCCGGCGTCCTGCGGGATTCAGCGGAGGTCTCCGCCGATTGTGACCTCTTCGTGGTGGTCGGAACTGCCGGTGCGGTCTATCCCGCCGCCGGTCTGGTCGGGACCGCTCGCAACGCGGGGGCGCGTATCGTCGAATTCAACCTCGAGCCGGGGGGCGTCAGCCACCTCGCCGACCTTTTTGTCCCCGGATCCGCCGCCGACACCATGGGCTTCCTGGTCCCCTGAGTCCTGGCCCGAGTCCGGGAGGGACCTGGCCTCGCTGCTCAGGGTCGGCAGCATCATGAAGAAGGAATTACCCATCCTTTTGTCGGCGTGGACCACGAGTTGCCCCCCGTGGTTTTTTACCGCAGAGCTCGCGATGGGGATGCTCAGGCCGGAACCCTTCTGGTGATGTTCGATCCGGCCGACCAGCTCGAACTTCCCGAACAGGGCCTTGCGCCGGTCTTCGGGAATGGGATCGCCCGTGTTGAAGATCTCGATCAGTCGCCAGGTGACCGGCTCGTGTTTCCACTTCCTGTAGGAGGCCTGCCCCTTCAGGAAACACTCGCCATCCGGTGCTGCCATATTTGCGACCGGGGCCTGGCCGGGCACGTTTTTCGCCTCGCGGACCACGATCCGGCCGCCCTCGAAGTTGTGGACCACCGCGTTGTTGAGGATCTTCTCGAAAGCCACCTTCAGCACCTTGGGATCGCAGAGCACGGACCAGTCGGTCCCCTCTGCTAGCTCGTTGGTGACCGTGATGCCGCGCAGATGGGCCCGCTCCCGGATACCACAAAGCCCGATTTCCACCAGATCGACCACGGGCACCGCCTGCAGAACCAGCTTGCGGTCCCGCGACTGGATGGAGGTCATCTGGATGGCGTCGTTCATGAAGCCGGTAAGACGCTGCCCGCTGCTCTCGATGATGGAGGCGATTTCCAGGATGTTCAGGCGATCCAGGATCTCACGGTCGGCGCCCTTGAGCTGGGCCACCGAGGACTTGAGGATGTTGACGCCGCCCATGATCGAGGTCAGGGGCGTACGCACCTCGTGGGAGATCAGGATGAGAAAGTCGTCCTTGGCCTTGTCCAGGACCCGCATGTCGTCGAGGGTGCCCCGGAGGTGGTCGGCCTTGATCTGAACCAGCCGGTGGGCTTCATCCTTGCTACTGGCCAGGTGGGACAGGTGCTGGTAAATCCGGTCGATTACCCGGGATACCAGGACCAGGGCCAGGACCAGGGCAATCAGCGCCACGCAGAACACGGTCACCCCGTAGGGTGGGCCCATGGCCCGCAATCCCGCCACTTCGTGAATGGTCAACAGGGTAAAGGGCAGGTCCCTGCCGCGCGCCGCCGTGACGATCCAGGGCATGAAACGCCTGCCGACGGTGGTCGCCCGCAGATCTTCTCCCGGATTCATGGGCTGCCAGATATCCGAACCGGACGCCACGCCGAACACCCCGTCGCTGTCGTCGCTGGGCCGGTCCGCCAGCCGGGTACCGACCTGGGTGGACTCGTTAGGCGAGACCATGATGACGCCCTCGCTGTTGAGAACCAACCACATACCGGGCGGCTGGAAATCCCCGACGAGGGCCTCGAGATCCAGGAAATAGACCGGATGTCCGGTGGTCGCTCCCTCCTGCTCGTCCCGAACCAGGACCGGAAGCACCGCCAGCTTGGAGCGGGCGTCGTCACCGGGGGATTCCAGCAGCAGGGGCGGGAACAGGTACACCGGATGCCCTGGGTTGTTCTTCACCAGCACCGGGGCATCGGAAAAGCGGATCTTGCTCCACCCTCCGGGCCGGAAACCCGGCCTGAAACAGTGGCTGTATTGGGTCATCCAGGCCGCTATGCGGGCCCGGTTGGAGGCGGTAGCGAGGGGACTGACAAGGCTGAAAATTCCGGGGGCCTGGACTTCCGCCGCACCGGGCCGTCCCAGCGCCACCCCATCCACCAATTCCATCTCCAGAAGATCCTCGACCAGGTGTATGCCGTCCGATCGGCCCCCGCGGGCCAGAAAATCGTTCTGCCTCACTTCGACGGCCATGGCTTCGAGCGAGGCCCGGCGACTGAAGTTATCCAGCAAATTGACCACTTCACTCTTCTCGATCTTTTCCGCCGTGCGCGTGGCATGATGAGTAAAGACCAACCAGCTGATCGCGCCGAGGGAAAGGACCGCCAGGAACATCACCGGCAGCACGCGGGCAAAGATCTGCCAGCGCGTGCGGTGACCGAGCCTGTGAAGAATCTTGCTCATCAAGGACCTTTCGGTGCCGTTCGATTCGTGCAGCCCCACGGCCGCATTAGGGGCCAAAGTCGAGGCGGGACAGACTTTTCCCTCCCTCTGAATAGTTATCGTTCGGATTCGGGAAAGGTTGACCCATGGTTTTGAGCGGGTTATTCATGGGGGAATCGCGGTTCCTGCACCGAGAGCCGTGAATTCACCCGACAAGCCGGAGCGGCCGCATGCCTGGACGTAAGCTGTTATTGATCAACAAGTTTTACCACGACAAAGGCCCCGCGGGCGGGGTCGGGCGGTATCTGGTCCAGGAAGAAGAGGATTTGCTGGCTGCGGGCTGGGACGTCGTACCCTTCGCCATGGCCGATGCCGACGCTCGGCCGACGGATTTCCAGCGGTTCTTCGTCCGCGCCCGCGACTACAGCGCCCCCCGGTTTTCCGGCGGAGCCGCCGGCGACGCCCTGTCCCTGATCTGGAACCGCGAAGCCGCCTCCAAATTGGAGGCGCTGATTGCCGAAGCACGTCCCGCGGCGGCCCACCTGCACAACATCTACCATCACCTGAGCCCCTCCATCCTGCCGGTGCTGCGCCGCCATCGGGTTCCGGTGGTCATGACCCTGCACGATCTTCGGCAACTCTGCCCGGCCATCCACATGCTGCGTGGCGGCGAAGTCTGCGAGAAATGCCAGGGGGGCCGATTATTCAATGCCGTGCGGTACAAGTGCGTCAAGGATTCGCGGGCGGCCTCCCTGCTGGCGGCGGCCGAAACCTGGCATCAGCGATCACGCGGCCTTTACGTGGACAACGTGGATGTTTTTCTCTGCCCCAGCCGCTTCATCAGGGACAAGTACATTTCCTGGGGATACCCCGAGGACAAGCTGCGGCACCTGCCCAACTTCGTGGACCTCGAGGAATGGCAACCGAGCCCCTTGCCCATCACCGAGGAACGCGGGGCCTATGTCTACTTCGGCCGCATCTCCACCGAAAAAGGCCTGCGCACCCTGATGGACGCCCAGCACCTGTGGGAATCGCGTCATGCCGCCGGTGAAATCGACGAACCGCCCCTGCGCCTGCTCCTGGCCGGAACCGGTCCCTGCGAAGGCAACCTCCGGGCCTACGCCGCCCTGCTCAAACTGGAAACAGTGGACATACTCGGCCCCCTGGACCGTGACGGTCTGAAGGAGACCCTGGCCCGATCCCGGTTTTCCGTGCTGCCCTCGGAGTGTTTCGAAAACGGACCCATGGCCGCCCTGGAGGCCCTGGCCAGCGGACTGCCCCTGGTGGGAACGGACATCGGCGGCATTCCCGAAATGATCGAAGACGGAGTCAACGGCTTCGTGGTGGCGCCCCGGGACCCGGAAGCCCTATTTAACGGACTCATCCGGGCCTCCCAACTGGGTCCCGCCGCCGGCCTGGCCGCACGCAAGTGGGCCGAAAACCACGCTTCCCGGGTGGAACACATGAAGGCGTTGGAGGGCATCCTGGAAGAAGTCGTTTCCTGACCACCGGCCGAAAAGCCAAACAGCCGGCCCCTTCGGGGGCCGGCTGTTCTCTTTCCTGAAAGTCGGATCAGTCCAACAGGATGGGGACCTCGAGAACCAGGCGCCCGCCCCGGTCGCCGGGCCGACGGTCATCGGTCTTCTCATCCCTGAACCGCAAGGAACCGAAAGTCTTCATTCCCGACGGCGGCGCGGGCCACTCGTCCGCGAAGGCGAGTTCGACCTCCGTCGGCACACCGCAGAAGAGCCGCAGGGATCCGCCTCCCGCGCGTTCGGCCTGGCCCGTGATCGGGCGAGCAAAGGAGAACTTCTCCTCGAGATCGAAGCCCCACTCCTCCATGTCCTGGGCGATGGCGAACGCCCCCACCACCTGCAGGGTGAAGGTCGCTTCGTCGGCCCCGTCCGGCAGAGAGAATCCCACATCCGCTTCCAACCCGTCGAAGGAATCGACGCGAACCGCGGTGCCGTCCTTGTCCAGGATGTTCACGGCGCAATCGGTGAACAGGTTGCCGGTCTTTTCATCCATGACCAGGTGGAAGTCCGCCCGGGGGGTGGTCCTATCCAGGGTGAACTTGCGGGTGTACTCGTCGGTTTCGGTGATCTCTACTTTTTCCGTCCCGGCAAAACCCTCGATGACCGCTTCGGCGTCACCCTCGAAAATACCGGTGAAGGAGCGGGTCACCGTGATGCTGCCCGTGGCGTCGGCGCCGTTCTTGCCGCGTTCCAGGGCGGTCACGGTTTCCGGAGTGAGGTCGTACCCGTCGAAGGATACGCTGAGGCGGTAGTCGCTGCGGTCCATGGCGTTGATGCTGCTGGCCACGTTGATCTCCCAGGTGCCGGGATAGAGCTCCGGCGCCAGCACCACCTGGTCCCGGATGGGGTGGTCGTCGACCGTGGCGTAGCCGGCGAACCCGCCGCGCACCTTGCCTTCGGGGTTGCAGATTTCCGTCAGCACCCGGGCTCCCCGCTTCGACCCGGTGTCCTCACTGACTTCCAGGCGCACCCGCATGGCCGTCGCCCCGGCGGGTACGTCCACGTAGTAGCGCTGGACCGAACTCTGGACCAGGTCCCTGCCGTCGTAGATCTTGTGGTACCCCGCCGCGGTGCCCACGGGATCACCGACGACCACCGTATTCCAGAGGTAGAATTCCCGGCCGGCCAGACCGTTCAGGTCTCCGCCGTCCAGGCTGCCGATCACCCGGGCCGAATAAGCTCCCGGCAAGGCCAGTTTTTTCCCGTCGTACTGGCAGGTCACCGTCATGCCCATGTCGCCGCGGATGTAACGATCTCCCGAAACAACCTTCAGCCAGTCCGCTTCGCTCTTGAAATTGAAGCTGCGGAAAAAGGTGTCCTTGTCGTCGGGCCCCAGGTCGGGGTGGAAGACCGGCCGGACGGTGAACGTCACGTTTTCCGGGGCGTGCGGGATCCCGCCCGGCGTGCGCCAGTAGGCGGCGTCACTTTCGCCGTCGGCCTGAAAAACGCAGTCAGTGGTGATGTCGTACCACAGGACCTGCTGGGCTGATTCACTGGCCGCCAGGTTTTTCAGGACTTCCCAGGAAGCGCCCACGGTCACCAGGCCGCCGCCCTGGTCGAAAAGCTCCTGGCCCGGCACCGGCGTGCCGCCGGCGATCAGGGCGCGTTTCATCATGCCCCAGTGGATGTCGAGGTTTTCCTGACCGGCGGCGCTGACCAGGCAGGCCACCCCGCCCGCGGTCTGGGGCGAAGCCATGCTGGTGCCGTTGAAACGGGCCATGCCGTCGACGTAGCCCGGCACGGTGCTCAGGGCCGAACCGGGCGCCACGACGTCGGGCTTGGCGGTTTCGCCCCCGCGGCTGCTGAAGTTGAACAGGGTCGCCTTTTCCATGCGGGCGTTGTACAGGTCGGCGCCCGAGGCAGGCGACAGGGAGGCACCGGAACTGATCAGGCTCCAGGCGGTGGCGGGCAGGCCCACCGTGGACAGGCCGGGGCCCGAATTGCCGGCGCTGGTGCAAACGTACAGGGTCGGGGTTTCGCTGAGCAGATCGTTCAGCCAGGTCCCCATCGCGTCTTCGCCCTCTTCGACCGAATCGATGCCGAAGCTCATGTTGACGACGACGGGAATGCCGTACTTCTCCTCGAAGGCCGCGGCGTACTCATAGGATTTTTTCATGCTGCTGGTGCGGGTGGCGCCGCCGGAAAGGCGGTTGTCGCCCAGCTTCAGAGAGATGACCCAGGCCCCCGGGGCCGCACCGTGCATTCCCTCCTGGCCGCTGACCTCGAAACCCGCCGCGATGCCCGCGCAATGGGAACCGTGGGCGCCGTCGTCGAAGTGGAATTCGACCGTGGGTGCCTCCGGGCCGCCGAGCTGGTCTTCGTTGGCGATGACGTTGAGTTCCCAGGCCATCAGGGAACGGGAATCGGGCACGTTGTCGCTGCCCAGGGAAAACGAGTCGTAGTTGATGCGGTAATCGCGCAGCATTTCTTCGCCGGCCAGATCGCCGTCGCCGTCGGTGTCGACCACCACCACCCATACGCGGGCCGAGAGTCTCTCGGTGGCGATGGTCTCGCGGGCGGTCTCGTTCAGCGCCGTCAACATCTCATAGCCCGCACCGACACCCAGCGCCTCCTTCACGGCCGAACGATCGGCGGCGTAGACCAGGAAACCGAAACGGTCGGCGTGGTCGCCGTCGTCGTTCAGGTCGTAGACATCGGTGCTGTTGACGAAATCCTTCTCGGCGATGACGCCGATGTACACCGGATGGGCTACCTCGTCAGCGGCCGGCGGCACCGGCAGGGCTCCGGCCCCTCGGAGCAGCAGCCCGTCTTCGGTCCGGAATACGGGCGCCGCCTCCGTTCCTGACTCGTCCCGTTCGGCCCGGGCGGTGGTCCAGTCCCCTTCGGTGCTGAAATCCCGCACATCGATCAGCTTGGTCAACCCGGTGGAGGTTTGCAGCAGACCGGGTGCGAAGGCGTCGACTCCGGTGTCGAGGATGGCCACGGCCACACCCCGACCATCGTATTCCGGGTGGGCGGCGCGGAAGGCATCCGCGCCTATCTCACTGGCAGGAAGGAAGTTCCATGTTTTTGCATCCTCGGCCGCCGGGGCACCCGAGACCATCAGAACCAGAAGGGAAACGGTCAGGAAACAGGTGCGGCGGTGTCCGGTAACAAACGGCGTCATGGTGCCAAACCTCCGAAACTCAAGAATGCGGCGGGGACATTGGAAATGGCGGGATCTTGACCCATATTATAGGACGCGCACTCCAGCGGAACAAGATGGATCGACCGGCCCGAAGCGGGTGGCCCGTACGGCACCGGTTCCGAACCGGTCGAACAGGAAGGCTAGAATGATGAAAGACATCGGCAAACGGGGCATGATGACCCGGATCATCCACGCAGGACAGCACGTCGATCCCCAGACCGGGGCCGTCGCCACCCCCATCTATCAGACCTCCACCTTCGCCTTTCGTGACGCCGACCACGGTGCCGCCTGTTTCGGTGGCGAGCCGGGCTACAAGTACACCCGGTTGGGCAACCCGACCATCGAGGCCCTGGAGAACAACATCGCCCAGCTCGAAGGCGGTTGCGGTGGACTGGGCGCGGCCAGCGGGATGGCCGCCGTGAACATGGTCTACCTCACCCTGCTGGGTCAGGGAACCCACGTGGTGGCGACGGAGAGCCTGTACGGCCCGAGCCGCACGATCCTGGAAAACGAGTACCCCCGTTTCGGCGTTGAGAGCTCTTTCGTGGACTCCTCCAATCCCGAAAACGTGGCCGCCGCCATGCGGGACAACACCCAGCTCGTCTATCTGGAAACCCCGGCCAACCCCACCCTGAAATTGACCGATATCGCCGCCTGCGCCGAGATCGCGCACGCCCGGGGCGCCCTGGTCGCGGTGGACAACACCTTCGCTTCTCCCTACCTGCAGAACCCCCTGGAAATGGGCGCGGACATCGTCCTGCACAGCATGACCAAGTTCATCAATGGCCACACCGATGTGGTCGCCGGCATGGTTGTGGCCAAGGATCCCGAACTGTTCGCCAGGCTCCGCAAAGTCCACTATAATATGGGGGGAACGATGGATCCCCATCAGGCCTGGCTGGTGCTCCGCGGGGTCAAAAGCCTGGGTTTGAGGATGGACCGCGCTCAGGAGAACGCCATGAAACTGGCGGCCTTCCTGGAAAAGCATCCGAAGATCGAATGGATCCGGTACCCGGGGCTGGAAAGCCATCCCCAGTACGCTCTGGCCAGGAAACAGATGCGCGGCGGCGGCGCCGTGTTCAGCTTCGGGGTCAAGGGCGGGCTGGAGGCCGGCAAGACGGTGATCAACAACGTCGAGGTCCCCACCCTGGCGGTCAGCCTGGGCGGCATCGAATCGCTGATCGAGCATCCGGCCAGCATGACCCACGCGGGCATGCCCCAGGCCGAACGGCTGAAGGCGGACATCAGCGACGACCTGGTACGGATTGCCGTCGGATGCGAAAGTTACGAGGATCTGGAAGCCGACATGGCCCGGGTTCTCGACATGATTTGACCTGCGGGTCCCGGACATGGAAAAGAGCGAGATGTACCAAAGCTGGGTCGACGCCACCAAGATCAGGAACGGGTCCGACAAGGAGATTTGGGCGGTGGACTTCACCGCCCATCCTCTTTTGGATCCGGAATTCGGGGTCAAGGGATCCCGCTTGCTCTATCTGACCCGCCTGGGATTTCGCCGCATCATCCGGGACGACGAAGTCTACCGGTCCGAACTTGCCCGGGTATTTTTTCCCCAGATCCATGACCAGGACGAGATTCCCCGTCTGGAGACCCTCGTGGCCCGGACCGCGGAATACCTGAACGAAGCGGACATCTACCTGGCCTCGACCATCGAACTGCTGCCCTCGGGCAACCGGACAGCCGTCCTGCCCCTGCCCCTGGTGATGGACTGCAACGACGTACGCGACCTGATGGGCATCGCCATCCACGGCGAAGGCGAGCGCCTGCGGTACGAAGCCCGGCGCAAGCTCTGCCTGGCCCAAGTGCTGATCCAGGTCGACCAGTCCCGGATCATCCAGGACGGCCCCGCCCACAAGGCGCACTTCGAGGAAATCCTCAACCAGGGATTGTGGCGGCACACGAAACAGATCCATGACCTGACCGTGGGCTACCGCATCAACGAAGACGGCCACAACATCGACTACACCTCGCGCCCCGAGGACGGGGACATGCGTTGGGATTTCCGTTCCACCTTCATCGAGAAAGCCGACGGCCGACGGTCCATCGCCCTGGACGTCCTGTACTACAACTGCCGGTTCAAGCGTTCGGTGACGCCCATCAGTTTCGAGATCGTCGATGGATCGCACCGGGTGCTGGAGAAGATCCGCTGGGGCGACATGCGCCAGGAGACCAGCGGTTCGGTGCTGTCGAAGATGATCCGCAAGGGCATCAACAACCCTGACGAGATCGGAGACATCATCGGGGCCATGTTCATCGTCAACGACAATGACGCTCTGACCGATCTGCTGGTCCTGCTCGATTCCTGCGTCGGCACCCCCTTCGGCTGGCGCAACGTCACCGACACCCACTACGAAGGAGCGGGCGGCAGCTCCCTGAACGCTTTCAGCAGCAAGGACTTCAAGGTGTTCAAGGGGGATGTCGACGTGCTGATCGGCGAACACGGCGGCGGCACGCCCTACCGTTTCCCCGTCGAGGTTCAGATCCTCACCCTCGAGGGTTACCTGCGCACCGTCAGCGGTGCCCATGACGCCAGCCACCTCGCCCTGAAGCTCCGGCAGTTCCTGTACGGGCTGGTGCCGAGGATCTTTCCCCGGAAAATCTATGGATCCGACTGGCTCGTGCTGGACCAGCCGGCCGTCGGGCCGGGCAAGGGCAGGATCTGACAGCCCATTCCTACGGCGTGTGGAAGGGTATGGCCAGTTCGGAAACCAGGTGACCCAGGACCCAGATACGATAGTCGAAGGGGTTGGGATATCTCCCGCTCGTCATCTCGATTTCCACGGATCCGTATTCGAAGTCACGGCGGATGAACGGGCTCTCGAACGTGGCCGGCCCCAGGGGCTGGCCCAGGGATATGTCGTGGGTCGACCAGCTGTAGACCAGAGCCGCATTCCCGTCCGGACTCGAAGTCCAGGTCGAGTAGTGATCCGTCAGAAACGCGATGGCCCGGAACTTGTCCCCCGTGATGATCTGGGTAGGGACGCTGTTGTTGTCCAGGAAGGCCGAGTACCAATTGTTGCCCAGAACGATATAGGGGCCCCCGTTGACGGTCCGGAACCAGCGTCCGGCGTGGAACAGGCTGTGGGAATAGGCCGGATCCAGGGAATGTCGCATATCGGGATCGGGGAAGAACTGGGTGGGATAGATTTCGTAGTAGGCGCCGTCCCCCAGGGCCGCAAAAGTGGAATCGGCGTGGGCCCGCAGACCGTTGAAGAACTGGACGAACCCTTCTCCCAATGAGTCACGGGTAGCGCTGATCAGTTCTATCTGGGCGTCACGATAGGCCTGCATCTCGGCAGGATCATCCCAATGCCCGATCCCGTTACCGTCCATGTCCGGATCACCCGGGATATCCATGCCGTCAGGCACCCAGAGGCGCGTCGCGAAATAATCCCAATAGAGCCCATCGACCACGTTAAGGGAATTATCCTGCATTTCCTTGATGGTTTCGATCATCACCCGGCGGCAATCGGGGTCAATCATGTTGATCAGCCGGTTGCCGGGAAAATCCTGGGCCATGGCGCCTTCAGTGGTCTCCACGAAATAGGGAGAGGTCCTTTCGTACCACTTGTACCAGAAGCTTTCGGGATTCTCGTTGGGGGCATTCAAGGGGGTCGATTTGACCGACACGTACACCAGGATGACAATGTCCGGGTTGAGAGCCTTGAGCTGCCCCACCACATCCACATCGGCATATTGGCCCCCGGCCCAGATGTGGCTGCCCATGATCAGGGCCATTTTGGCCCGGGAGAATTTCTCGATATTGGCCGGATCGGTCCAGTCCACCCGGCTGAAATCCGTAATCGCGATATGGTCGGGTGAATTGGCGTGGAATTCCACCCCCGCATCACTCGCCAATACCCGGGCCCGGAAATTTTCATTGAAGAGATCTCCGCTGGGGGCAACCGCATTCCAGACGATGTTTTTCCCGGTGCCCGAAAGGATCCCCTGCCCCACGTCACCGACAGCGTCGATGACGGGGAACAACCAATGGGCCCCACCGTTGTCCGACAATTGCAGGGTGACAGCCATGGTGTCGCCATCGGCGTCCATCAGTTCGTAGGAAATGTCCACCAGACCGGAACCGTCGGTTCTCTGGGCCATGACCACGTTGGCAACCACGGGTTCGGCTGCCGGACTGAAAGTAACCATGATACCGAGGAACAAAAATACGAGCGTGAAAACAATTTTTCGCAAAACATCGATCCCCCATGCCAGACCCTGGTTGAACGTCCCCTGTTGGGGAGACCCTTAGTTACCCTCTAAATATTATGCCGACGGGTGAAAGTGTCCACCCTGGCCGGTCGATTCGTCAGGGGGAAACCGCTATTTCCCCGAACTGTTCCACGATGACGCCGTTCTGCGGAATGGCGTAGGCAAAGGGAACCGGGTACTGCCCATCACCCATGAGAAGCTCCACCCTGCCCCGTTCGAACCTGCGAATAAACCTGTCCCCGAAGATTTCGCACGGCCCCAGGGGGATACCCAGGTCGAGTTCCACCTGGGGAACTCCCGCCCTGAATTCCCCGGTATTGTCGTAGTGCAGGCTGGTGGCGTCCGTCAGCAAAGCCACCGCCCGCAGGAGATCCCCGCTGTTGATGACCGACCAGCTGCCGTCCGGTTCCCGGTAGGATCCCACCGGTTGGTTATGGGACAGGATCAACCAGGGCCCCCCGTTCCTGGTCCGGGGCCAGCCGTGGGCCGCCCAGAGATTGTTGGGTCGGCTTGGGTCGAGAGCCCTGCGGAAGGTTTCTCCGCTGCTGAAACCCACGTTGGGAAAAAGTTCGTAGAACAGACCGTCGAACTTGGCCGCAAAAACCGAGTCCTGCAGGGCACGTACCCCGTTGGCGATCTGGATGAAGTCCGCCCCCATGGCGGCCTGCATTTCCGCGACCCAGTCATCCTGGGAATCGAGAAAAGCCTGGATTTCTCCGGGATCGTCCCAGTGCGGGATACCGTTGTTATCCAGGTCGGCTTCGCCCTCCATGCCTTCTACCGCCGGAGCGATCCACAACTTGTTGGCGAAATAGTCCCAGAAAACGCCATCGAATTTGTTGCTGGAAACCTGCTGGAAATGCTCGAACACATCCTGGATGGCGCCCCGGGCCTCGGGGTTCAAAACGTCGAAGACCACCGTGCCGGGCCAGTCCATCAGGGTGTCCCCGGTGGTAGTGGTAGCCCAATAGGGGAGGGAGGCCTGGAACATGTCATGCAAATAGGGGTGCTCTTCCCGTGTGTAGGTTCCCCAACTCAGGGGTATGTGTTTCGATCCCAGATAACCGATGATTTTCAGGTTGGGATTCGCGGCACGCAGAACTTCCATTTTACCCTCGTAATTGTCCGGGCCCCAGAATTGGGCGCAGGGAACGATCAGGATCTCCCCCCGGGTCAACCGATGGATATCCTCGGGCACGGCTATGGTCCCGACATTGTAGTCCAGGGCGGCCACCCGCAGGGACCCGTCATGGGCCACAGGGGCCTGAGTATCCGAATCATCGGGAGATGACGGGTAGAAACAACCTGTCAGCAGCAGGCAAAATAGGAGAATGGGCAAGCGGTGCATGTGTAATCCTGCCTTTAGGAGCGAATTTCATTGCAGAATGCAGAGATTTCGGTTTCCAAGTAGGAAAGGGGCAAAATCCAGACCTAATGACATGCGGCGGGATATCCTGGTAAAGGTAGGGAAATCCTGTAGAAAAAAAACCGGCGGGAAGAATCAGAATTTCGGGAGGGATCCGCTTTTACAGGAAGGGGGCCATTCCCCGGGCCAGCGCCCGGGACAGGTTCACGGCCGAAGTCCTGTCCAGATGGCTGCCGTCGTAGGATTCCAGGGCGGGATCATCCAGGTCCAGCCAGGTTCCTCCGGCGGATCGAAACGATTGGACAAAGGCGTCCCTGTCGAAGCCCAACATGCTGTCCTCCTGGGCCACCCTGGGTCCGTAGGCGGGAGGGGAAAATCCGAACACCCGGAACCCGCGATCCGACCACTGGCGGGTCTGCTGAATGAGTTCGTGAATCCTGGCTTCATCAACCTGCAACCCGACCAGACGGGCCCGGTGCAACGACAGATCGGCAAGATCATCCCGGGGATCCTGGTCGGTCGCGATCCAGCCATCGGCCTGGAAATCCTGGAACAGGAGTTTGGCCGGTTGGTACCCGATGGACTTCTGGATATAAATGGAAGGTGAAACCGGCTGGAACCAGAAAGCCAGGTCGGGCCAATATTTGTAGATCCAGACCTGGTCCCGGGGTTTGTCGCGGTATTCGTGGAACTGGCTGTTGGCGGCCTTGCTCGGCAGGAAGGACAGGGCGGTGGGGGCCAGGACGATGACCGGCTGGGCCACCCCGTCCGCGATCAGTTTTTCACCTTCCCGATACATCTCTTCGTTCATGCCGCCGGCGTGGAAGGAGAAGTTGAATATCTTCGTACTGTCGAGTTCCAGGGTCATCTCGCCGGGGGAAACGCCGCGCAAGGCTCTTGAGTCCCCGATGATCACGGCCCCGTAGTCGGGACCCTGGTGGGTCTTGTTGATGAAGAACCAGATCTTGTGGGAGACCGCATCTTCCTGGGGATCCGGCGAATCGGGCCGGATGACACCGAACAGGGCCAGCCCGACGGCCGCCAGGATCATGGTCTGTACTAGTCTTTCACCCTTCATCGACAAGACTCCTAGAACTGGAAATAGATGAACTGGCTGCCCGGGCCCCGGAAATAGATGGTCACGACGATCAGCAGGGCCATGGTGAAGACCTCGACGTAGGACCGGGCGCCGCCCTTCAGGAACTGGCGCTGGTCCAGGCCCATGAAGAACCAGAATTCGCGGAAGGCCGCGATGCCGATGATGAGGCAGATATTCAGGATCTTGACCCCGCCGATGTCCGCCACCAGCTGGGAAAAGCCCCCGCCGAAACTGAACATGCTGCCGAGGATCCTGGTCGCCTGTTCAAGGGTCCCCGCACGGAAAAACACCCAGGTGACCCAGACCTGCAACAACAGGAACAGGGAGGCCAGGTAACGGCCGCCCGGCAGGGCCCCTATCCGCCGGGGCCAGGCGGTGAAGCGCTCCAGGGTCAATCCGGCGGCGTGGAGCCCCCCCCAGATGATGAAATTCCAGGCCGCTCCGTGCCAGAAACCCGAGACCAGCATCGTGAGCCACATGTTGGTTTCGGATTTCACCTTGCCGCCGCGGGACCCGCCCAGCGGGATGTAGACGTAGTCACGGAACCAGGTGGAAAGGGAGATGTGCCAGCGGGTCCAGAATTCACGGAGTGACGTGGAAATGTAGGGATGGTTGAAGTTGACCATGAAGTCGTAACCCATCCACTTGGCCAGCCCGCGGGCGATGTCACTGTACCCGCTGAAGTCGCAATAGATCTGGAAGGCAAACGCGGTCATGATCAACCACCAGTAGAGTGGTGAATCGTTGTGGAGGGGATTGTTGAAAGCCTCGGTCACGTAGTAGGCCAGGTTGTCGGCGATGAACATCTTCTTGGCGAAACCGTGCACGATCAGGTGCAGCCCCTCCCACCGCTGTTTTTCGCTGGTATGGCCTTCCTTGGCCAGACTGGGCAGCAGGTCCGCGGCCCGGATGATGGGGCCGGCCACCAGCTGGGGAAACAGGGCCAGGTAGGCGAAGAACTGCAATATGTTGTGGGTGGGCTGGAGCTTGCCCTTGTAGATATCGATGGTGTAGCTCATGGACTGGAAGGTGTAGAAACTGATGCCCACCGGAAGGATGAGGACAAACTTCGGCAGCGCCTCCCTGAGCTCCACATCCACCCCGAACAAACCCAGCAGCGCGCTCAGGTTGTCGGCGAAGAACCCGCTGTATTTGAAAATCATCAGCGAGCCGACATTGCCCAGGATCGACAAGGCCAGCCACAGCTTCTTCCGGTCGGGCCGGGCGGCCATCAACAAGCCAGAGCAATAATCGAGCACACCGCTGCCGATGATCAGGAAGAGGAATCGCCAGTCCCACCAGCCGTAAAAAATGAAGGAACTGACCACCAGGAAGATATAGCGGAGATTCTGGTGGCGTTTGACCCAGGGCCAAAGGCCAAAGAAGATGGCGGCAAAAACCAGGAAAATAAGTGAATTGAAGAGCATGCGGTCCCAACCAGGGTCTCCAGGTGGAGACGGTCTGCACGAACAGGTTATGTGACAGGAATCGCCGGCAATTATAACCCGGCCTGGGGTCTATTTACAAAAGAGATTTTGGGGGCCACCCGTCGCGCAGTGTCCCAGCCGGGTGTCTGTGGCAAGATCAATCGTCGTCCAGGTATCCCAGGGCGCGCAACCGGGCGTTGATTTCATCCTCCTGGGATTGGGAGTAGTTCACCGCCTTGGCGTCACCGAGATACTGGCGCCAATCGTCTTCCACCCGGATATCCTGAGGCCCGTCCAGGGCCTCCAAGGCCACCCGCCCGTCGCAAACCGCCGGCACTGGCCGGCCGTTGAGGTGCATCATGGTCGGCAGGATGTCACAAATGGACAGCCTCAGGTCACGGGCGCCGGGAGCGATCCCTCCCCCCCAGGCGGCGAAAATCCCGTCGACCCGATGATCGCCCTGCTTGCTGATGTCGTGATCGAATATGTCGCCGCCGAGTTCGCCCGCATAGACCGTGTAGTTCAGGTCATCGCGGAAAGTGAACACGATGTCGCCGGGCTGGCCCTCGCCCTCCCCGTGGTAGATGTCGGCCCCCTTGACGGCCTCGGCGATCATGGGCACGCCGTCGGCGTCCTTGATGTCCAGCAGGGCGGCAATGATCCTGTCGGTCAGCGCGTCGAACTCCCCGGGATCGACCCGGCCCAGGGTCTCCCGCCCCTTCAGGTTGATCCTGATGGCGAAGGGACCGCACAGAAAGGCCTCCGAACCTGCCCAGTCGATGTGTGAGGCCTTCATCTGCAGCTTGCTGGACTGGGCCGAAGACAGGATCACGCCCAGCTTCTCCCGGGTGATCCCCAGCTTGTTCAGGAAGATCTTGAGGGGATAAAGGGGGCTGCGCCCGACCTCCCGCCTCTTGAGCCATCCCTGCTGGCGGAGCCACTCGTTGGTCTGGAACGAACCGTGGGTCTTGACGAATCCGTGGTCCGAAACGACCAGCAAGGCGTCTTCGGGGTCGAGGGACTCCATCAAGGTCCCGATCTCGGCGTCCAGCTCCGCATAGTAGCGCTTCACCCGATCGGAAGTCGGGCCGCCGTTTTCGGGAAGAAGTTCATCCCAGAACATGTGCTGGATGCGGTCGGTCCCCACCACCACGCAGACGAACACCTTCCACGGGTGATGTTCCTGGAAGTACCGCACCGCCTGCATCCGCGCCGCGGTGATCCGCCCCAGCCGGGCCAGGATCTCGTCCGGCGCTTCCTTCCACCCCCCGAAGATGTCGCCCGGCTCGATGTCCCGGGTCTCCTCCAGCTTGGGATCGATCACGTAGTCCACGCCGGCCTGCGCCATTCGGTCCAGGAGATCGGACGGATGGGAGGCCTGGGCCGAATCCGCCTGGGGGGTCATCATGCCCGTGACCATCAGGCCCGCAATTTCCGTGGCTGGAAAGGACATGGGAAGATTGAGTGAGATCAACCCCGGATCGGTCCGGTAGTAGTCGAATATCGTGGGGACCTTCATGTCCATCCGGTTGACGGGCATGGCCAGGTAGCTGTTATCGGGGTGGGCCTTGCGGAAGGCGAATATCCCGTGTTTTCCCGGATTGGCGCCGGTCATCAACGAGGTCCAGGCCACCGGGGTCACCGGCGGCGTGGTCGATTCCAGGACTCCGCGAACGCCTTCGCGGCACAGGCGGGCCAGATTCGGCATGACGCCCTGGGAAAACAGGTGGTCCAGGACGTTCCAGGAACCGCCGTCCAAACCCAACATAAATACCCTGCGCAATTTTATCATCTGGGGATTTATCTTCACCCC
>CBDTUS010000026.1:0-28034 GCA_965363725.1 uncultured bacterium | reverse complement strand
GTTCTTCTCCAGGATGCGGGCTGTCGACGAGGGGGTGCCCGCCCCGGAAATCCCCTTTGCCGAGATGTGCGAAGTGACCATGGAACATCTGCGGGGGGAAGTGGCCCAGCGCGGCGAGGACCAGGGTTGCCTGGTGGTCCGCAAGCACATCGCCAAATGCTTCAAGGGCTATCCCGGCGCGGCCATACTGCGCAAAAAGCTCTATGCAACCCAGAGATTCGATGAAATGATCTCCATCCTGGAAGATGCCGCCCGCCGGGGCGATCCCCGGGTGATCCAGTCCTGACGGGAGTCACACCATGATTCGAACCGGCCACCTGAGATCCCGCCACCTGTTGGTTGCCCTGGGCCTGCTGACGGTCCTGCTGGCGGCGGGTTGCTCCAAAAAAGTGACCACGCCGGTCAGCGACCAGCCCTTTCCGGGGGAGACCGATCCGGCCGCGAAGGATCACTACATCGACCACACCGTTGCCGATGGGGAAACCCTGGCCCAGGTAGCCGACAACTACTACGGGAATCCCGGTCGCGCCAATCGGATTGCGCGGGACAACGGACTCACCGATCCAGGCCGGATCATTCCCGGCTCTCTTTTGCGCCTTAATTTCAGTGATGACGAGTGGGCCTCGGCTCGCCAGCGGTCCGCGGCCCTGGCACCCTACAACAAGGGTGTCGACCTGCTGGCCAACGAGCGCCTGGCCGAAGCCGAGAAACAGTTTCGTCTGGCGCTGGACACGGCGCCGGACCTGGTCGCCGCCAGGTACAATCTGGCCCTGGTCCAGCTCAAGCGCGGCCGGACCGAAGAAGCCCTGGTCCTGCTGGAAGAGCTGACGGCCCTGCGGCCCACCGACACCGATTTTCTCTTCGCCCAGGGAAACGCCCTGTTCCAGTCCACGCGGTTCGACGAGGCGGCCGCGCAGTTCCAGGCAGCGCTGACCGTGGATCCCCAGCTCAAAAGGGCCGCTTTCGGTCTGGCCAGAAGCCTTCAGGAAGGTGGCCACCGGGATCAGGCCATTGCCGCCTGGCAGCGATATCTGGTGCTGGACGGGTCCTCCAGCTGGGCCACGGCCGCGCGCCGCAACCTGGAAAAGCTGCAGGATGACGACGGGTCCTGACCCACTGCTCCGCCTGCGGAACTGGTCGTTGACCCGCCGGGTGCCCGGCGGTGAAATCACCCTCCTTGACCGGATCGATTGCGACGTTCGGCCCGGCCAGTGGCTGGCCGTGCTGGGGGCCAACGGTTCGGGAAAATCATCCCTGCTCAAATTCCTGGCGTCCGAGGACTCACCTCTGAGCGAACCCGCAGCCATCATGTTCCAGGATCCGGACGAACAGATCTTCGCCGCCAGCGTGGGCAGGGAGCTCTCCCTGGGGCGGACCGATCCGGACGTGACGGCCATGTTGCGGGAGTTCCACCTGGAAGGCTTCGAGGACCTGGATCCCCGGCTGTTGTCGGCTGGACAAAAACAGCGTCTGGTCCTGGCCGTGTCCCTGGCGTCAGCACCGCGGGTTCTTTTCTGCGACGAGCCGACGGCCTTGCAGGACCGGGATCAATCCCAATGGGTTCTGGACCGTCTGGAACGCTGGGTGAAGGAATCCGGCGGCGCCCTGGTCACCGCCACTTGCGACCGCCGGGAGGCGGCCCGGGCCGACTGGTTGATCGTGCTTCATGAGGGCCGGATTTCCCGGCAGGGCCCCGCCGGGGAAATGATCGGGACGCCTGAAGTCGGGGAACTTTTGGGGACGGGCGATCAGGCGGCGGCCAGCCCGGAACGGCCGGCTGTCCCGGGTGCCGAGTCCCTGCTGGAACTGGATGATCTCGGCTTCGATTTCGCCGGTCCGGGTCCAGGTGTCCGCGATCTGTGCCTGGAAGTGGCGCCGGGGCAGAGGGTCGGCATCACCGGTCCCAACGGCTGCGGAAAAAGTACCCTGCTGGCCGCCTGCGCGGGAGCGCGGCGGCCGGATCGGGGGACCGTCCGGCTGGCCGGGCGGGAACTCTACCGGAGAAAAGCCCGGGACCTGGACCACGGTGCTGCCATGCTCGCCCCCCAGTTTCCCGAGTACCTGTTCACCCGGTCGGATGTGTCCAGTGAGATCCGCCTGGACCCGGCCTTCGCCGACCGGGAGCCCGGGGATCTGCTGGGGAAAATGGGATTACCGCCGGATCTGGTAGCGAGAAATCCCCACGATCTGAGCTGCGGCCAGAAACGTCGGCTGGCCCTGGGCCTGGTCCTTTTTTCCGGTCGACCGGTCCTGTTGCTGGACGAACCGACCGCCGCCCTGGACCGCGCCGGCCGGGCCCTGGTGGTGGAACTGTTGGCCGAAGTTGGCCCGGAAACGGCCGTGCTGGTGGCCTCCCATGATCTCGGATTCCTTCATGAAGCGGGCTGTACTGTCTGGGAACTGGGGCCTGAGGGGCTGGCGCGCCTTTGATTTTCTCCCCAGGATGATGGCGGTTTTTCAGGATTTAATTTTGTTGAACAGTAGTGATTGACATTGAAAATTCATTAAACAGAAAACCATATATCCCATCCCCCCGAGGTATTCCATGGACGGGTCATTTGGATTTTCACTGGTTTTTTGGCTGTTCCTCTGGCTCATCCTGAAAAATTGGGGCCAAACAGAAGAGGAAACCCGGGAGGCAGCGGAATTGGATGTCCGAGCGCAGGATCTCATTGATAAACAACTGGCCGAAGAGCTGGAAATCCTACCCACCAGCCCCGAACCCGATCCCATTCTGCTGGAACTGCCGGTTCCGGGAAGCCACACCCTCAGGCGGCGCTTCAATTTGCTGTTTCGGTCGCGCAAGTGTGGGGAGGATGAGTTCTACACGACCTGGGGCCCGGGCATTGATGGTCTGTCGATCCATTTTCCGGTTCCCCGCCGCCTGTTGACCGTCAGGATTGCACTGGCGGGATGCCAGGCCCTGCCGGTCTTTCATTTGAAGTTCCACCACCGCGAAACGCCCCAGGACTTGTTGTGGACCGGCCATTGGATGGGCACCGCTCAGGGGGCGGATCTGGTCATCCGGATCTGCGACACCCGGCCGGTCACGAAAATCGAGGTCGGACTGCCCGAGGTTCCTCCCGCGGTTCAAGGTCAGATCCAATTCCGCCTGCTGAAAGGTCATGACGAGGATAGGGAAATCTTGGCCGCCGGCATTCGGGCCCTCAATCTGGGCAGCCTCGATCTGGGGCTGGAGAGGTTGAATAGTTTCGAGGATGAATGGTCCCAGGCCAATCCCGCGGTCATCTACAATCTCGGGCAGGTGATGATGGCGATGGACCAGCCTGTCATGGCCCAATATCACGCGGTACGTCTGATGTCCCTGAACCTGGTGGAGTCCGGTTTCGAACTTTACCACCGGATACCGCCGACCGAACAATGGCGCTCTTCGCCCGCAGAGGTCAGGGGTGACCAAACGCACCTGAAAGACTGGGAACTTGCCGGTCACCACGGCCTGGTCACCCTCAGCGCGAAACGCCGTTTTGTGGTGGGGATCAACGGCTGGCATTGGGAAAAGTCCAGTGAGGTGCACCAGGTCCTGCGGCGGGCGGCGGCCCGCAAGATGCGGCGAATAGTTGTCCCATTTGAGGAGGGCAGGACCCTGCTCATCCAATCCGAAGTACGGATCCACCGCCATGACGGCAAGTTGTTCAATATTCCCTCCGACCGGTTTTCGGTGGGCCCTGC
Source organism: uncultured bacterium (assembly GCA_965363725.1). Classification (GTDB taxonomy): domain Bacteria; phylum Krumholzibacteriota; class Krumholzibacteriia; order LZORAL124-64-63; family LZORAL124-64-63; genus JAGLCY01. The sequence goes on along the minus strand of CBDTUS010000026.1, from coordinate 24,344 downwards.
AGAGGACGACAACCCCTTCATCCAAGTCGCCCGCCGCAGGGCTGGCCAATGGCTCCTGCCGGATCTGGAAGTCGGCGATGCGGTGGAGGTGAATTTCAGTCTCCTACACCGCGACCGGGGCGAGGCAGATGAAGGCGGCCTGTTCCTGATCAGCAATTTTTCTTCGGGGGCAGTTCCAATTTTCCAGGGACAGGTGGAGGTCCTGAATCCCCATCGCCTGGACCTGGATTTCGTCCCCAGGAACGGCGCCCCCGAACCAGAAGTTTCACAGGACCGCGTGACGGGGTTCCAGAAGTTCGTTTTCACGGGCCATCGTCTGTTGCCCCGAATCAATACCGGCCATCCCTTTGAGAACTCCCTTTTCAATCCCCTTCTGGCCTGTCGGGTCAAGGGCGAAACCTGGGAGGTGCTGGCCGAGAACCTGTTCGAACCGACCTTCGCGGCCCTGGATCACCACACCGCGCCGCCGCCCCCGCTGCTCGAGGTCCTTGCGGGATCCGGCGACCCCAGGGAGGCCCTGGCCCGAGCCTTCTACTGGATTCGCGACCGGATCAAGTACGGATCGATAGACTCTGTGAACCGGATGATCCGCAGCGAGGTGCGCGCGGCCCACCTGGTGGCCGCCGGGATCGGCGACTGCAAGGACAAATCGTTTCTGCTGGCATTGGTTTGCCGGCACCTGGGATTGGAATTCGATCTGGTATTGGTGTCCACAGACCACGGATTGATCGTCGAGGAATTGCCGGCCGACCAGTTCAACCACATCATCCTGAGGGCCAAGCTACCGGACCGCTGGGTCTATCTGGACGCGGCGGCCGACGAGGCGACCTTCGGCAACATTCCCATTCCCCTGCAGGGATTGCAGGGATTGATTTCCGGCCAGGGCGGGACCCTGATCACCATTCCGAATGACCTGCCGGACCGGAACCGTGTGCGGATCTCCGAAGAAATCGGGGAAATCAGCGATGGGTGGCTGATGACGGACATCGAGTTGGTCATGGAGGGTCACCTGGCCCGGTTTTTCGATGAATCGTGGAAAAACCTGTCCCTGAATTCACCCGGAACCCTGAAGGCTGCGGAAGCCTCCTTCAGGATAATATTTCCCGACTTGGTGGTCACGGATTTCCAGAGACGGGGGGACACCTCGGATTCCGATCTATGCCGCTTCACCTGTCAGGGCCGCCGTGGACGGTTGGTGGGCATGGGTGATCACGATTTGGCCTCTTTCGGCTGGTCGAATCCCGGTCTGAACACCGAGTGGGTTCGGCGTCTGAACCTCCAGGACGAGTTCACATTTCCCTTCTGCCACGAATTTGATTTCCGGGTGAGGTTTGCCGGTGGGGCACGCTCCAGGTTGGAGGATCTCTCCCGGCTGGAAGTCTGCCAGGCGGGTTTCGGAGGGGTCAACGGTGAAGTGTCGGAGGATTCCGATTCTCTCATCCTGCAGCGCCGGATAACCGTGGACAAACGGACGGTCCCGCAGGACGAAATGGCTCATCTGCCGGATTTTTTGACGGCTATTGAGGATGGTTTGAGGGTGGTGGGGGCGTTCGACCGGGAGGGTCGTTGACCCTCCCGGAATCTGTTCTACCGGAACAAAACCTTGATGCTGCCCCAGGTGGATGGATCCACAGGGGAGGCCTCTCCTGCAGAATCCCCTTGCTGGGCACCGAACCGGTTGCTAGATTCCTGCGGAGCCAACGTGCATGAATCCGTGAAGGAGGCCCTCGGCAAAGACAGGCATGACCACCCCGGCCATGCTTTTTTTTTGCCCGCCAGCCAGCCCTCGTCCTGAAGGAACCGCCATGAACTTTGCCGAAAAAGCCGTGATCATGAACGCCAGCGAGATGAACCGGGCCATCAAGCGCATGGCCCACGAGATCATCGAGGCCAACAAGGGGACCGACAACCTGGTTATCCTGGGGATCCAGCGGCGGGGTGTGCCCCTGGCCCGGATGCTGGGAGAGGCCATCAAATCCGTCGAAGGCACCGAATTACCCCAGGGGGCCCTGGACATCACCTTCTATCGCGACGACCTGTCGACCCTCGGGCCGACGCCCCAGGTGTCGAGCACGGAAATGCCCTTCGACGTGAACAGGAAGATCATCATCCTGGTGGACGACGTTCTCTACACCGGGCGCACCGTCCGGGCCGCCCTGGACGTGATCATGGACTGGGGTCGCCCCGAAGCGATCCGCCTGGCGGTGCTGGTGGACCGCGGTCACCGCGAGCTGCCCATCCGTCCCGATTTCGTGGGCAAGAACGTGCCCACTTCCCAGCGGGAGATCATCAAGGTCAAGGTGAAGGAATTCGACGACAAGGCCGAAGTCGTGGTCGGGGAGGTCGAAGGGGAATGATCCTGAAAAACAAGGATGTGCTCGGCCTGGAGGAATTGTCGGCCGAGGAAATCCTGGGGGTCCTGGACATCGCCTCCAGCTTTAGGGCGGTGTTCGACCGCCCGGTCCGGAGTGTCCCGATCATGCGGGGTCGCACGGTGGTGAACTTTTTCCACGAACCCAGCACCCGCACCCGCATCAGTTTCGAACTCGCCGAAAAACGGCTGTCCGCCGATATCGTGAACTTCAGCACCGCCACCAGCAGTTTCTCCAAGGGCGAGACCCTGCGCGACACCGCAGAGAACCTGGCGGCGATGAAGATCGACATGCTGATCATCAGGCACAGCTCCGCCGGGGCTGCGAGATATCTGGCCAAGGTGCTCAAGTGTTCGGTCATCAATGCCGGGGACGGCGCCCATGAGCACCCCACCCAGGGCCTGCTGGACATCATGACCATGCGGCAGAGGTTGGGTGACCTGCGAGGCAAGAAGGTCACCATCATCGGGGACATCACCCACAGCCGGGTGGCCCGCTCCAACATCTGGGGCCTGAACAAGCTGGGGGCCGAAGTGACCCTTTGTGGACCGCCTACCATGGTGCCGGGCCAGCTGTCGAAACTGGGCGCCAAGATCGAGTACGACCTGAAGAAGGCCGTCGCCGATGCCGACGTGCTGAACGTTCTGCGGATCCAGCTGGAGCGCCACTCCAGCAAATCATTCCCCAGCAACCGAGAATACCACCGAATGTACGGGATCACCGACGAGGTGGTGCGCACCCTGAAGCCCGAGGCTTTCGTGATGCATCCCGGCCCGATGAACCGGGACGTGGAGATCTCCAGCACGGTGGCCGACGGGCCTCGCCAGGTCATCCTGGACCAGGTGGCCAACGGGGTGGCTGTGCGGATGGCCCTCATCTACCTGCTGTCGGGCGGGGACCCGGGGGCCCTGTCGGGCGCGTCCGAGTAGCAGAACCGGGGCGGCCCAGATACCGCGATCGGATTTGGAATTTTGAACCACCGGAAGTCCGGAAAGAGGTCTGGTTATGGAATGGAGCTGGCAGCGCATTCCCTCGGAGTACCTGGTGACGGGGGTCAAGATCTGCCGCAAGGGCAAGCTTGGCCAACGCAGGGGATTCATCCATGTCCGCAGGGGCCGGATCGAAGGCCTGGGGGTCGGCGCTCCCAAGGTCGAAGGTTTGCCGGTTCTCGACGGGGAGGGGCTGGTTTGCGCCCCCGGCTTTGTGGACCTGCATGTGCATTTCCGCGAACCCGGTCATGAGGAGAAAGAGACCGTGGCCACCGGCAGCAAGGCGGCCGCGGCCGGGGGATACACGTCCGTCGTAACCATGCCGAACACGGATCCTGCCATCGACAATTCGGGCATGGTCCGCTATCTCATCGACCGCGGCCGGGAAGCCGGATTGTGCCGGATCCATCCCACGGGTGCCGTCAGCCCCGGCCGTGAAGGACAGGGCATGACGGAATTCGGCGACATGGTGTCCGCCGGTGCGGTTGGCTTCACCGATGACGGGGACCCGGTGGCGAGCGGAGGCCTGATGGCCAACGCCCTGAAGTATGCCGACGTGCTCGGTGTGCCGATCATCACGCACGCCGAAGACCGCAGCATCGTGGGCAAGGGGGCCATGCACGGGGGCTATTGGTCGGCGCGTCTGGGTATCGCCAGCATGTCGCGGGCCGGGGAGGACGCTGCGGTTTTCCGGGATATCGAACTGGCGCGGGCCACCGGCGGTCACCTGCACGTGGCCCATGTGTCCACCAAGGGAGCGGTGGAGATCATTCGGCGGGCCAAGAGCGAGGGGTTGCGGGTCACCGCGGAAGCCACCCCGCACCATTTCAGTCTGGACCATTCCAACTGCCGAGACTATTCCCCGCTGTTCAAGATGAATCCTCCGCTGCGGGAGCCTGACGACCTCAACGCGGTGGCCGAAGCCCTGGCCGACGGTACTCTTGACGCCATCGCCACCGACCACGCGCCCCACACCAATACGGAGAAGGAACACCAGTTCGACCAGGCGCCCTTCGGGGTCATCGGGCTGGAAACGGCGCTGGGGGTGGGGATCACCTATCTTGTCAACACGGGCATCATGGACCTGGGCAGGCTGGTGGAATGCATGAGCGAAGCTCCGGCCCGCATTTTCAATCTGCCCGGCGGCAAGTTGGAAGAAGGTTCGGAGGCTGATTTTGTCCTGTTCGATCCGAAGCTCCAGTGGACCGTGGACGCGGACCGGTTCCAGTCCCTCAGCCGAAACTCATCGTACCTCGGGGAAACCCTGACCGGCCGGGTGGTGGCCACCTTCCGGGGCGGTCGGTTGACCTGGCGGAACGAGGGCTGAAGCGCCCGACAGGCCGGAACGGATATTGCATATCAACCGGGACAACACCCCATAGGCGCGCGCCTCCCTCGGGCAGCGGACTTGGTTCTGAACAAGGTTAAGTGGTGGATAATCAACGTCATATGAAGTCCGGGCCACTTGGCGGAGACACGGTCCCGAATACCGGGGGAAACCCGGGATCTGGGGGTCGGGCCGCTCCGCATGGTTCAATACGTCCGCGAATCAGGACACACCGGCTGCTGGTGCCGGCCATGTTGTCGATCGGGATCCTGTTCCTGGTCGGCTGCGCCAAGTACAACACCTACTACAACGCCAAGCGAAGTTTCGACAACGCCGAACATGTGCGCGAGGAGGCCCTGCGCCAACACCAGGATCCCCCCAAGCCGGCCGGAGCCCAGAAAAGCGACTACGACAACGCCGTTCGCAAGGCCCAGAAGATCCTCGACGAGTACCCCGGTCACAGCCTGACCGATGACGCCCTTTTTCTTCAGGCCAAGTCGTACTACCGGCTCGAATCGTACCGGATGTCGATCCGCAAGTTCGATCTGCTATTCACCAACTTCCCCCAGACGCCCTATCTGGAGGAGGCCCTCTACCTGACGGCCCTGGACTACCTCCTGATCGGGGCGGTTGACCGCAGCCAGGAGTACCTCGATCGCCTGGCCAAACTGTATCCCGAAAGCAAGTACCAGGCGGAGACTCGAAAGGTGAGTGGGGACAACTCGTTCGCCCTGGAAGACTGGGAAACAGCGGCGGGAAACTACCGCGACTACCTGGACCTCGATTCGGAGATCGAGGAGCGGGACCGCGTTGGATTGAAGCTGGCCCGGTGTTACTGGGAGATGGAAGACTACCCGAGCGCCGCGGAGGTCCTCCAGGAGGTCAGCGACAATACCACCAGCGCGGACCTGGGATTCGAGGCCCGGTTGCTGCGGGCCAGGGTCCACGTGCGCATGGGAGATTTCGAGGTCGTCGATCCCTTGTTGGCCGAACTGCAGGACCAGGCCCGCGTATATTCGGCCCAGGGCGAGGTCCTGCTGGTCGAGGCGGAAAGCCTGGTATCCCAGGGCCGGGGTGACGAAGCTTCACCTCTTTTGGAAAGCATGCCGGCGGAATGGGAAACCCCGGCGGTCAAGGCCAGGGCCGCGGATCTTCTGGGTTACCTCTATCTGGAACGGGGCCAGCTGGAAGATGCCCGGGCTCAGTTCCAGACCGCCATGCTGAAACGGGACGAACTCGACGACGAGAACCGCACCCGTCTGCTGAACAACAATCTCCAGGACTATCTTGCGGCCGAAGCCGTGCTGCCGGACGCCAGCCCGGATCGCGTTCCCGGTTTGAAGCTCCTTCAGGCCAACGCCATGCTCTTCGGCTTTGACCAACCCACCGTGGCTGCGTCCCTGTACCTTCAGGCAGCCGCGGATTCGGCCGCGGACGGTTCGGTGACTGCCCGTGCGCTTTACGGGGCATATCTTACCTACGACCAGTTCCTGGACAAACCCGATTCCGGGGCCATCTTCGCCCGCGAACTGGAAGAGAATTTTCCCGAATCGCCCCAGGCCTACGAGATCCGGTCGGGGTCCGGGAGCAACCTGTTTGGATACCTGCTGGCGCGCCGGGAAGTGGAACAACAGGAGCGATGGGCGAACCTCACGGATGAAGAAAGGGCTGCCCTCGAAGAGGAATCCGATTTCAGTGGCACCCTGGGAAGTTCTCTGGCCCGATTGCCGGGAATCCGGCGTCGCATGGTCTATCTATCCCGCCGACCCAACCTCGTGTTCGAACCACCGGAACGGGCCGTGGCAGCCGCGCAAGTTCGACAGACCCAGGCCCTGGAGGCCGCCACCAGGAATATGGCGGCCCGCGGCGCGGCGGATTCTCTCCGCGTGTCCAATGCCGCGAGGGACAGTTCTGCCACGCGGACTGACCCTCCTGGTCCGGCCGTAGAGGGAACCGTGGGAGCCGGGCTCGAGGCAGAGGGGGCCGTTGACGGCGAAGATGCCGGCGGTACCGCCGAGCCGGAAGGCGGCGAGGACAGCCAGGAAAAAGATGAAGAGGAAGATGAAGAGGAAGATGAAGAGAAGAAGGATGATGCCAAAAAGAAGGATGAAAATTGGGATTTCCTGCGCTGACCCCACCACGATATTCCCCCCGAAGGGTCGTCCATGACTGATCTGTCACCCACGGCCGCGGTCAGTTGCGGCGGCGTGGTCCTGGCCAATGAACGTGTATCCAGCGGGCTTATTCGCATCGACCTCGAACTGGAGCAGCCCCTGTCCTTTTTGCCGGGGCAGTTCGCCATGTTGAATCTGCCGGGCACCGGAGCCCTGGTTTTCAGTCGTCCCTTTTCGATCTTCGCAGCCGAGGGCCGTCGGATGTCTTTCCTCTACCGCATCGTCGGCAGGGGCACCGGGGCCATGGGGGACCTGGCCGCCGGCGAAACCATGACCTTTCTGGGGCCTCTGGGACGACCATTTCCTGAGCCGGAAAAGGACAGGCCTGCGGTGTTGATCGCCGGTGGGGTGGGGCTTCCACCATTGGCCGCTTGGCTGCACCGCTACGGGAACGAAATACCACAGGATATCCACGCCTTTTTCGGGGCCCGTGATGGAGCGGATGTTCCCTGGGACCTGTTGGGGGACCAGTGGCACGTCAGTGTCGACCGGATGCACGAGGTGCCCTCGGGACACCGGGCCTGGGAAGGCCTGGTGACTGCTCTTGTCGCCTCCCGGAAGGATCTCGACGACGGCCCGGTCCCGATGGTGCTCGCCTGTGGTCCCACACCTCTTTTGAAAGCGGCAGCCAGACTTTCTGATTCCCGCCGCTGGCCCTGTTGGTTGTCCCTGGAAGAGCACATGGGTTGCGGGTACGGGGTCTGCAAGGGATGTGTGGTTCCCGTCCATGACCCCGCGCGGGGCCCTGACGCCCTGCGCAATGCCACCTGCTGCGAGGAAGGTCCCGTCTTCCAGGCGAAAGACCTGGCCTGGGAAGGTGACCGGTAGAAAATTCGATAAATTACTCGGAATCAGATCACCCGGGCGCCCTGTAGCCGGCCAGGAGGGCCGCCTCGCCCGGCCAACGAAGAGGAATCATCTTGGCGCTTCCCGGCTGGTGGAACATTGATCCCACCCAACCCTTCGACCTGGGCCCCCGCCGGTTTCCCGGCCGAATCTGGACGGCTTCCGGCTGCTTCGCCTACGGATTGACAGGTCACGACATGAAGGCTCCGGACCTGGATTCCCCCTATCAGGGTCTCGGCGCCGTGGTCACCAAAACCGTCACACCCCAGCCGCGTTCGGGCAACCCCATGCCGCGCCTGGTGGAAACGGAAACCGGCGCTATCAACAGCATCGGCCTGGAAAACGTGGGTTTCGCGGAATTCCTGGCGGTGACCCTGCCCGCCCTGGAAGCCCTGGGCGTGCCCACGGTGGTGAGCCTGGCCGCCACGCGGCCCGAGGAGTTCGGAGACATGGCGTCCCGCCTTCACGCGGCCGCCAGGGACTTCGCCCATTGGCACGGGGTTGAGGTCAACCTCAGCTGTCCCAACGTGGCCGAGGGCGGACACGACTTCGGGCGCGACCCCGCCACGGTGGCTGCCTGCATCGCCGCCGCCCGGGCCGGCCTGCCCGACAGGGCCCTGCTGGCCAAACTGACCCCCAACGTCACCGACATCGCGGCCTTGGCTACGGCCGCAGCCGGTGCGGGGGCCGACGCCGTGAGCGCCATCAATACCGTGCTGGGACTGGACGTGGATCTGGATTCGGGACAGCCGGTCCTGCCGCGGAGGTTCGGCGGCTATTCTGGTCCGGCCATCCGGCCCATCGCCTTGGCCAAGGTCGATGAAATCATCTCGAAGTCGCAGGTGCCCGTGGTGGCGGCAGGCGGCATCGAGAACCACCGTGACGCCCTGAAGTTTTTCGCCCTCGGGGCGGTGGCGATCCAGGTAGGTACGGCCCAGATGCGCGACCCGTTTGCGGCCGCCCGCATCGCGCGGGAATTATCGGGCTGAGGGGAGATTCCTTCGCGCCGATCGAGGGGTCAGTTCTCGTCGTGGTAGGGATCGAGGTCGTCATCATCGTCATCGCCGCCCGCGGGAGCTTTTTCGATCCCCGCCATGTCTTCCAGGCGCCGCAGATATTCCAGCTCGTCCAGTTCCTCGTCGCGGTCGGTCCAGTCTTCCTGGTCTGACGGGGGGGGCTTTTCATCTATGGCCGCCGCTTCGACCGGAAATTTTTCCAGCAGGGTGACGTCCTCGTCGTTCTCCTCGGGAAGGCCGTCGGGAAAATCGGCTTCGAGCAGGTCGGCGAAGGATTCGCTGCGCGACAGGATCTGGTCGGCCAGTCCGCTGCCCACGGCCTCTGCTTCGTGGATCTCCCCGTTGACGGCGATGCGGCTGGTCCCCGGTCCGGTGGTGCCGGTGATCACGACTTCACCGCCGAGAACCCGGGCCAGGGCGCCCACGGGCAGGTCCTGATCCGAAATCATGCGTCGGCAGAAGGCGTGCTCGGTGTCCAGTTCGACGGCGGTGTCGGCCGAATGCAGTTCGGCCAGCAGTTCCCTGGCCTCCAGGTCGTTGCCGCGCCCGAGAATGACGAGGGTGCCCTGCCCTGGGCCGGGCAGGATGAATTCCGGAGCGAAGATTTCCGCGACGATGCCCTGGATTCCCAGATGTTCGGTGACGGCGGCGGGCAGGACCAGGCCGTCGATCTCGGATTTTCGCAGGTGGATTTCCATGGCCCGGTCCACGCCTCCGCGTAGGATCCGGAAGGATATCTCGGGCCACAGGGACCGCATCTGGGCCCGCGACCGCATGGATAGGACGCCGACGGAGCTGCCGGGCTCCATCTCGTCCATGATCAGTCCCTGCCGGTTGAGATAGGCGTCGTAAGGAGTGGCCCGGTCCGGCACACAGGCGATGGCCAGCTCCTCGGGCAGGGGCAGGACCATGTCGGCGGCTTCCACGACCACGAGGCGCGCCTGTTCCCGGATCAGCTGCTGCTCCAGGAATTCCATCTCGCGGCGGCTCGCGGCGATGAACGGTTCGTTCTCCTTGTCCCGGTTCATGATGGGGGAATCCCAGATGTTCAGCTGGCAGGTCAGGCGCGGCTGGTGCTCCTGGATGAGGTCGATAACCGCCTGGGTCTGATTTCTGGCCAAAGGCGTGGCCAAACTTCCGAAACTGAGGACCCGGGATTTCAAATCACCAACCTCGATGGTAGTCAGGAGCGGGCGGACTCCGCCTGCCCGCCCAGGAATTCCTGGACGAGTTTTCCGACCCGATGTGCGTCTTCAAAGGGCAGGGCGGCGTGGATGGGAAGGATGAGGACCTCGCGGCCCGCCCTTTCCGCTTCGGTCAGGTCCCCGCCGGCCCGGCAGTATTCGGCCAGTTCGTGCCGGTGCAGGGGAGGGTCGTAGTAGATGGCGGTGTCGATGCCGTTGGCCTCCAGGTGATCCCGCAGCTTGTCCCGCTGAGGGCAGCGGACCCAGTACTGGTGGTGGGTCACCTTCATGCCTTCGTGGCCGACGGGATACTGCAGGCGATGGGCCTCGGGAACGTAGCTGTCATAGATGGCGGCCACCTGGTCCCGGTCACCCTGTTCCTCGGGAAATTGTCGGTGGCGAACCCGGATCACCATGGCCTGAACCTCGTCCAACCGGCTGTTCCAACCGGTGTAGAGGTGGTCGTTGGCCCGCACGGGTTGATGGGCGCGGATCTTCCGGATCCGTTCGGCATCCCGCTGGTCACGGCACAGGACCATGCCACCGTCCCCGATGCCGGGCAGGTTCTTGGTCGGATAGAAGCTGAGGGTGCTCATGCGTCCGAACGATCCCATGGGTTCCCCGTGGTACAGGGTTCCGTACCCCTGGGCCATGTCGACCACGACCTCGAGATCGTGACGGGCGGCGATATCGTTGATGGGATTCATGTCGCAGGGCGCCCCGAAAATGGGCACCGGCATGATCGCCCGGGTCTTGGGGGTGATGGCCGCTTCAATGCATGCCGGGTCGATGTTCAGATCCCCGGGACGGATGTCCACGAACACAGGTACCGCGTCCAGGAGTACGATGGACTCCATGGTCGCGTCGAAGGTGTAGGGAGTGGTGATGACCTCATGCCCGGGACGGACGCCAGCCATGGCCAGGGCCACGAACAGGGCGGATGACCCCGAAGCCACGCCGACAGCGTCGACCACGCCGCAGGCGGCGGCCAGTTCCTCTTCGAGAAGCCGCACTTCCTCACCCAGGACGTAATGTCCGGACATGAGAAACTTTTCGAACTTGCCCAGGATCTCTTCCTTGACCGGAAGCATGGGCGTAATAAGGTCGTAACGGTTGACCCGTTTTTCGTTTTTGCCTGTCATGAATGCCTCAACTGGAAGGGGTGGTATGATCCGCCCGGCCGAAACAGTCGTACCTGAAACCGAATTTTTCCAGGTGGGGAAGATCATACACGTTTCGGCAGTCGAGGAAAGCTTTTCCTGTCATGGCCTCGCTGAGCCAGTTGAAATCGAGCTGGCGGTACTGGTTCCACTCGGTGACCAGGATGGCGAGGTCGGCGCCTTCGCAGGCCTCGTAGGGGGACTGGCAGTAGACGAGGTCGGGATGCACCGTCTTGAAGTTGTCCATGGCCGCCGGGTCGTGGGCCCGCACGGTGCAGCCCATCCCCTTCAGGAGCTTGACCAGTTCGAGGCTGGCGGCCGACCGGATGTCGTCGGTATTGGGCTTGAAGGCCAGGCCCAGCAGGCCCACGGTCTTTCCGGTGAGGTCGCCCGCCAGAAGGGTGGCCTTGGCCAGGGCCCTGGCGGGGATGTCGCGGTTCACTTCGATGGCCGACCGGACGATGGACATGTCGCTGCCGGCTTCCTGGGCGATGTGGACGATGGCATTGGTGTCCTTGGGCAGGCAGCTGCCGCCGAAACCCAGGCCCGGGTGCAGGAACTTGGATCCGATCCGCTTGTCCAGGCCCATGGCCTTGGCCACGTCGAAAACGTCGGCTCCCACGGCTTCGGCCAGCTTGGCGATCTCGTTGATGAAGGAGATCTTTACGGCCAGGAAACTGTTCGAGGCGTACTTGACCAGCTCCGCGGTCGGGATGCCGGTCTTGACGATGGGGGTGTCGCTCAGGAACAGGGGCCGGTAGATTTCCCGCATCAGTTCCTCGGCCGAATCCGAATCGACGCCGATGACCACACGGTCCGGCCGCATGAAGTCCTCGATGCTTGATCCCTCGCGCAGGAACTCGGGGTTGCTGGCCATGTCGAAATCCACGTCGGACTTCAGCTTCGACTGGATGACCTTCTTGAGCCGGGCGTTGGTGCCCACCGGAACGGTGCTTTTGGTGACGATCACCTTGTAGGCGTCCAGCAGCTCTCCGATCTCCTCGCCGACCTTCATCACGTATTGTAGATCGGCTTCCCCGGATTCCGACATCGGGGTCTGCACGGCGATGAAGACCACGTCGGCATCCTGCATACCATGGGCGATGCTGGTCGTGAATTGCAGCCGGTCCTCTTCCACGTTTTTAAGGACCAGGCGGTCGAGGCCCGGCTCGTAGAAGGGGATGACGCCCTTGACCAGGCCTTCGATGCGTTCCTGGTTGATGTCGACGCAGGTCACCTTGTGGCCGAAGTCGGCCATGCAGGCACCCGATACCAGGCCGACGTAGCCCGTGCCCACCATGCAGATTCGAATCATTGGAATTCCTTTCGGGCCGCGTCCAGCAGACCCCTGAGGGTGTCCCGAATCTCCCACTCGGGTTCCCACCCTGTTTCCCGGCGAAGTTTAGCGCTGTCGCCCACCATGAAGGGTATGTTCGCAGGCCGACAAAGGTCCGGGTCCCTGCGGACGGTGATGGGGCATTTCGCATTGCCCACCAATATCTCAAGTCCCTGACTTATCGTCAAAGATTTCCCGGAACTTACGTTATAAATTTCCCCCGGCCGGCCTTCCTTGAGCAGCAGGCGGTAGGCGGCGGTCACGTCACGGATGTCCAGGAAATCGCGTACCGCCGAGAGGTCGCCCGTCCTGATTTCCGCCGGCCCCTGTCCCGCTTCGGCGGCCGCGATCTGGCGGGCGAAACTGGGAAAGGCAAAACGGGGGTCGTGCCCGGGCCCCGTGTGGCTGAAGGAACGGGTCATGATGAGAGGCAGATCGTAGGCCTGGACATACTGCCGGCACAACAGGGTCTGCGCCACCTTGCTCACGCCGTAGGGCGAAAGGGGATTCAAAGGGGTGTCTTCCCCCAGGGGAAGGGCCTCTTCGGGCTGCGGTCCGTATTCCTCGCAGGATCCCACCGACAGGACCACGGGCTGTTCGGCCGCCGGCAAGGCCCGCACCGCTTCGAGCAGATTCAGGGTGCCCTGGACATTGGCGTCGAAGGTCCCGCCGGGATCCCGGAAGGAAACCGCGGCCGAACTCTGGGCAGCCAGGTGATAGACCATGACCGGCCGCAGGCGATCCAGCAGCCGGGCGATGGGCGCGGGGTCCTCCAGGGGGCAATGGAAGTAGTAGAAACTGCCGCAGTCCGCGGTGTATTCCATGGCCTCGGGCCAACCGTCGACAGGTCCGGACAGATCGAAGGCCCCGACGGTCGCCGGCAGATTCGGGTCCGCCGGGTGGAGGTCCAGGCCGACTACGGGATTGCCGGCCAGCAGCAGGTTGCGCACCAGGTGCCGCCCCACGAATCCGAGGGCGCCGGTGACCAGGTTGCAGGGCCGGCGGAGGAATTCTCCCTCATTGAGTCCACTCACCGGGTCAACCGTTCATCAACCGCAGCCACTCCTTGTAGAGGCAGCGGTCCTGGATGACGTCGAGCCCGGCTTCGCGGGCCTTGGCGGCGGCTTCCTCGTGGACGACTTCTTCCTGCATCCAGACGGTGCCGGCCCCCTTGGCGATGGCCTCGTCGACCACCGGAGGAACGGTGTCGCTGCGCCGGAAGACATCCACCACGTCGATGTGGCCGGGAACGTCCGACAGGGAGGGGTATACCTTGATGCCCAGGACATCCTCCTTGAGCACGGGGTTGACGCCCACCAACTCCAAGCCCTGGCCCACCAGGAACCGGGCGATGCCGTTGCTGGCCCGATCGGGTTTGGCGGACAGTCCCACGACGGCCACGCGTTTCATGCCGCCCAGGATTTCCTGGATTCTGTCGTCCGAGGGATTGGTGGGGCCGTCCTGACCGCTCATTGCTTTCCTTTCGGGAGGTTCGGTTCGCCGGAACCGATGAGGTCTCAAAGGGTCGATGGAAAAGTCTATCGCTCCCCGGCCCGAATGTAAACCAGGGAGACAATGTCGTCACTCAACTGACAATATTATAATAACTTAAAAATAATGCTTCATATTTTAGGCGAAATCGGTTAAAATCATCTCTCGTTGGAATTCGGCTCGTCCGGTCCGCAGTTTGTGGTTGGTGGACCGAGATTCCAGGACTAGAATCCAGAAATCAAAAAATGCATAAGAGATTCGGGGGATTGGAATCATGCTCAACTCGATATTTTCCAATTTTCATCCGGCCGGAAGTCATTTCCCAGGCCGGGTGCTGTTTTTGGGGCTGTTCCTGGTGACCCTGGCGGCGGTGCCATCGACGGCCCAGGAGGTTTTCGTCGACCCTGCGCTGGTCATTCCCGTGGATTTTGAATTCACCGTCGATATCGCGATAAGTTGCGGGGGCCAGTCGGTCAAGGCCGTAGAGGTGATCCTGGAATTCGATCCGTCCCTTCTGCAACTGGACGCCATTACCCCGGGACCCTGGTTCACCGGCACCGGGCTGGCATTCTTCTTTTTCGATTACACCGGTATTGACCCCGAGGGCGTGATTCATTTCGCGGGCTCGGTCCTCGATGAATCCAACAACCAGGATCTGACCCTCGCGGTCTGCCATTTCACGGCTATCGGATTCGGGTCCACCCCGCTGGATTTCCTGGATCTGGATGTGCGGGACCCCGCCAACGCGAGCCTCGGGTTCGGATACAGCACGGGGGATCAGGTCATCATCGATCCGGCGGTGGATGTGACCGTGGGTTCCTTCGGCTCCGTGAAGGCCCTCTACCGGTAGTTGTATTTCCAAACGAACCGGGTTTTTTCGGGAACCCGGACGGTGGCAGGCCCCCAGGGGCCTGCTTTTTTTCTATGTTTAAGCGGGGCCGTATCATATCCTCGACAAGCGAAATTTTTCGGGGGCGAGCCAAGGTCACCTGCGCCACAGGAAGGGGTTCGTGTGAATCCGGTCATCATGTCCATCCTATTGTTCCTGTCCCTGTCGATGTTCGTCGGCACCATGGCCGACCGGTACTGGCTGATGCGCGCCGGCGAAAACCTGAAGATGACGGACCACCCCTGGCAACGCTTCAAATCCCTGATGATCCTGGGCTTCGGGCAGAAGCGGCTGTTGTACAAACGCTGGGCCGGCCTGATGCACGTCACCATCTTCTTCGGGTTCCTGGTGGTCTTCACCAGGACCTGCATGCTCATCGGGCGGGGTTTTTCGCCAGATTTTCATTTGCCACTGCTGGGCGGTTCCCTGGGGTTGGCCTATGCGGCCATGAAAGACACCTTCGCGGTGCTGGTCCTGGTGGCGGTCCTGTACGCCATCTGGCGCCGGCTGGTCGTCAAGCCCAGTCGTCTGCACCTGAGCTTCGAAGCCGTCCTGGTCCTGCTGTGGATCGCCGCCCTGATGGTGACCGATTTCGTGGCCGACGCAGCACTATTCGTCCTGCAGCCTGATCATGCGGAAAAAGGGTGGGCCTGGGTCTCGACCCTGGCCACGGGGTTGTTTGCCGGGCAGCCCGAGAGTGTGGTGACCGCCTGGTTGCAGGGCATGTTCTGGCTGCACGTGGTGCTGTTGCTGGCTTTCCTGAACTTTTTGCCCTTCGGCAAGCATTTCCATGTGATCACCGCCCTGCCGGCCGTCTACCTGCGGCGACTGACGCCCACCGCGGCCCTGGAAAAGATGGAATTTGAGGGTCGCGAGGTGTTCGGGGTCGGCCGGCTGGAGGATTTTTCCTGGCGCCGGTTCCTGGACATGTACACCTGCACCGAGTGTGGCCGCTGCGACGAGATGTGCCCGGCCAACCTGACCGACAAACCGCTCAAGCCGCGGTCCATCATCATCGACGAACGGGACCAGGCCTACGGGATGAGCGACCACCTGGTCGCCGTAGGCAAACTGAAGGCCGCGGGAAGGAACAGCGAGGCGGCTGCGGCCATTGAGGCCATGACCCGTCCGGCGTTGATCGGCGAGGTCAACGAAGAAGAAGCCATCTGGGCCTGCACCACCTGCGGCTGGTGCATGGATGCCTGCCCGGTGCTGATCGACCACATCCCCAACATCATCGACCAGAGGCGTTACCTGGTCATGATGGAGGCCAAGGTCCCCACCGTGCTGCAGGGGGCGCTCAAGGGGCTGGAGAACAACAGCAATCCCTGGAACTCGAGTGCGGCGGCCCGGGAGGACTGGATCGGTGAGCTCGATGTGCCCCGCTTGAGGGACAAGGGCCAGGCAGACTATCTGCTGTTCGTCGGCTGTGCCGGCAGTTTCGACAGCCGCAATTCCGACGTGCTGCGGGCCCTGTGCACCCTGCTCAACGCCGCCGGCGTGGACTACGCCGTGCTGGGAACCGAGGAACTCTGCTGCGGCGATCCGGCGCGCCGGGTCGGCCACGAGTACCTGTTCCAGATGCAGGCCCCGGCCAACATCGCCACCTTCCAGAAATACAAGGTGGGCAAGGTGCTGACCGCGTGTCCGCACTGCTTCAACATGATCGCCAACGAGTACCCCGATTTCGGTCTGCAGGACGTGGAAGTCATGCACCACGCCGAGTTGCTGACGGAGCTGGTCAAGTCCGGGCGCCTGAAAATGAAGGATGGCGAAAAGGTCACCGTGACCTACCACGATTCCTGCTACCTCGGCCGCCACAATGACATCTACGAAGCCCCGCGTGAGGTCCTGGGAGCCATCGGCGGCATCGAGCAGAAGGAGATGCCCCGCCACCGGAGAGAGGGTTTCTGTTGCGGGGCCGGCGGCGGCCGGATGTTCATGGAGGAGGATCTGGGCACCCGGATCAACCACAACCGGATCGAGGAGGCGGCGGCCACCGGGGCCAGCGAAGTGTGCACGGCCTGCCCGTTCTGCCTGACCATGCTCGGTGACGCCATCAAGGAGACCGACCGCAGCGAGAACCTGCGGGCTCGGGACATCGCCGAGGTGATGTTGGAAAACCTGGCCTAGTATTGCCCGACACCGCCTGGAACCGGGGATTTGCCATTGGTTGCATATCCCCGGTTCTTCTGTTACAAAGGGGATAATGGAGCAACTTTGGCCCCTTTTAGCGGGCTTTCCCCACCGGCGCCGCCGGTGTTTCCGCCTCAGGAGGATGATCATGAGCGCCCCGAATCCCGTTCGGTCCACCGACCGCCTCGACAGGATCTGGAGCAAGGGGAAGAATTTCCTCGGGAGCGAGTTGCCCATCATGTGCGGTGCCATGACCTGGATCAGCGATCCCCACCTGGTTTCCCTGATGAGCAACCTGGGCGCTTTCGGGGTCCTGGCCGCCGGCAACATGCCGCCCGAACTGTTCGCCGAATACGTGAACCAGACCCGCGAGCTCACCGACCGGCCCTTTGCCGGCAACGTCATCACCATCGCGCCCAACTACCAGGCTCACCTGGACATCCTCTGCCAGGAAAAGGTCGGCCACATCGTCTTCGCCGGGTCTCTGCCCCGCGGTTCGGAAGTGGAACAGGCCAAGAAGAGCGGGGCCAAGGTGCTCTGCTTCGCCTCGACCAGCAGCATAGCCAAACGGATGATCAGCTACGGGGCCGACGGCCTCATCCTCGAAGGCAGCGAAGCGGGCGGTCATATCGGGCACGTTTCGACCATCGTGCTGCTGCAGGAAATCCTCTTCAATTTCCCGGAGGTACCCATCTTCGTGGCCGGCGGAATCGCCACCGGGAAAATGATCATGCATCTGACCCTCATGGGCGCGGCCGGAGCCCAGATGGGCACGCGGTTCGTGCTCGCCGAGGAATGCAATGCCCACGACAAGTTCAAGGAAGTGTTCATCCGGGCCCGGGCGAGGGAGGCCATCTCCACCCCGCAGTACAGCACGAAGCTTCCGGTTGTGAGCGTACGGGCCCTCAACAACCACGCCATGGACCATTTCGGAGAGTTGCAGCTCGAACTCCTGGGCAAGCTGAAGAACGGCGAATTGACCCGGCAGGAAGCCCAGTTCAAGGTCGAGGAATACTGGGTCGGATCCCTGCGCAACGCCGCCGTGGACGGCGACGTCGACCACGGTTCGCTGATGGCCGGCCAGTCGGTAGGCATCGTCAGCAAGGTCCAGCCCCTGCGGGACATCCTGGAGGACCTGGTCCAGGAAGCGGACCAGGGCCTGGCCGAGGTCACCGATCGCCTCGGCGACTGACCCGGAAAGGCCCCGAAACGGGCCGTGTGGCACCAAAATTGATGGGAATGAAGGAACTCATTCGTGGCCGAAGCAACCGGACCGGAATGAAAATTTCCTGAATCACGGCCCCTTGCCGGGAAACCCCTGAACACGGAGGATTGCCATGTTGCGATCCCGGAACCTGACCTTCGCTGGCTTTGCATTTTGCGTTCTTGTTGGTCTTTCCACCATGCTGATTCCAACCTCTGGATTAGCGGAAGTCGCATCTAAGGTGGAAGGCCAGACCCTGATCGCCCAGGAACCCCTGGATCCCGCCTCCTACATCAACTACAGCCGATTCCTGGTTAAGACCGGCGACTTGAAGGAAGCCGAAAACATTCTGGAGATCGGCCGCAACAAGGCCGTCGCCTCCTCCAATCTCCTGGTGGAACTGGCGGAGGTCTACGAGGCCCGGGACCGGATATCCCAAGCCGAAGCCGCCGCGCGGGATGCCGTGGCCATCGACCCCGAAAATCCCGATGCGCATATCCGTTTGGGAGAGATCCATTACCGGATGGGATCCCATGCCGCGGCCGTCCAGGCCTATCGGCGTGCCCAGGAGCTTTCCCCCGAGGAAGCCTTGCCAAGGGTGCGGCTGGTCAACGGATTGATGGACGTCGGTGAATTTGACGAGGCCGAAAACCTGTGCCTGCAGTTCATCTCCACGGATCCCGACAATCCCGACTTGTGGCTGGCGCTGGGCCGCTCCTTCGAGAAGCAGGGCATGCACCGGGAGGCTTTCACAACCTACGGTCAGGTGATGACCCTGGATTCCCAGGCAGCCGAAGCCTACGCTCGCCAGGGGCGGCTGTTCTGCCAGTTCAGCCAGTTCGAATCCGCCGAAGAGGCCTGCCGCAAGGCACTGGAATTGGATCCGGATAACCTGGTGGCGCACGCCTATCTGGGCATCGCCTGCAGTTATCTGGACAACGGGAAGGATGCCCGCAAACACGCCGGGATCGCCGAAGCCGGCGGGATGAACATGGGGGCGGTGTGGGAAAAGCTGGGTAAATAAAGTTCCGGTGCCGGGGAGGTATCTTCAAAAAGGCCAAACTCTTCTGCCATGGTGCCCGCGGATGGTTCGAATCCGCGGGCACTTTTTCGCCACATCGGGGTTTCACCCTTTTGCTTGTCCTTTTTGTGGAGAGGGGTGTAGTCTGTGCTCAATTGGGCGCAGGATCCCTTCAATTTTCCACCGGCCAGGGGAGAGAACCGTCATGAAGAAAAATGTGATCTTTGCCAGTCTGCTGACTCTGACCATCCTGGCGCTTCCGCTGGCGGCCGGCGCCATTGTCGAGCCCGGCACCAAAATGGAATACGACGATGTGGTGACCATCGAGGCCGAGGGAGCCAACCACACCCTGAAGGTCACGGGGGTGGGGCTCAGGGAGAAGACCTTCATGAAGGTCAACGTCTACGCCATCGTTTCCTACGTGGCCGAAGGCACAGAGCTCAAGGGCGACGACCAGGGATTGGCCCTGTTGGCGCTGGACGCACCCAAGATGATCCGCATGGACCTCTTGCGGGGATTCAGCCGCGAAAAACTCTGCAACGCCTTCAAGGACGTCATCGAGAAAAATTATGACGACCGGACCGGTTTTGCCTCGGACATGGACGAGTTCCTGGCCTATTTTACGGCCGACGCGCAGGAGGGTGACGAGCTCATCTTTACCTACCTTCCTGGCAAGGGGCTCAAGACGGTCCTGAACGGGGAACAGAAGGGCGTCATCTCGAATTTCGATTTTGTCCAGGCCCTGTGGACGGTGTGGTTCGGTGAAAAACCCGCCAACGGCGGACTCAAAAAGAACCTGCTGGTCAAGTTGGCTCCCTGACCGGGGCTGGGCCGGAAAAACCAACCGCCGCGGCAACGGGCCGCGGCGGTATTTTTTTGTCCTGATTCATTGCCTGGAAAATCGTGTAGATGAACGGCATCATCGCCCTGCCTGAGGCAGGGCGGCTCTCCGATTTTTGGCAGGAGTCAGCTCCTGATCTTGCCCACCTCGTCGGTCAGGGCCGGGACGATGTCGAACAGGTCGGCCACCACGCCGTAGTCCGCCACCTTGAAGATGGGGGCGTTGGCGTCCTTGTTGACCGCCACGATGCACTTGCTGCTGCTCATGCCCGCCAGGTGCTGGATGGCCCCGCTGATGCCGCAGGCGATGTACAGGTTGGGGCCGACGGTCTTGCCCGTCTGGCCGACCTGATGAGAGTAGTCCACCCAGCCGGCGTCGACGATGGCCCGGCTCGCACCCGCGGCCGCGCCAAGGGCATCGGCCAGCTTCTCGATCAGCACGTAGTTTTCGGCGCCCTTGATGCCCCGACCGCCGGAAACGATGGTCTCGGCCTCGGTCAGCTCGACCTTGCCGCCGGTGCCGGCCTCGATGCTCTGCACCACGGCCTTGGCGTCGATTCCTGCCGTTCCCGGGTCAAAGGTCTCGCCGGCTGCAGGAGCGGCCTTCTCTTCGAGGATGAAGGCGTTGGGCCGGATGCCCACCACGGCCATCGGAGTCCTGGGCGCAACGTCGGCGAAGCACTTGCCGGCGAAGATGGGCCGCCGCACTTCCCAGCCGCCCTCGTACTTGATGCCCACCGCGTCGCTGATGCAGGCGCAATCCAGCTTGGCGGCAACCTTGGGCCCCAGATCCTTGCCCATGGCAGTGGAGCCCATAAGCAGGATGTCGCACCCGGCAGACTGGCAGAAGGAGGCCAGGGCGGTCCCGTAGATTTCACTGTTGTACTGGTTGAATTCGTCGCCGGCGGCGGAGTAGACCTTGTCGGCCCCGTACTTTCCGGCCTCGGTGGCCACGCCGGCGGCGTCGCCCACAGAGACGGCCCACACTTCGCCTCCGGAGGCGTCGGCGATGCGGCGGGCCTCGCTGATCATCTGCCACGCCACCTTCTTGATGGCGCCGTCCCGCTGTTCGACAAATACGGCAATGTTCGGCATATCAAAACTCCCCTCGACACGGTGGCCGGGTTGGATGACGCAGGTCCTAGATCACCTTCGCTTCTTCATGAAGCAGACGGGCCAATTCCCTGGCAGCCGCGGCCGGATCCTCGGCCTCGACCAGTTTGCATTCGGCCCGCGCCGGCGGCGGGGAGTAGAGCTTCACTTCGACCAGGCTGGCCGGGGTCTCGATGCCCAAGTCGGCGCAGGTCACGGTTTCCATGGGCTTCATGCCGGCCTTCATGATGTTGGGCAGGCTCGGCAGGCGGGGTTCGTTCAGACCCTTTTGACAGGTCAGCACGGCGGGCAGCGAGGCGGTGACGATCTCCTTGCCGCCTTCGATCTCGCGGTGGGCCGTCAGCGAGCCGTCGCCCAGTTCCAGGTGGGTGATGGTCGACACGTGGGGCAGCCCCAACTTTTCGGCGACCATGATGCCGACCTGGCCGCTGTCGTCATCGATGGCCTTGATGCCAAAGAGAATCAGGTCGTAGGAATCACGGCCCAGCGCGGCGGTCAGCACCGTCGCCAGGGCCGATTCGTCGGCGCCGTCGAGGGCGGGATCCGTGATGATCACGGCCTTGTCGCAGCCCACGGCCAGACAGTCCTTCTTGAGGGTCTCCTTGACGGTTTCGGGCCCGATGGTGATCGCGGTCACCTCGACCTCGGCGCCGGCTTCCTTGATCTTGACGGCTTCCTCGACGGCGTAGGCGTCGTAGGGGTTCAGGACCCTGGTAAACCCGGACTGATCGAGCTGGGCCGCCGGCGCGGCCAGTTTGATCCTGGTTTCCGAATCGGGAACCTGTTTCACACATACGGCTATCTTCATGGTTCCTCCCGGGGGCGCTTGCAGCCCCTTCCGGTCTGAAAAGAAGGACTTGGGGTTCGCGTTCCCCCATAATAAAAGGTGGGTTTGCGGGCGTCAATGAACCAGCAGGCCTGTTTGGACTTGCCACAGCGGGGAAATACGGGAATCTTTGTAGATTGGCATACGTATGGACAGTGGCCGGCCGGTTGCGCCGGTCCTTGTATTGAGACCTGAATGATGCGAAAGGAACCCCACGAGATGGCCTGGTATCGAAGCGATCGGCACAGGATTTTCCTCGGCTTGTTGATGGTGTTGGCGATGGCGGCCCTGCTGGGAAGCTCGGGCTGCGGGGAGTCCGGGGAGCCAGAGGGCGGACACGGGGCCGCCGGTCAAGGTCCCGGACAGCACGGCCAGGGCCAGGGTAAGCGTCCGGAAGAGCCGGCCATCCCCGTCGCCGTGTCCCAGGCTGTCACCGGTTCCATTTCCAGTTACTACCGGGCCACGGCCACTCTGGAGGCCGAAAAGGAAGCTGAGATCCTGGCCCGGGTGACCGGGGTGGTGGAGACCCTCATGGCCGAAGAAGGGGATCTGGTCTCCGAGGGCGATCCGCTGCTCAAGGTGGACAACGACGAGTACCGGTATCGCCTGGAACAGGCGGAAGCCTCCACCGCCAACCTGCAGTCGCGGTTCGATCGCATGGAGATGATGATGCAGGAAGAGCTGGCTACCGAGGAGGAGTTCCAGACCGTCCGCAGCGAACTGGCCAGTGCCAAGGCCGCTGAGGGCCTGGCGCGACTGGCGCTGTCGCACACCACGGTGAAGGCTCCCTTCAGCGGCCGCGTGATCAGCCGTCTGGTCGACGAGGGCCAGAACCTGACGGCCGGGGATCCGATCCTGGTCATGGCCGATTTCGATCCGCTGCTGGCGCGGGTCCATGTGCCCAGCCGCGAATTCAACAAGCTCCAGCAAAACCAGACGGTCAACCTGGTCCTGGACAGCAGCGGGGATCTTTTGAGCGGCCGGATCAAGCTGATCAGCCCGGTCATCGACCCCACCAGCGGGACCATCAAGATCACCATCGAAGTGCCCGATTACCCTGCCGGAACCCGTCCGGGCGATTTTGCACAGGTCCAGATCGTGACCGAAAAACGGGACGGGGCGACCCTGGTGCCTCGCATCGCGGTGCTGACCGACAAGGGTGAATCGGTGGTCTACACGCTGGCCGACCCGGAAAACCCCACCGCCGAACGACGGGTGGTCGAAGTGGGTTTCACCGATGACCAGCGCGCCCAGATCCTATCCGGCCTGACGGTCGGCGACCAGGTGGTGGTCAAGGGGCAGCGATCCCTCAAAAACGGATCGCCTCTGAAGATTCTCGCCGATGAATCGGGGGCGGGCAACTGATGCGGACCATCGTCAGCCTGGCTGTCCGCCGGCGGGTCAGTGTGGTGATGGCGGCGTTGGCCGTGATCGCCTTCGGCCTGGTCGGCTACAACCGTCTTTCCCTCGAGCTTTTTCCCGACATCACCTACCCCTCCATTACGGTGCAGACCGAATTCCCGGACACGGCTCCCCAGGAAGTGGAAAACCTGATCACCCGGCCGGTCGAAGAGGCCGTGGGCGTTCTGCGGGGGCTGCAGACCATTCACTCGGTGTCGCGGGCGGGCATTTCCGAAGTCACCCTGGAGTTCGAGTGGGGCAGCGACATGGACCTGCTGTCCATGGAAGTTAGGGAGATGCTCGACCGGCTGCTGCTGCCCGAGGATTCCACCGACCCGGTCGTGCTGCGCTTCGATCCGAGCCTGGACCCCATCATCCGCATGGCCTTGGCGGGCGACAGCGATCTGACCACGCTGCGGCGGCTGGCCGATCGCCAGATCAAGCAGGATTTCGAAACGGTCAAGGGCGTGGCCGCCGCGGGGATCAAAGGCGGGTTGGAGGAGGAGATCCAGATCGACGTGGACCAGGAACGGCTAGCCGCGCTGGGTATCACCATCGACCGGATCCGGCAGGTGGTGGGCATCAGCAACGTGAATCTTCCCGGCGGGGCGCTGCGCGGCCAGGACAGCCAGTATCTCATCCGAACCATCAACGAGTACCAGAATATCGACGAGATCGCCGATCTGATCATCGCCCACGCCGAGGGAGCCTCGGTGCGGCTGCGGGATGTCGCCGAAGTGAGCTGGGGGAGCAAGGAGCGGGAGGAGATCACCCGGGTTAACGGTCGCGAATCGGTGGAGATCTCCCTCTTCAAGGAGGGCGACGCCAACACCGTGACGGTGGCGCGCCGGCTGCGGGAGCGGATCGACCAATGGCAGGACGGGAAACTGCCCGAGGGCGCCTCCCTGACGGTGCTTTTCGACCAGTCCCAGTTCATCCAGCAGGCGGTGGACGAGGTGCGGAACGCCGCCTTGGTCGGCGGCGTGCTGGCCATCATCGTCCTGTTCCTGTTCCTGAAG
>CBDTUS010000025.1:0-28467 GCA_965363725.1 uncultured bacterium | reverse complement strand
CGTGTTGGTGAAACCCTCGTCGTCGAGCAGGGTGCGAATCGCGCCCACGCGACCGTCCATCATGTCGCTGGGGCTGACAATGTCCACGCCGGCCTGTGCATGGTTGAGCGCCATCTTGGCCAGTTGCTCCACGCTGGCGTCGTTGACGACCTTGCCGTCCTCCAGGAATCCACAGTGGCCGTGGCTGGTGTAGGCGCACAGGCAGACGTCGGTCACGGTGATCACGTCGTCGCCGAATTCCTTCTTCAGCGCCTGGACACCCGCTTCGCAGGGATTGCCGGCCGCGAGGGCACTGTCGCCGCGCGGGTCCTTGTCATTCGGGATACCGAACATCAGATGCGATTTCAAACCCAGCTCGAGGTCCGCACCGACTTCCTTGACCAGGTTGTCGACCGACACGTGGTATACGCCGGGCATGCTGCCGATCTCTTCCCGGACCCCCTTGCCTTCGACGACGAAGTGCGGGGTGATCAGGTGACGGGCTTCGACGTTGGTTTCGGCGGTCAATTCCCGCATCGCGGGGGTGGCGCGCAGGCGCCGCGGACGGTCCAGCAGGTTCATGATTCCATCTCCGGGGTGACGGGTTCAGGTAACGGGTCCAGGCCGGCGGCCAGGACCATGCTTGACAGATCGGGGGTGGCGGCAACAGCGGCCTCAAACCCGGCGGCCCGGGCGGCCTGTGCGGTGGTCTCGCCGATGGTCACGCAGCGCGGCCGTTCAGTCCAGGATCCGGTGAAGGCCCGGACCGTCGATGGACTGCAGAAAAAAACGATGTCCCCGGGCGTGAAGTCCACGTCGGGCAAATCTTCCGCGGGAAGGGGCGTGGTTTGGTACAGGGGCAGCTCACGAACTTCGAATCCCGCGGCGGCCAGCAAGGAACGGGGCTCTTCGAGGCGCCGGGCCGGACCCGGAAGCAGGACCCGGCCGGGCTTCGGGACCCTGGCCAGGAAAGCCTTGGCGAATTCGGCGCCGTCGACGGTGCGAACGCCCAGGTCATCGCGAAGACCGGCCGCTGCCAAAGAGGCCGCGGTGCCGGCGCCCAGGGCTCCGATGCGAGCGGTCCCCGCGGAGAGGCCCGCTTCGTGAAAGGCTTTGACGCCCTGAGGCGAGGTGAACAGGATCCAATCGAAGGAACCGGGGTCGACGTCCCCGGGCACGGGCAGGGATTCGTACCCGATCAGGGGCAACTCGACCACGGTGTGCCCGGCGCGGGCCAGGCTGGCGGCCCAGGCCGTGTTGCGATCCCGTTGGCGGGTCAGGATGATCCGGTGCCCGGCGGTCATGATGGTTCAGTCCCCCCGGTACTCGCTGATCATTTCCCAGCATTCGGTAACCAGGGAATCGAGGTCGGGCCCTTCGAGTGTCACCCGCAGGGGCTCACTGCCGTACCCGGATAGAAACACTTCCAGACGCCACTGGTCACCATCGGACTGGATGTTGATCCCGAAGGGCAACTGGCAGCCGCCCTCCAGCTTTTTGAGCAGGCTGCGTTCGGCGGCCACGGCGCGGCCGGCTTCGGGACAGTCCAGGCGGTTCAGGTCTTGCTGCCAGGCATCCCCATCACGGCACTGGATGCCCAGCATGCCCTGGGCGGGCGCCGGCACGAACTCGTCGGCGTCCAGGGGTTTGACGTACAGGTCGGCGAGGTCCAGCTCCAGGCGCAAGATCCCGGCGCGGGCCAGCAGGATGCCGTCGTAGAGACCTTCGCGCAGGCGGTTCACCCGCGTGGGCACGTTGCCGCGCAGGTCGACGATGTCGAGGTCATCCCGCAAAAAACGGATCTGGGCCTGACGCCGCGCGGCGCTGGTCCCGATCTTCGAGCCGCTTTTCAGCGGCAGCACATCCCCGGCCTCGGCCCTGGCCTGGTCGATCGCGTCGGGTTTGGCCAGCAGCACATCGCGAGGATCTTCGCGTCCGACCATGGCGGTCAGGGTCAGACCGGCGGGCATCTCGGTGGCCAGATCCTTCAGGGAGTGCACCGCGAAATCAACCTTGCCGGCGAGCTGGGCGTCCTCGAGCTCCTTGGTGAAGAAGTTCTTCCCATCGAGTTCGGCGAAGGGGATGTTGTCGATGCGGTCGCCCCGGGTCTTGATGATCTGGATGTGCGTTTCCACGCCGAGTTCCTTCAGTTTGCCCTGGATGGTATGGGCCTGCCAGAGAGCGAGGTCGCTGCCCCGGGTGCCGATACGGCAGACGCCGGATTTCGAGCTGTTTTCGGACGAGTTGGCCAAGAAATCCCTCCCGGATGGAAATACATGCGCAAGAAGAGTAGAAATAATAGTAAAAGCATATGTCATACGGGAGTCATTCACTGTTATTTTGTTAACGACCTTTCAAAACGTTGGTTAGGCTTCTTTTCCTGTGCTAAGCTGACCGCCCATATCCCCAAGCCATCCAAACAGTTAAAGGATTCTTGACCCATGCCCCCCCGTATTTGCCGCATTCCCTTTGCCGACAATCTTTTGCGCCGCCTGGCGGCGGACCTGTTGTCGGACCTTCCGGGAGCGGAAACCGGGGATTTGACGGATGGTTTGGTGCTGCTGCCTTCCTCCCGTGCCTGCCGGACCCTGCAACACGAATTGCTGGACGGGTCGCTGCGGATGACGGGCCGCGGCACCCTGCTCTTGCCTCGCATCCTGACGGTGACCCAGTGGGCCGACGAGATGGCCGTGGCTCTGGGTTTGACGGCCGCCGACCTGCCCGACGATCGGTTGCGGCCCCTGATCCTGGCCCGCAAGCTGATGACGCTGCCCTGGCTCAAGGACAATCCGGAAAGCGCCCCGGGCCTGGCCGCGGAGTACATCGTTTTTTTCGATGAAGTTCGCCTGCACCGGCGGGACGTTCTGCTGCTCGACCCGCAGGCGACCGACCGGGTGCTGGAAAAAGCGGTGCCGGCCGAGACGGACATCGTCGCCGGGGACCTGCGCCGCATCCACGAGGTCTGGGGGCACTACCGTCTTCTGGTGCCCCGCGATTCGGTGGATCGCCTGGCGGATCTGGCCCAGGCCCTGGAAGCGGGCGGGGTCCCGGGGCCGGTGCCCCACCTGGCGGCGGTGGCGGGCTTCGGCCGGGTCGATCCGGTCCGGGCCGAATTGTTGAGTGCGGTCCTGGCCGCTTGTGGTGACAGCCGACTCTACCTGCCCGAAGCCGCCGGCCGTTTGTCCCGATTTTTCACCGCCACCTGGAGCCCTGAAGGTGCGGGCACCGACCCGTTGGCGCCGACACGCCGCATGGAATTAATGATGACTGGCCACTCTTTGGAAGTCACTCCAGGACAGGATGTTATCACCCTCAAGCAAAGGCTGGATTCCCTTCACGGAGAGGGTCTTCCGGAAGTCCGGCCGACCTTCGTTCCCTGCGGGGATGCCGAGGATGAAAGCCGGCTTGTCGCTCATCGCGTGGTCGAGATCCTATCCGGTCCCGAGGGGGCCGGGTGCAGCCTCGCCGTGGCGGTGGGAGACCCCAAGCTGGCCGCCCGCATCACCGCCCAGCTGCGCGACGCCGGCATCGATGTGGACAACACCCACGGCCAGCCCCTGTCCAGCTTGCCGGCGGGATTGCTGCTGCGTTTCCTGTTGCGGACCGCGATGACGGACCTGCGGCCGGAAGCCCTGCTGGAAGTGCTGACCCATCCCTATGTGCAGCTGCCGGTGGCCGAGGGAACCCACGGCACCTGGACTCTCAGGCTGGAAAGAATGTTTCGCCGCAACCAGGGTCCGTCCGGAGGACTGGCAGGGCTGCGGCGACAGGCGGAGGACCGGGACCAGTCGGCGTTGAGCCTGTTCCGCAAGGGAGGCCCGGGGATGGTGGAATTTGTCCGCGCAGTGGCCGACGCTTTTGACCCTCTGCTGGAGATGCGCGGAAAAAATGCGAGGGGTTGGGAAGAGCTGATCGCCGCGGTGGGGTCGGTCTGGGCCGCCCTGGCTCCGGGCTATCCGTTGGGAGAACAGAAAGACCGGCCGGATGTGACCGCGGCGGCCAGCCTGCTGGCCACCCTGGCATCTGACGCAGCTTTGCTGCCACCGGTGAATCTGGCCGATTTCACCGCCGACCTGGGACAACTGCTGGCGGGGGAAAACGTACCGGCCCACCGGGCGCGGAATCTGCCGGTCCTGATCACCGGCCTGGTCGAGGCCCGGCTCGAATCCTATGATCATCTGATTCTCGCAGGCCTGCGGGACGGCGTCTTCCCGGCCCGTCCACCACGCCCCCTGCTGTTGGGCGGCGGCATCCGCGACCGGCTCGGGCTGCCGGGTTGGCGGGACCCCCTGAGCCGGGACGCCGAACTTTTCCTGCGCCTGCTGCACAACGCTCCAGATGTTCTGCTGACCTGGACCACCGAGGAGGAAGGCCGACCCGTCCTCGCGTCGCCTTTCGTCTCACGTCTGCAACTCGCCCTGGGGACGGAGATCGACACCGCGCATGAAGCGGTCCTGTGGCGGCGCGAAGACGTGCCCTGGTCTGCCATGGAAACTGCCGCGGTGAATTTCCTGAAAGAGGATCCGGAACCTCCGGCCCTGACGAAGATCAGGCCGCTGACCCGGTTGAGCTGGACCGCCCTGCGCCAGTGGCGCGATTGCCCCTATCGTTTCCTGCTCGAACGCGGATTCGCCCTGCGCAAGGAGGAAGAGGTCCAGGAGGAGTTCGGCCGCCTGGAATACGGCAGCCTGGTGCATGCGGCCCTGGCGGAATTCCTGGCTCCGGCCGGGCCGGGTTACGCCGCACTTGCGGATGGCGACAGGGCGCGGGCCGAAGAATTTCTGGCGGCCGCCGCTCGGCAGCATTTTGCACCGGGGGCGGACGATCTCCCGCTGCGCCATCTCTGGTGTGACAGTTTCCTGCGCGCGGTGTTCCCTTTTGTCACCCATGAGCTGGCCCGATTCGAACAGTGGCGGCCGGCGGCCCTCGAAGAGCCGTTTGAAATGCCGCTGGCCGACCTGGCTGCCTGGACCAGGCGGGAAGCAGGGGCCATCGGTTGGACACCGGACCTCCCGGAGATGGTTGGCCAGGCCGCGGAAACCGTGCTGCGCGGAACCATCGACCGCATCGACCGGCGGCAGGACGGGTCAGGCGCCCTGGGGGTCATCGACTACAAAACCGGCAAGACTCCCTCGTGGAGAAAGGTCCAGGATCTCGAAGAAATGCAGATCCTGCTCTACGCGGCGGCGGTGGAAATGGGGGTCCTGAACGTTTCCGGACCGGTCACCGAAGGTTTCTACTATCCGGTCAGTGAAGAGAAATGCGGACGACCCTCCCGTGCCCAGCTGGATTGCGACAACGACGAAGGACGCCTGCTGCTGCTGCAAGGTGCAGCAAGTCTCGTCTCCCTGGCGGTCCACGCGGGGGACCCCGGCGGCCGGTTCCCCCTGCTGCCCCGCGAGATCAGGGGCGAAGGCGAAACAGGGTTGCCCTGCCTGTGGTGCGAATTCCGGGGCGTGTGCCGCCTGGAAGAACGGGCCCTTCCTCCGGCCACCGACCGCAAGCTCGACAAACTAGTCAACAGCAAGGACAGGTTCTGAGGTGAATGACGCTGTTGCCAAAGCCACCGCCATCCAACGCCAGGCTGCCCGGCCGGACGTGTCGGTGGCGTTGCGGGCGTCGGCGGGATCGGGCAAGACCAAGGTCCTGGTCGACCGTTTCATTCGGCTGTGTGTCGAAGATACACCGGCCCGGTCTCACCCGCGTTCGATCCTGGCGGTCACCTTCACGCGCAAGGCGGCGGTGGAAATCCAGGAGCGTCTGCTGGCCAGGGCGGCGGCCATGGTGCTGGCCGAAGGCGGCGAGTTGCGCCGCCAGCTGCGCGATCTGTTCAGCGACCGGGCCAACCCCGAACCCACCGAGCGGGAGTTGAGCCACGCGGCGGGTCTGTATGAAATGTTGCTGGAGGACCTGTCCGGTCTGCACGTGGGGACCATCCATTCCTTTTGTCAGCTGATCCTGAGCCGGTTCGCCGCCGAAGCGGGTCTGGACCCGCATTTCTCCGTCATCGAAAACCAGGACGACCTGACCGATGAAGCCCTCGACCAGCTGGAAGCGGAAATGGCGACGGACGAGAGCCTGGCTGCGGTAGGTCGCACGGTGGGCGCCAATCCCAGCGCGGTGCGGGCGGCGGTGAAGGAGATCTTCTACGAACAGATGCGCCTCGAACGCTGGTTGAAACAGCACGATTCGAATTCCTCCATCATGGGCGAACGGATCCGGCTGGATCGCCTGCCCGATCTGCTGAAGGACCTCCGGACCTTCCTCTTTCCCGGCCTCGATCCCCGCCAGGAGCCCGACCGGGAGGCATTTGCCCCGCTGTTGACCACGGCTCTGGAGGAATTCGCTACGCGGGGTCTCGATAGCATCGAAGCCGACATGGGCACCGACGCGGACCGCACCCTGAAAAACACGGCCAAACTCCGGGTCGATTGCCTGGCCGTTATGGACCTGGAGCCGGCCGAGCAGCTGTCGGCAGCCAGGAAAATCCTTTTAACCACGGCCGACAAGACGCGGGCCTTCACCCGGATCCGCGACGAGGACATCAAGTCCCGCTACAACGGTCTGGTCGCCGCCAGCGCCATGCCGGTGCTGCACATCCTTCATGCCACGGGTTACCTGAAGCTGTACGACCTGAACCGGGGGCTGCTGCACCTGGGGCTGCGGGCGCTGGACATCTACGGTGAGCTCAAGCGCCGGGACAGGGTGGTGGATTTCCAGGACCTGGAAGACATGGCCCGCCGTCTGATGGGAGATGAGGCGCGCGCCCTGTCGCTGCTCTACCGGCTGGACGATTCGATCAACCACATCCTGCTGGACGAATTCCAGGACACCAATTTCAACCAGTGGGACATGCTCGATCCCTTCGTGAGCGAATTCCTGTCCGGGGGGGCGGGGGACCGCGCGCGCACCCTGTTCTTCGTGGGCGACATGAAGCAGTCGATCTACGGTTTCCGCGGGGCCGAACCGGTGATCTTCACCTTCGCCCAGCAGCTTTTGCGCGGCCGCGACCAGCCCGTGCTGGAACTGCCCACCAACTTCCGCAGCCTCGGCGCGGTGGTCGAGGGGGTGGGCTGTGTGTTCAACGCGCCTCCCCTGGCTCAAACATTCAATTCCCAAGAGCGTGAATCCGTCCGGCAGGAGTGGGCGCGCCACGAGGCTCCGGGGTCCGTTCTGGTTCTGGACCCGTACGCCGGGTTGGACCCTGAAGAAGACGCGACCGACGGCCGCAGTGGCGACCAGCTGGCCGCGGACGCCGCGGCCAGCCTCGTCTGGCAACTGAAGACCGCGGGCGCCACCACCTGGGAGGGTTTCGGCGAGGACCTGGTGGAGAGATCCCTGCGCTGGGGCGACATCCTGGTGCTGACCCGCTCGCGCACCGAGATCAGCCTCTACGAAAAGGCCTTTCGCGCCGCCGGCATTCCCATCGTGCCGCCGGGAAGGGGCATGCTTGCGGCCAGTCGCGAGGTCCAGGATATCCTGGCGCTGCTCAGGTGGCTGGTCTGGCCCGAGGACGACGTGGCCCTGGCGGCGGTGTTGCGTTCGCCCATCTTCAGGATCGGGCAAAAGGATTTCCAGGCGACCCTGGCCCGCCGGGGCCTGTTCCGGGTGGGGCAGGACGGGCGGTCCATCCCGCCCAAGGGGCTGTGGAATGTCCTGAAGAATGATGAAGACGACCCGGTCACCGGCGCGGCCGCGACCCTGCTCAAAAACTGGCGCAAGCATCTGGGCTTCGAAAGTTGCCATGATCTGCTGAGGCGGATCTATCGCGAAGGCGGGGCCCTGGAAAAATACCAGCTGGCCCTGGGGGATCAGGCCCGCTACAACCTGATGCGCCTGTTCGACCTGGCCCTGAGTCCGGAAATGGCGGGCACGCCGACGGTGCGCCGGTTGGCCGATCTCATCACCCGCGCGGCCAGCCAGGGCGGACAGGAAGAGGGCACCCTGCCCCTGGGTGGCGAAGAAGGTCGGGTGCGGTTCATGACCATCCACGGGGCCAAAGGCCTGGAGGCGCCGGTGGTCCTGCTGGTCGATGCCGACAGGCCCACGGACAAGGAAAGCCCCCGCGTGCGGACCGATCCCACCTCCAGCGACACGCCCCTACTCTTCAAGGTGACCAAAAACTACCGCAAAGGGTTCACCCTGCCCGACGAAATCAGTTGGCCCACGGACGCCCTCCAGGAAGCCAGCCTGGCGGCCGTGGAGCGGGACCGCACCGAGGAGGCCAATCTCCTTTACGTGGCGATGACCCGGGCGCGGGATCGTCTCTTCGTTCTGGGTGGGGACAAATGGTGCGGTGAAAACCACGACAGCCCGCTGCGTCGGATCCGGAACTCGGCGGAGGCAGGAGGATGTGGGGTGATTGACCAAGAGGATCCGGCCGGACTGGACCGGCCTCCGGTTCCGGCGGTTGCTGAACCGGAAAGCCGCGAAGCCAAGGCCGGGTCCTACCGCATCTGGCAGCCGCCGGTCTTGCGGGAACGGGTGAGGATCATCACGCCGTCGGAGGTCGCCGGGGACGGGCCTGCGCCGCCGAAACCCGCAGCCCCTGATGCCGGCCGCCGGAGCACCTTCGGGGAGCCTTCCAGCCCGGATAGCGGAATATCCGCCACGGAACGGGGCAACCGCATCCATCAGTTGCTCCAATGGGCTTCGGCCTTGGGTTCGATGCCCCCCGGGGTCGGACCCATTCACACCGAAGCGGCCACCGTATTTGAAAATCCCGATCTGACCTGGATATTCAAACCGGAAAACGGTCACGGTTTGAGCGAAGTGCCTGTCATTCACCGTCGCCAAGCCGCTTCGGCGGACAAGGTCGAAGAGAGGATTTCAGGCAGCATTGATCGTTTGGTCTTCCGGCCCGGTCGGGTCGACATCATCGATTTCAAATCTGATCGAATGGGTGGGGACCCCGCTGACCTGAAGGTTTTGGCAGAACATCACCAACCCCAACTGGAAGCCTATCGAGAGGTGGTCGCGGCCCTCTATCCAGACCGGCAGGTCCACACCTGGTTGCTGTTCACGGACCCCGCATGTCCCGATTCCGAAAAGCTGGTGGAGGTAACCCAATGAGCGGTTTCTGGAAAGGGTTCGTCTACGCCTGGCGGGGCATCGTCGCCGGTGCGTCGGGCTTAAATTTCCGGGTCATGCTGGCGGTGACAGCCGTCGTGGTTCTTCTGGGATTTTTCCTGGGAATGTCACCGCTGGAATGGGCGCTGGTGAGCCTGGCCACCGGGCTGGTCCTGGGCCTGGAGCTGGTCAATACGGCTGGAGAGAAACTGGTCGACATCCTAAGTCCTGGGCATGACCCCCGTTACGGACTGGTCAAGGACGTCCTGGCCGGGGCAGTGCTGGCCGCGGCGATAGCCGCCGCGGTGGTCGGCGTGTTGATCTTCTGGCCCAAGCTGTTCTAGGCCCTATTCACAGCCCTCGTTGTCCAATTGGACCGAGCCGACCCACTGGAGGGTGTCCACCTCGCAACAGGTCAGGGTTACGACGGCCGGCTCGTAGGGCCCCCGGATGAAGCCGTCCGGTCCTTCGGGCGCAGCATTGTTCAGGATTCGCGAGTTTCCCGCGTCCAGGGAGCTGGAACTCCGGAAGTAGAACCCTCCACCCACCTGAGCGGCGTAGTTATCCTCCACTAGGCCGTTGGTCATCTCCACCCGGCCTCCGTAGCTAACGAAAATCGCGCCTCCCAGGCCGTCGGTGTCGTTGGCGGTGAGGTTGCAGTTGACCATTTCGACGAGCCCGTAATGGACCTCGACCGCCCCCCCTAGGGAATCGGCATGGTTGGCAGTGAACAGACTGTTGTAGAGCAGGGCGTGACTGTCGTGTCCGATGACCAATCCTCCGCCGCGGCCCGGCTCATTGCGTGATGTCCAGGCCGTGTTGCCGGTGAACACCACGTTGGAAAGCCGCGGGTGGGAATCGTTGGCGAAGACCGCCCCCCCACCTAACGTGGCCGAATTGCCCGAGAAGATGCAGTTGATGAGGGTGGGGGAGGACGCGTCCCAGTACATGCCACCACCGGCCCCGTTCTGCGACGGATGGTGATTGTCCTCGAAGATGCAGTTGGTGATCGTAGGCGAGGACAGGCCTCCCAGCAGCCCGCTCTTGCCGCCGGTGACGGTGAAGCCAATCAAGCTGGCCTGGTCGTCCACGTTCAGGCAGTTGATGACCGGGTTGTTGGGATTGCCCACCAGGACCACATCGCCGGCCTCACCGGTTTCTCCCCGAATCTCCACCCCGGACTTCATGTCGAGGCTCACCACCAGGGGGATGCCCAGGCCGTTCTCGGCGGCGACCGAATCGGAGTAGGTGCCCGCGGCCACGATGACCACGTCCCCGGCCCTGGCCGCGTCGACCGCCTGCTGGATGGTGTCATACTGCCGGGGGACCCGAAGGGTGCGGCTGCCGGCGGGTGGGCCGGCTGGATCGTCGCCGGCGCAGCCGGTCAGGCCGACAGCGGCCAGAAGGAAGGCGGACAAGAGGAACTCGGTCAGGATCCGGTATCGCATGGGGTGCAGCTCCCTGGTTTGGCCCACCTGATTATACGGCAAAAGAAAAAGACCGGGAACCCTGCGACTTGCGGGCAGGGGTTCCCGGTCCATGGCCGATCCGCCTCCTGCGGTTCCGGCCGAAGAAAACGTGGTCGCTACTTCTTGAGCTCCTTCTTCATTTCCTTCAGTTCCTCGCGCATCTTGTCCAGTTCCTCGCGCATTTCCTCGATCTCACCTTCGGCCTCGTGCATTTCGTGCCACTCTATATCACCCTCGGGCGCGCCGCGCCGAATCACCCGCACGTCCACGTCGCCGTGTTCGCCCTCGAAATGTTTCATCATGCGCGGAGCGGTGTGGATGCTGAAGTGGTCGTCGCCTTCACTGATGACTTGGATATGCTTGGAGATGGCGTCCTCGGGCATCTCGCCCAGGGTGATGCTCATGCTCTTGCTCTGGCCCTTGCGCACCACCTTGACGGCCATCTGCTGCTCGGCCTTGGTGTCGGCCAGGGCCATGTGCAGGGCCTCGGGCGAATCGATGTCCTGCTCGCCGACCTGCACGATCACGTCCCCGGCCTTCAGACCGGCGGCGGCGGCGGGGCTGTCCTCGATGACCTCGGTCACCAGGGCGCCCTTGCCGTCTTCGACCCCGAAGTACTCGCCCAGCTGACCGTTCAGGTCGTCCAGGTGCACGCCCATGAAACCGCGGTCGGTGTTGAATTCCATGACCATGTCATTGTCCATGGTCCAGGTGAAATCGTCGTCGTTGTCGGTCATGACGATCACCTGGTTGCCGTCCTTCTCGAAGTGCTGGTAGTGGGGCGCGTGGACATCGTCATCCCCGGACAGGAAGAACACGTTTTTGTCTTCATGCTTTCCGATTTCGACGTCGATGGTCTTGTTCTTGCCGCCACGAAAAACGACGACCTTCACGTTGTCGCCGGGGTTGGTGCCGCGGACGGCCTTGACCAGGTCGCCGTTGTCGGAAATGACCGAGCCGTTGAACTCGAGAATGACGTCGCCGTCTTCCAGGCCGGCCTTGGCGGCGGGACTATCGTCGACGACCTCGTTGATCATGACGCCGGTCTGATCGCCCATCTGCAGGGCCTTGGCCATGCTGGGGGTCACGTCCTGGAGCATGACGCCGAGGTAACCCTGGTCATCACCGGCCTGGGCACCGGCGGCGGAAACCAGCAGGGCGAAGCTCATCATCAGCACAAGTGTGCGTTTGGCAGCCGGAAACGCGAACATGGTATTTCCTTTCGGGAGTCGAACCGCTCAGGGGGGATACGGATCGTAGCTGATAGATACCCTGAAACGGGCCCCAGGGTTCCGTTTTTTCCGGATTATCTCGAATGGCGGATATAGACATCAACCTCCGCCCATATCCGCCGAAAACAACAATATCACACACGCCAATGACTTACCGTGCCCCGGGGCGGGAAATTCGAAAAAATAGAGGCGCACCGCATGGCTTTCATCAACTGGTCGGAAGACTTCATCACCGGCATCGACTCCATCGACGAACAGCACCGCCATCTGGTGGACCTGGCCAACAAGTTCGAGGAGGCCAGCCGGCGGGGCCGAGGGTCCCGGATCATGTCCGAAATCCTCAATGACCTGGTGGGCTACACCCAGGAACACTTCGCCCATGAGGAAAAGATCATGGAAGACAGCGGGTTCCCGGCAGCCAAAAAACACATGGCCCAGCACCGCCAGCTGCTGCAGAAAGTGGAACGTTTCCAGTACGACTTCGAAAAGGATGGCCGGCGCGTCACCACCGACGTCCGCGAACTCCTGCGCTACTGGGTGCGGTCCCACATCCTGCAGGACGACATGGCGTACGTCGAACACGTGAAGCAGGCGCAGATACTGACCTGAGAATCCAGCCTAGGGTCCCTGCTGTTTCTGATGGTTCAGGATGGCCTGCAGATTCCGCCGGGCCAATTCGAATTCCGGATGTTTCTTGATGGTTTCCCGCAGCAGGGCGATGGCCCTCTTGGGCTGCCCCTCGTCCATGTAGGTCAGGGCCAGGCCGTTCATCGCCATGGGATGATCCGGTTCCAGGCGCAGGGCTTCGTTGAAGTCGGCGCGCGCCTCGCTGATCCGGCCCTCCTGGGCGTGGATGCGCCCGATGTCGCAGAGAAAGCCAGCGCCTTCATGGTCGGCGGTCGGCCAGAAAACCGCCAGGGCCAGCAGGGCGGCCAGGCCCAGATTGAGGGGGGATTTCCAGACCCTAAGATTGGCCAGGGAAGCCCCCGCCAGGATTGCCAGGGGAATCAGCAGCGGCAGCCGGTTGCGCGTGCTGACCCAGAAAACAAGGCACACCAGGATGACGGTGACCATAGGCAACAGCAGGGCGAGGTCCCGGTCCCCCCTGCGCCGAACCGCCTGCACGATCGCCGGCACGGCCAGCAGCCATAGAAGTCCCAGGGAGGGAATCAGCCAGCGCCCCGGCCCCGAATGCTCCCGTACCCAGCCGACCACGAAATTGTTTTCCATTTCCCGCCACGACACCAGCAGCCGGGCCTTGTGCAGCCACAACCCCAGGGCGCGGCCGGGGTTTTGGACCAGGTCGCTCCAGCCCCGCCCGAACCAGTGGGCCGAGGTCTGGCGCCAGCTAAGGTTCCGCCCTGCTTCGGCCTCGGCCATCTGGTGCGAGGCGGCCTGCATCTGACCGATGTAGGCCGGGAAGCCGGGGGGAAAAGAGAACCGTCCGTCCGCGCCGACGTGGTTGCCCACGTAGAAGTTGACCCCGCCGTTGGCGGAAACCGGGATCGATTCCCCGCTGACCGACAAGTTGTGGATGGTCACCGGCGCGATGGTGAGGATCATCACCAGGAGGGCCAACCCGAGGGGTTTCCAGGTCGGCGAACGGGAGACTCGAATCCGCCACCCCAGCCAGACCAGGAAAAAAGCGGCCAGTAGAAAATTCTGAGGACGGCAAACGACGGCCAAACCCAAGGCGAACCCAAGTCCCGCGAAAAGGACCCACGACCGTGGTCCAGTCGCAGGGCCTAGGCTTTCGACCACGAGGTTGAGGATCACCACCAGCAAAAACAGATTCACCGTGGTGGGCAACAGCCAACCCTCGTACCACAGGACCGGAGCGAACAAAAGGGTCAGCAGCCCGGCCAGCAGCCCGGCCCGATCGCCGTGGAGCCGCACGCCCAGGCGGTGGACGCCCAGAACAGTGGCCACACCGCAGAGGGCCTGGAAGGCGGTCATGGCCCAGACGTCGCCCAGGCGGTAGAGAATCGAGGTCAGGAAGGGGTAGAACGGTGGCAGGAAAAACGGGGCGCCCTCCAGCCCGAAACCCTGACCGGCCATCAGGGCCCTGGCCCACTGGTCATAGATGGCGGCGTCGTTGATGGGCTGATGGAAAAGGGGGTCGTGCCCCCGGCGCCAGAAGATGACGGCCAGCCGCAGAATGGCCGCCACCAGGGCCAGAAGCCCGGCCGTACGAGCCGGATAACGGAAAAAGTTGGACTGGGTATCCGGATCCCGAGGGGGTTGCGGTTGCTTCATGCCATCGACTTTCACAGAATCGGAGGGGCTCGGGCCCGGCCAGGAATATCGGGGGATGCTACCACAAACGCCGCCGGTCGGGCAACGCGGTGTGGGCTTGGCCGCGGACATATTTTCAAGGGCCTTCTGTAATTACCAATGAATATGTTATCATTATAAGCAGTGAGGGGAACCGGATGCCCGTTGTATGGGTTTGCCCTGATCCGGTCCCTTGATTACCATCAAGCCGTTCATGAATCCGTCCGGGCGATGTCCCGGCAACCGATCAGAAAGTCGCACCCTACCGCCATGCTGCCCGCCCTGATCATCGCTCCAGCGCTTGTCTTTGTTCCGGCCTACATCGGGCCCGGCGCCGGCTTCGCCCTCGGGGGTTCCTTCCTGTTTGCTTTGGCGGGTATCCTGCTGGCGTTCCTGGCGGTCCTGGTTTGGCCCATCCGGGTGGTCATCCGCTCCCTGCGCGGTCGCGGCCGGTTGAAGAACGCCCGGGTTCGACGCGTGGTCGTGTTGGGGCTCGATGGACTCGATCCGGTCATCACCCGGAAAATGATGGACGAAGGTCAGCTGCCCAACCTGTCCCGCCTCAAGAACGAGGGCGGTTTCCGGCCCCTGGGCACCACCTGGCCGGCCATGTCGCCGGTGGGCTGGTCGACCTTCGCCACCGGCGTCGACCCCAGCGGTCACAACATTTTCGATTTTCTGAGCCGCGACAAGGCGACGCACATGCCGATCCTGTCGTCGACCCGCTTGAACGCCAGGCCCGCCAGAAAAATCGGGCCTATCACCCTCCCTGGCGGTGGCCACAAATTCGAGCTGCTCAAACGCAGCAAACCCTTCTGGAAGACCTGCGCCGAGGCGGGGGTCGAGAGTTCCATACTGCGCATCCCCATCACGTTTCCACCGGACAAGTTCGGCGGCAAGCTGCTGTCGGCCATGTGCGTGCCCGACCTGCGCGGGACCCAGGGCACCTTCTCCCACTACACCGAGCCGGGGATGGACAAGGAAGAAGGGCGTACCACGGGCGGCGTGCGGATGGACCTGGACCCCGACGGGAACAACAAGTGGACAGCCCGCCTGCTGGGGCCCGACAAGCCCGACGGTTCAGGAAGCATGGAGGCGGTCATCAAGGTGACGGTGGATCCCGCGAACCGGCGGGCTACGTTCCATCTGGCGGGAAATACCTTCACGCTCGGGGCCCACGAATTCTCGGAGTGGATCCCCGTCGGATTCGGGAGCGGGACACAGAAGGCCCACGGGATTTGCCTGATCCGCATCACCGGCTTCGATCCGGGTTTCTCCTTCTATGTCAGCCCGCTGCACATCGATCCGCGGCAGCCGGCGATGCCCATCAGCAACCCGCCCCACTACGCCATGGCCCTTTCGCGCCTGCAGGGCCGGTTCGCCACCCTGGGTCTGGCCGAGGACACCTGGGCGCTAAACGAGCGGGTTCTCGATGAACAGGCTTTCCTGGACCAGGCCTACCGCTTCCACGAGGAGCGCAAGGCCCAGTTCTTCCATGCCCTGGACCGCCAGCCGGAGGGCGTGGTGTCGGTCGTTTTCGATGCCACCGACCGCATCCAGCACATGTTTTTCCGCTACCTTGATCCGGATCATCCCGCCAATCGGGGCAAGGACACCGAGGTCCACAAGGACGCCATCTTCGATCTCTACCGGAAGGCCGACGAGCTGGTGGGCGAGACCATGGAGAAGATGGGCGATAAGGACGCCCTCTTGATTGCGTCGGACCACGGCTTCAAGCAGTTCCAAAGAGGTGTGAACCTGAACTCGTGGTTCCGCGAAAACGGTTACCTCTATCTGAAGACCGATCCCGAAGAGGGCCCGTTGCCCGAGATTCCCGCGGAACAGCGGGCGGAGGTCGGCGACATCGACTGGCCGCGCACCCGCGCCTACACCAACGGTCTGGCCGGGTACTACGTGAACATCAAGGGGCGGGAGCGCAACGGCTGTGTCGAACCCGGTGACGCCCTGGCCCTCAAGCAGGAGATCAACGACAAGCTGCGCGGCCTGCCGGATCCGGAACGGGACAGCGAAGCCATCACCGAGCTGTGGGCGGGCGAGGAGATCTACCAGGGGCCCTACCGCGAAAACGGACCCGACGCCATCGTCGGTTACAAACCCGGCTACCGCACCGATTGGGACGCGGCGGTGGGCGCGGTCACGAGCACGGTCATCAGCGACAATACGCGCAGCTGGTCGGGCGACCATTGCATGGATCCCCGGCAGGTGCCCGGCGTGGTCTTTTCTTCGCTGCCATTTCCCGTGACCAAGCCCAATCTGGTCGATCTTGCCCCATCGGTGCTGGACCTGCTGGGTCTGGCAGCGCCGGCCCACATGACCGGCCGGAGCATTTTCCGCCAGGAGGAGGCGTCATGAGGGCTCTTCTGGTCATTTTGGTGATTGCGCATCTGGTGTGCGGCGCCGCGCTGGCGGCCGAGAACGGTCCCAAGGTGCTGGTGCTCGGATTCGACGGCATGGATCCCAACCTGCTGGAGGAGTTCCGCGCCCAGGGAGTCATGCCCAACTTCGACAGGTTCCTGGCAGCCGACGGCCAGGTGACGCCTTTCGGCACCTCGACGCCGCCCCAGTCGCCGGTGGCCTGGTCCAACTTCATCACTGGAATGGATGCAGGCGGTCACGGCATTTTCGATTTTATCCACCGGGACCCCGAAACCCTGCTGCCGTTTTTCAGCGCCAGTGAGGCCAAGGGGCCCACCCGCTTCTGGAAAATCGGCTCCTGGAAGATTCCCCGCGGCGGGAGCGAGGTGCGGAACCTGCGCAAAGGGGTGGCGTTCTGGGAACTGCTTACTGACGCAGGCGAGGATGTGACCATTTTCAAGGTACCCTCGAATTTCCCGCCGGTCGAGTGCGAGGCCCGCAGCCTGTCGGGGATGGGGACGCCCGACATCACCGGGAACTACGGCATCTCGACCCTGATCACCGACGACCCTCCGGTCGAGCGGGACCTGGGCGGTGGCCGGGTGGTCTCGGTCTATCTTTACGACGGCCGCTGCACGGCGGATCTGGTGGGCCCGACCAACACCTGGAAAGAGGGGGACCCCGAAGCGGTGGTTCCGGTCGAGATCATCGTCGATGAGGGCAACCGTTCCGCCTGGATCAAGGCCGGGGACACCGAGATCGTCCTGGCCGAAGGCGAGTGGAGCGAGTGGGTCACCGTCAGTTTCGAGATGTTCCCGGTCATCAAGAGCGTCAGCGGCATCTGCCGATTCTACCTGATAGAAACGGGACCGCACCTGCGGCTCTACGTCACGCCGGTGCAGATCGATCCGGTGAATCCCGAAATGCCCATCAGCACGCCCCCCGAATACAGCCGGGAAATCGCGGAGGAATCGGGCCTATTCTACACCCAGGGACTGCCCGACGACACCAGCGCCCTGGAGAACGGGTTTTTCGGGGACGAGGGTTACGTCCAGCAGAGCGATCTCATCCTGCAGGAAAGGCTGGACCAGCTGGAAGTGGAACTCGATCGGTTTGCGGGCCTCGACCGGGGTTTTCTCTTCTTCTACTTCAACTCTCCGGACCAGGTTTGCCACATGATGTGGCGCAACATGGATCACTCGTCGCCCACTTACCCGGACAGCGACCACCTTCACGAATTCCGGATCCGGGACGTCTACGCGGAACTCGATGCGGCTCTGGGCCTGGCGGTGGAAAAAGCGGGCGACGAGGCGGTCATCATGGTCATGAGCGACCACGGGTTCGCCCCTTGGAACCGCGCCTTCCACGTGAACACCTGGCTCTATGACAACGGCTACCTGGCCCTCGAAGAGGGCGTGGAGCCCGGCGACGTGGACATGCTGTTCGGCGTCGACTGGAGTCGCACGCGGGCCTACGCCATCGGCATCAACGGCCTGTATATCAACCTGGCCGGGCGCGAGGTTCACGGCATCGTCCAGCCGGGAGCCGAGCAGGAGCAGCTTCTTGCGGAACTCAAGGCCAAGCTGGAAGAGGTGGTCGATCCCCTGGACGGGCGCCGGGCCATCAAGACGGCCGACCGCTCGGACCAGGTCTATCATGGCGACATGATCCGGATCGGCCCGGACATCGTGGTGGGTTACTACGCGGGCTGGCGCGGCAGCAACGAGAGCGCGCTCGGCAAGGTTCCCGCGGTCCAGTTCGAGGACAACATGCTCAAGTGGAGCGGTGACCACTGCATCGCCGCGTCGGAAGTGCCGGGAATCCTGATGGCCAACCGGCCGGTGCTCAGGCAAAACCCCGCCCTGTTGGATATGGCCCCGACCATCCTGCGCCTGTTCGGGCTCAAGCCCCCGGCGGAAATGGTGGGCGGCGATCTGTTCAGCGCGGGTCGGTAATATCACTGCAAAGGAGGCGCCCCATGTTCGGCGGCGGAGACAAGATCAAGATCGACAAGGACCTGATGGAGAAGATCAAGAAGTACAGCGCCATCGCGGGCTATTCCTCGCCGGAAGAGTTCGTGCAGCACGTGCTGGAGCGTGAGATCGCCAAGTTCGACAAGGACGGCGGCGACGAGGACGAGATCCGCAAGCGGATGCAGGGACTGGGCTACATCTCGTAAGGACTGATCGGGCATGACCTGGCTCACGGACATCATCGGCAAGATTTTCGACCTGCTGGTCGGCATCCTGGGCGGTTCCCCGCTGCTGGTGATGCTGGTCACCGCGGCATTCACCGCCGTGTGGGCCCTTCTGCTGTTCAAGGCCGTCACGCCCCAGGCCCGTCTGGACAAGACCCGCGACCGGTTGTTCGGCCACATCTACGAAATGGGTTTGTACCAGGATCGGATGCGGGTGGTCGGCCGGATCCAGACCGATCTGGCCAAGGCGAACCTGCGCTATCTGAGCCTGACCCTGCCCGCCCTGGTCGTGTTGACCATCCCGATGGTGTTCACCCTGGCCCAGCTGGACGCCCGCTACGCCCACCGCCCTTTCCTGTCCGGCGAGACCACGGTCCTGTCGGTGACCCTGGCCGAAAAAGCGGCCGCCTCCCTGGACAGGATTACCCTCGTGACGCCTCCGGGGGTGACGGTGGAAGCCGGTCCGGTCCGTGACACCGTCAGCGGCTCATTGGCCTGGCGCCTGCGCGCCGAGGATCCGGGGACCCACCGCCTGCAGCTCATGGACGGCGCCGAGGAAATCGGCGGCCGGAACCTGGTGGTGGGGGAGGACCTGGTGTCTCTGGGGCAAACCAGCAGGAAGAACTGGCTCCACGCCGTGCTCTATCCCGGAGCCCCGCGACTGCCGGGTGACGGAGCGGTGCAGGAAATGACCCTGAAACTTCCCGAACGCCATACCACCTACTTCGGGGTGGAGCTCCACTGGCTGCTGGCCTTCATGATTTTTTCCCTTCTGGCCGGCCTGGCCCTGAAGGATGTCCTGCGGGTTTCGATCTGAAGGAGACTTGGGATGGGCATGAGGAACCCCGGCGGTATGTTGACGGCTATCCTGCTGGCGGTCATGGCGATGACCTTCCTGTCCGGATGCGGCGGCCAACCGTCAACTGATCCCGAGGCGCAGAAGCTGGTGGTGATCGGCATCGATTCGGCCGACTGGCGCCTTCTGGAGCCCATGATCGATGAGGGCCGCCTGCCGAACTTGAAAGCCTTCCGGGCCCAGTCTGCCCACGGCCGCATGAAGACATTCTTCCCCCTGGAGAAATCACCCCTGCTGTGGGCCAGCATCCTGACCGGTGTCAAACCCGAGGTGCACGGGGTTGCCCGTTTCGTCCGTGGTTCCGGCCAGAAGCCCGTCACCGGCAGCGCCTGGTACGCTCCGGCCCTGTGGGACATGATCGGCGCTGTGGGCAAGTCCACCGCGGTGGCGGGCATGTGGACCACCTATCCCGCCCGGCCCATCGAGGGCGTGATGGTCAGCGACTACCTGCCCTACGGTCGTGGGCGGGACCGTCCTTTGGCCAACCTGGTCTACCCCGATTCCCTGACCGACCGGGTGGTGGCCCTGAGGGTGGACCCCGATTCCCTGACCGCCGCCACGCTCCTGCCCTTCCTCAATGCGAACGATCTGGCGGCGGTTGAAGAAAAATATCCCCGGGACATCGCCAAACTGCGGGACATCCTGGCCGCGGACCTGGG
The DNA here is from genome assembly GCA_965363725.1 of uncultured bacterium. GTDB lineage: Bacteria > Krumholzibacteriota > Krumholzibacteriia > LZORAL124-64-63 > LZORAL124-64-63 > JAGLCY01. The sequence continues at coordinate 8,356 of CBDTUS010000025.1, read as the reverse complement.
CTACCTTGCGGTCATGCGCATGCTGGCCGCCGCCAGGGATGACGACCTCTTTTTCTTCTACCTGCGCGGGCCCGACATGATCAGCCACCACTTCTACAATTACATGGTTCCCGAACAGGGGTCCATCCTGCATGATCCGCAGAAGGACGCGGTGTTTCAGGATGTGGTGAAGCGCTACTACGACTGGTTGGACGAGGTGGTCGGCGAGGTTCTGAGCTGGTTCCCACCCGAACGCCAGGCGGTGGTGCTGTCGGATCATGGATTTTATGGGCCGCGCCGCTCGGGAGACAAGGGCACGGCCGAGCACAGCGAGTGGGGGATCTTCCTGGTGCGCAGTCCGCTCTACGAAGCGGGGTACCAGTTCGGGCACCTGGAGCTGCTGGACATCTGCCCCACGTTCCTGGCCCTGATGGGCCTGCCGCCGGCGCAGGACATGCCCGGCCGCATCCTGACCGAAGGTGCCACCAAAGCGGGATTGAAACGGATCGAGAAGATGGAGAAGCAGCGCGTCGCCAGCTACCTGCCGCTGAGGCCGGCCGTGGGGCCCGAGGGTGAGCGCGACGAGGGCGTCGACGAGGAGATCCGCAAACAGCTGCGCTCCCTGGGTTACATCAAGTAGACAGACGGGGGAATTTCATGAAGATCCTGGCCGCTCCGGTGATGTTGGTTGTTGTCCTGCTGGTAGCGTCGGGATGTGGCGAACGGGTCGTTCCACCCGAGCCGGAAACCATTCCCCTGTTCGATGACGTGACCATCCACTTCACTCCCGACGACACCACCAGGTACGATTCCCCCTTCGCTTCGGCCCGCGACAAGGGCCGGGTCATGGCCACCTTCCGGGAGATGAAGGGTGGGCGTGGCCCTTCTCGGGTGATACTGAGGCTCGAGGTTCGCCCCATACGCAAGGACATCCGCAACATGGTCGACCGCTGGGATCGGGCCGGCTGGATCCGCCTGGTCAAACCGGGGATGGCGCCGGTGGAGCTGGCGCGGTTCATGACGGCCTACGGTGGGGCGATCAGCCACGAGGTGGACATCACCCACGTGGTGCCCCTGTTGACGGGCCATTGCGAATTCGAGGTCTTCATCGACACCTGGGTTTCCCCGGCCTGGAAGGTCGACGCCGAGCTGGTCTTTGTGCCCGACGTCGCCGGCGGGGTCGATCCGCCGACCTGGACCGTGGGCGCACTTTTCCCGGACGGTGGACTGACCGCGGAGACCCCCGAGATCACCGCTGAAGTGTTCATCCCCCGCAACACACGCTGGGTCGAAGTGGCGGCGATCACGACGGGTCATTGCACCGACGGCACCGACGCCGACGAGTTCATCACCAAGGACAACGTGCTGCTGGTGGACGGCCAGGAGGTCTACCGGTGGCGCCCCTGGCGCAACGACTGCGAGGATTTCCGGACGGTGAATCCCTACTGCGCAAAGTGGGCCGACGGTTCGTGGAGCAGCGACTATTCGCGGAGCGGCTGGTGCCCGGGCGATGTCGCCGATCCGGAATTCATCGACCTGAGTGATTGGCTTACGCCGGGTGAACATACGGTGACCTGGAAGGTGGAGGACATTCGGGCGAAGGATCCCGCCGATGAAGACGGGCATCACGGGTACTGGCGGGTTTCGGCGTCTTTGTCTGGCTGGAATTAGACACTGGGCGAATGACAAGAAAAGGGCCCGGCTTGGCCAGGCCCTTTTGCTGTGCGAACAGGAAGGAGATCAGCCCTTCTTCTTGTCCTCGACCGCCTTCTCGAATCGGGCCAGCTGCTCCTGGAAGTACTCCCGGTCGGGATCCAGTTCGATGGCCTGCTTGATGTGAGCCAGGGCTTCGTCGCAGTTGCCCAGCGCGTTGCAGATCTCCGCCGCGGTGTCCAGGCTGTTGGCCTTATCCTGGTCGGTTTCGGCCAGTTCGACCGCCTTCAGTGCCAGTCCCTGGGCTTCTTCCAGATTTATGTCGTTCTCATAACACCAGAAGGCGAAGTCGTTCAGCTTCCCGGGATCTTCCTGCCAGCCTTCGGGCAACCGGCCGCGGTAAAGGCCGAGAGCCTTATCCTTGTCCTTCTCAACCAGCAGCGCGTGATCAACTGCCAGGTAGTTGCGGTACTTGACGGCTTTTTCGTCGGTGGTGCCTTCGCTGGCGGCGTAGGCGGCCGCGATGAAGGGAACGGCCTTGTCGATCTGGCCTTTCTGGCCGGCAAAATGCTTCAGCATCAGGGCCAGGTAAAGCTTTTCGTCCACGGGAGTATCTTCCGAGGCCATCACGGGCTCGGCCTTGGCGACCACCTGGTCCATGGAGAACGAATCGTCTTCCAGGCCGTAGATCATGTTGGACAAAATCTGGTCCTTGTAATCTTTGGCGTTGGCTTCATCCAGTTCCTGGGCCTTGCTCAGATAGGTGACGGCGCCCTTGTAGTCCGATCCGACCGAGGCGGCGCTGCTCAGGGCGATTGCCAGGGCCAGGTCCGGCTCGGTCTCGAAGGCGGTCTTCTTCTCGGCGAGGGTGCGGCGGTCGGCCTTGGCGGCGATGACCGAGGCAGACCACTTTTCGGGTCCTTCGTAGCCGATCCAGCTGTCGGTGATTTCACCCTTGCCGTTCACGGCGTGGTAGGTCGGGTAGCCGCGGATCTCGTATTTCTTGGCGATCTCGATGCCTTCGCCTTTTTCGCAATCCACGTTGTAGAGGATGGCGCCTTCGAGGGCGGCGATCATCTCGGCGTTTTCGTTCACCTCACGGGCGAACACTTTGCAGCCCGGTCACCAATCGGTGAAGAAGTCGACCACCAGGACCTTGTCTTCCTTGGCGGCCTGGGCCAGGGCGTCGGCGAAGCTGCCCGGCTCTTCGGCAAGGGCGGTGCCGGTCCCCAGAGCGAAGAGGGCCAGGAGGCTCAGAAAGGCCAACCTGCTTTTGAGATTTTCGGAACGCATGTTCTTTTCTCCATTGGGGAGGCCGACCACGGCCGGCAGGTGAGGACCCCGACATGGACCGGGGCCGCGGACGAAACAAATCCTCATCACACAGATAACAAGTAGGAAAATACGCCTCTGCAGCCAGATTGTTCCAGAAGAATGGCCGTCAGTGGCTATGGGTTTTCAAAAACGACCCGGCCTTGCACGATGGTCATCTTCACCTTCATCTTCAAGAGATCGACGGGGTTGCAGGTCACCGGGTTGCCATCCAGGACGGTCAGGTCGGCCCGAAAACCCTCGCCGATCCGGCCTCCTTTTTCTTCCTCAAAACCGGCGTAGGCGCCGCCGGCGGTGTAGAGCTCGAGGGCGGTGGCTGCATCGACCGCTTCCTGGGGTTGCCAGCCGCCGATGGGGGTGCCGTCGGGATGGGTCCGGGTGATGGCGGCATAGAGCCCCGCCAGGGGATCCACTTTTTCCACCGGGAAATCGGTGCCGTAACACAGGTGGGCGCCGGTATCGAGCAGAGAGCGCCAAGCGTAGCAGCCGGCCAGGCGCTCTTCACCCAGGCGTTCGTCGGCCCAGTCCATGTCGCTGGTGCAGTGGACGGGCTGCATGGCGGCGATGACACCCAGCCTGCCGAAGCGCGGTATGTCTTCCGGAGCCAGGATCTGGGCATGCTCCACACGCCAGCGGGCGTCGGTCGGTTTCAGATCACCGAGCACTTCTTCGCAGAGGTCGAGGACCAGGTGGTTGGCCCCGTCACCGATGGCATGGGTGCAAATCTGGAATCCGGCCTCGCCGCCGAGGGTCATGACCTCGCGCATGTGATCGGCCGGAGTCACGGGCAAGCCCCTGTGGCCGGGCTGGTCGGTGTAGTCCTCCAGCAGCAAGGCGCCGCGGCTCCCCAGGGCGCCGTCGGCATAAAGTTTGATAGCCCGGATGGTCAGCATGTCCCCGTCGGTGAAGACGGGACCTTCGGCGTAGGCCTTTTCCAGCGTGGGCGGATTGTCGTCGTACATGGCGTACACACGCAGGTCGAGTTCGCCGGCCGCCGCCAGTTCGCGATAAACCTGGGCGCGCTCCCACCTGACGCCGGCTTCATGGACGCCCGTCAGGCCGTGGGCCACGCAGTGCTCTACCGCGAGCTTGATGCGCCGCCGGGTTTCGGCGGCGCCGACTTCGGGAATCACGTCGAACACCAGGTCGGCGGCGTTGTCGATCAGGATCCCGGTGGGGTCGCCGTTTTCGTCGCGGATGATCTCGCCGCCTGCGGGGTCGGGCGTGTCCCGGGCGATGTTTGCCCGCCGCAAGGTTTCGCTGTTGGCCCAGGCGGCGTGGCCGTCGACGCGGCGCAGGAATACCGGACGGTCAGGGATGACGGCGTCCAGCATCCCGCGGTCGGGGTACTCCTTGATCTCCCAGTCGTTCTGGTCCCAACCGCGGCCCTCGATCCAGGCGCCGGCGGCGAAATCGGCCGCTCCTGTCCGGACAATTTCCAGGATCTCTGCGGGCGAATCCGTGCCCATCAAGTCTATTTGCGCCAGGCTCTTGCCCAAACCGTAGAGGTGGCAATGGCTGTCGACAAGGCCGGGGATGACCGTGGCGCCGTCAAGGTCCAGGACCCGCGTGTCGGGTCCCTTGGATTCCAGGATTTCCTCATCCGATCCCACGGCCAGGATCTGGCCTCCGGCCACGGCCACTGCGGTGGGAGGAGCAGGGAAGGAAGAATCTGTCTGGGTGATCACGTGACCACCGACCAGAAGAAGATCGGCTCCATTTTTTGCCTGGTTGCCGCCGCAGCCCGAGGCCAGGACCATCATCATGAGAATCACCACCATGCGCATGGGTTACTCCTGGGTTTCGTGATGAGATGAAGACATGGTAGGATGTCATGTCGGGCGAGCGATGGCAAGCCCTCCGGAAGTCCTCAACCGTGGAGCCTTGATGAACCGACTCACCCAACCCGGATTCGCCGCCCAGGTCCTGACCGCCACGGCCCGGCTGCGGGACGGCGTGGATCAATTCCGATTCGGCGACCCGGTCGCCTGGGTCTACAATCCCCTGCGTTACGCGTGGTCGCTTCACGAGCAGTATGTGGAAAAATGGGGGGCCTCGCCCCGGCGCGTCCTGATGCTGGGGATGAACCCCGGCCCCTGGGGCATGGCGCAAACCGGGGTCCCCTTTGGGGAGATCGCCGCGGTCCGGGATTTCCTGGGCCTTTCCGGACAAGTGGATCGTCCGGATCCCGAACATCCCAAGCGACCTGTCCTGGGTCTGGAAAGCAATCGATCGGAAGTGAGCGGCCGTCGGTTGTGGGGTTTTTTCGGGGAGCGTTTCGGCGGCCCGGAGGGATTTTTCGCCGGACATATCATCGTCAACTACTGTCCTCTGGTCTTCATGGAGGCCAGCGCCCGCAACCGCACTCCGGACAAGTTGCCGGCCGCCGAATCGGCGCCCCTATTTGCCGCCTGCGACCAGCGGTTGTTGAGTCTGGTCGATCTGTATGAGCCGGAATGGGTGATCGGGGTGGGGGGATTTGCCCGCAAGAAGCTGGACCTGCTGTTCGGGCCCCAGGCATCCCTGGCGGCCTCTTTGCATCGGCCTGAGCACATCGGCACGGTCCTTCATCCCAGTCCCGCGAGTCCGGCCGCCAACCGGGGATGGGCGCCCGCAGCAGAAAAACAACTCACGGCACAGGGGGTGTGGGGCTGAGAGTCCCTTCTGGGGGGAGACGAACCGATGGGCGAAACCCCATAAGGTCACTGGGGATATGGGATTGAGTATCATTATGGATATTGACCAGAATCACGAAGTTGTGATAATCTCCCTCTGATTCAGGAAGGGGCCCATCCTTCGATGGCCCCTGAATCCAAGCTGATCCGACTCTGGGGGAGCCGGATTCCTTTTTACCGGCATGCACGAAAGGAGACATCCCTCCATGCCAACCGCCCGCGGCCGACAACGCGGCCCGGTCCTAATCTCGCCAATTTCAGGACACCATCGGTAGGAGGAATAATGAACCACTTTATGATGAGGCTGATCCTGGTCATCGCCCTTATGACCGGAGTGATTGCCATCGCCCAGGGCGCCGATACCCAGCCGCGGGAATTCGTGCCCGTCCAGGACGGATACCAGTTTTCGGGAGAAACCGTCCTGCCCTATCATCCCACCCGTATTCTCGTGAAATTCACGCCCGAAGCCATGCAGGCGGCCGACCTCCGGCGCCGCAGCGACAAGGCCGTTGGGGTATCCACCGGTCTGGCCTCGGTTGACGCCCTGAGCAATTCCTTCGGCGCCAGGGCCCTTTCGCGGGCGACCATCGATCCGGCCAACCGCCTCGAAGCGGAACGGCTGGGCGTCGATCGCCTCTACAAGATAGAAACCGACGGCAGGGCCGACATCGTGGACATGGCCGCGGCCTTCGCTAGGGATCCCAACGTCGAGTATGCGACGCCGGATTGGCGCGCCTTCCCAGCCGCGGTGCCCAACGATCCCATGTACGCCGACAACTGGGGCCACAACAACACGGTCCAGCTGCCCGACCTGGACTGGGGTGGCACCTACGAACATGACCTGCCCAACACCGTCGGCACGGTCGGCTTCGACGCCAACGCCCCCGGAGCCTGGGACGTGACCTACGGCCTCTCCGGTGTGGTGGTCGCCATCATCGACAGCGGTGTCGAGGCGGGGCATCCTGACCTCAACCAGGTCACGGGCTACGACTACGGCGACAACGACAGCAATCCCGACGACAACAGCTCCGATCCTGGGCACGGGACCGCCTGCGCCGGCGTGGCCGCGGCCATCGCCAACAACAACCTGGGCGCCGTGGGCATCGCCGGCGGAGCCAGCATCATGCCGCTGAAGGTCGCCAACAGCGCGGGTTCGATGTACTTCTCGGCCATCGTCAACGCGATCTACTTCGCGGCCGACAACGGTGCGGACATGATCAGCATGAGCCTCGGCGCGGCCATCAGCAGCGATGCCAGCACCGACGCGGCGATCCAGTACGCCAACAACGCCGACTGCACGATCTTTGCCGCCACCGGCAACGAGAACGCCAGCACCATCAGCTATCCGGCGATCAACTCCTACGTGATCGGCGTGGGCGCGGCTTCGCCCTGCGGCGAGCGCAAGCGTTCGAGCAGCAGCAGCACCGAGGTCAACCCGGGTGTGAACACCGATCCCAACGGCTACACCTGCGACGGTGAGCGCTGGTGGGGCTCCAACTTCGGCCTGAACTCCCAGGACGCCGCAGGCGCCGTGGACATCTTGGCTCCGACCATCCTGCCGACCACCGACCTTCTGGGTTCGGCCGGTTACGATTCGAGTGACTATAGCGGATTCTTCAACGGGACCAGTTGCGCGACGCCCTACGCGGCGGGCGTGGGCGCCCTGCTCAAGAGCCAGAATCCGGGCTGGACACCGGCCCAGATCCGCGACCAGATCATGAACACCGCCCAGGACGTGACCAGCGTGGAGTCCGGCAGCGGCTGGGATCGCTACAGCGGTTACGGGATGATCGACGCCGAGGCTGCGGTAGGCGGCGGCACGCCGCCCCAGGATCCGCCAGTGGCCAACTTCACCGGTACGCCCACCAGCGGCTACCTGCCCCTGACGGTCAACTTCACCGACGGGTCGAGCAATACCCCGACGAGCTGGAGCTGGACTTTCGGCGACGGGGGGACCTCCACGGCCCAGAACCCGGGCCACACCTACACGGCCGCCGGCACCTACACCGTCACCCTGACGGCGACCAACGCCTTCGGTTCGGACGACGAGATCAAGATCGGCTACATCACCGTGTCGGATCCTGGCGACCTGTATGCTTCGCTGCCCTTCACCGAAGGTTTCGAAGCCGGATCGCTGGGCCCGAACTGGACGTCCGCCTCGAACAACACGGGACGCATCCAGGTGACGACGGCGAACACGCCTCACTCGGGCAGCTACCACCTGACGATGGACTGCTCCAGCAACGGCACCTACAGCACCAACCAGGCCTGGCTGCACCTGAACCTCGCCGGCGAGGGCCAGGTGGATTTGAGCTACTGGTGGAAGGACTTCAGCGACGAAACACACTCCGGTGACGGCGTGTACTTCTCGGACGACGGCGGGGCTTCGTTCATCAAGGTCCAGGACCTGAACGGGGCGAGCTACACCAACAACGTCTGGCGCCAGTGGGATCTCGACGTCGATGCCTTGGCGGCATCCAACGGCCTGAGCCTGAACGGGACGTTCGTAGTGAAGTTTCAGCAGTACGACAACTACATGATCACCACCGACGGTATGGCCTTCGACGACATCAGCGTCACGGGCGGCGCTGCGGGCACGGCGCCCACGGCGGCCTTCGCCGGTACGCCGACGTCGGGCACGGCCCCGGTGGCGGTGACGTTCACCGACCAGTCCACCGACGGCCCCACGGCCTGGAGCTGGACCTTCGGCGACGGCG
>CBDTUS010000024.1:0-29071 GCA_965363725.1 uncultured bacterium | reverse complement strand
CCGGTTTTGCCGAGACCAAAAAGATGATCATGGTCAAATAGCCGGATCCCTTGAACCGAATATTCTCTTGCGGGACGCTCCTTCCTGTCACAATCTCCCTGCGGGACCAACCCGGAGGAGCGTCGATGAATCGCCTCATTTTCCCCTGCTTCCTGATCCTGACCCTGATCGCCGCCTGCGGGGGACAAAAGGACCAGGCCAAACCGACTCCCGAAGAAACCACCCTGACCGAGGTCGGACAGGCGGCCCCCGATTTCACGGTGGCGACCCTGGACGGAAGCACCTTCACCTTGTCGGAGAACCGCGGCCAGGTGGTGTTGATCAACTGGTTCGCCACCTGGTGCCCGCCCTGCATCGAAGAGATGCCGCACCTGCAGAAAGAGGTCTGGGAAAGATTCGGGGGCGAGGATTTCACGATGGTGTCGATCGCGCGGGAAGAAACCCTGCAGATCGTCCAGCCGTTCGTGGCCAAGCACCAGGTGACCTGGCCCTTCGCGGTGGACCCTGCGCGCGAAGCCTTCGCCAAGTATGCCGACGCCTTCATCCCCCGCAACTGCGTCGTCGACCGCGAGGGCAGGATCATTTTCCAGTCGCAGGGTTTCGACAAAGAGGAATTTGCCGAGATGATCGAGATCATCGCCCGGGAGCTGGAATCCGTCAGCCCTGCTGGGTGACGACACCTGGTGGATGATCCGTTGCCACGCCTTCCAGTGGCTGGCCCTGGATGTGGGCGACTGGTTCACCGGCCTCTTGACCGAATTCCCCGCAAAGGCGACATTGGAACCCCGCAGCAGCCAAATTTCCGAGAGGTATCCGGATAGATGAAGACCTACCTGCGCATGTTGAGGATGATCCGCCCGTACACCGTCCAGCTGGTGCTGGCCGTGGTGTTCATGGTCCTTTTCTCGTTCATGAGCATTTTCAGCATTACGATGATTTCGCCGTTCCTGCAGGCGCTGTTCCTCCAGCAGGACATGGGGGTGGCGCAGGTCGCCGAGGGGTCGCCCGCCGAATCGCCGCTCATCGTCCAGGACGAGGCGGGGGTGCCTCATGACAGTCATACCGTCCGCAGCGAGGAACTGGCCCTGCGCCAGCCGCCCGACACGTCCCCCGAAACCGAAGACGAAGCCCGCGCCCGCTACGAGAATCTGAAGAAATCGTTTTCCGGTTTCGATACCGTGAAGTTCAAGTTCCGGGACTGGGCCTCCCGGACCCTGCTCCACGGCACTCGACAGGAGGCACTGCTGCGGATCTGCATCACCTTCTTCCTGCTGGCCCTGATCAAGAACGTGTCCTGCTACATCCAGGAAGTGCTGATGGTCTACGTGGGCCAGGCCGTGATCCGCGACCTCCGCAACGAGCTCTACCTGAAGATGACCTCGATGCCGATGTCGTTCTTCCACCAGCACAAGGCCGGCGAGCTGATCAGTCGGGCCACCAACGACGTGATGGTCGCCCAGCAGTGCGTGGGGCTGAGTTTCACCAAGCTGGTCAAGGATCCCATCTTCGTGGTGATGTACCTGGCCGTGGCGCTGATCCTGAGCTGGAAGCTGACCCTGATGGCCCTGGTCCTGATGCCGGTGAGCCTGACGGTGATCATCCGCATCGGCAAGAAGTTGCGCCATCTCAGCCACCTGCAGCAGGAACAGATGGCCGTCCTGACGAGCACCCTGCAGGAGACGGTCTACGGCATCCGTGTGATCAAGGCCTTCGCCATGGAAAAGTTCGAGAACCGCAAATTCGTCGTCCAGTCGCAGACGCTGTTCAAGCAGGTGTTCCGCATCAACTATACCATGAAGGCCTCGTCGCCGTTGACCGAGCAGCTGTCGATGATCGTCGCCCTGTTCCTGCTGTGGTTCGGCGGCAGCAAGGTGTTCACCGGCGGATTGATGGCCCCGGACATGTTCATCGTGTTCCTGTTCATGATTTTCTCGTTGGTGCGGCCGCTCAAGAGCCTCGGCGCGGTCAACAACGAGATCCAGGCTGGCGTGGCGGCAGCGGACCGCATCTTCCAGGTGATCGACGCCCAACCTGAAGTGGTCGACCGCGAAGCGGGTTTTCTGCTGACCGAGGCGGCGGGCCGGGTCGAGTTCGAGAACGTCGACTTCGAATACGTTGCGGGTGAACCGGTGCTGCAGGACATCTCGCTTCTGGTCGAACCCGGCGAAGTGGTGGCCCTGGTCGGCAGCAGCGGCTCGGGCAAGAGCACGCTGGTCGACCTCATCCCCGGGTTCTACAACCCGGGCAGCGGGCGGGTGACCATCGACGGCCACGACATCCGCGACCTGAACCTCAGCGCCCTGCGGTCCAACATGGGCATCGTCACTCAGGAGGTGATCCTGTTCCACGACACGGTCCTGAACAACATCGCCTACGGGATGAAGGACGTGCCGATGGAAGACGTCATCGCCGCGGCCAAGGCGGCGAACGCTGACCAGTTCATCGAGAAGCTGCCCGCCGGCTACGACACCATCATCGGCGACCGCGGCCTGAAGCTGTCCGGCGGACAGCGGCAGCGCATCAGCATCGCGCGGGCGATCCTCAAGAACCCGCCCATCCTGCTGCTGGACGAGGCTACCAGCGCGCTCGACACCGAAGCGGAACACCTGGTGCAGGAGGCCATCGACCGGCTGGTCCAGAACCGGACGACCATCGTCATCGCCCACCGGCTTTCGACGATCCAGAACGTCGACCGCATCTATCTGCTGGAAGCCGGCCGGGTGGTGCAGACCGGCACCCACGATGAACTGCTGGCGATCGGGGGGCGGTACAAGGAACTCTACACGATGCAGTTCCAGAGGTAGGTTTCATGTCCCGCAACGCGACAATAAGAGGCGTGGCTCTGGCCCTTGTCCTTGTGCTCGGTACTGTCAATATCATGGTGGTAAGAACCAGCAACCGCGCCCCCGACGACTCCTATATCTCCCTGCGCTACGCCGACCATCTGGCCAACGGTTACGGCCTGAGGTTCAATCCCGGGGGTGAACGGGTCGAAGGATTTTCCAGCCCCTTGCACGTCCTGACCATGGCCGCCCTGATCAGGGTGGGGTTCGAACCCAGGGCCGTCAGCCAGGTCAGTTCCATTTCCGCGGCCTTGATCTGCCTGCTGACCGTCGGGATCTGGGGAGGGCGTCGGTACGGAACCCTGTGGGGATTTCTCGCCGCCTTGGCGCTGGCCCTGAACCAATGCTTCAGTTTCTGGGCTCGTTCCGGGATGGAGACCTCCGCCTTCGCCCTGTTGGTCATCCTGGCGATGATCGCGGCGGCCGAACGACGTTGGCGGGCAATGGGCATGTTGGCGGGCCTGCTGGCGGTGACCCGTCCGGAGGGGATCATCTACCTGGCGCCCCTGTTCGCTCATGCTGCCCTGATTCACCATCTTGAACGCCGATCTCCCCGCGATCTTGCGGTCCCGGCCATTCTTGCCGCCGGGCCCTGGGTCGCCTGGTTCCTGTTCCGGGTGATCTACTTTCGGGATGTCCTGCCGAATACCTACTACGCCAAGATGGACGGCATGAGCCTGGCGCAGTTCCAACGAGGTCTGGACTATTTCGCGGGGTTCATCCGGTTGAGCGAGATCCAGGTCCTGCTGGTCATGTCGGCCATCGCCGCCGCGATGTTCCTGTGGCGTGGGCGGACCAGGCCGTCCAGGGACTGGCTGGGGTCCTGGCAGTTGCTGGTCGTCGGTCTGATGGCCTGCACGGTGATCTTCATCCTCATTTCGGGGGGGGACTGGATGACCCAGTACCGGTTCGCCCAGCCGGCCCTCCCGGTGCTCGTCCTGCTGGGAGGTTGGGCGGGGAACTGTCTGGGGCGATCGGTTTCCTCGACCGCGGGACGGGCGGCGGTCACGGCGGTCCTCGCGCTGGTCTTCGCCTCGCAGCCGGTCCGCATCTTCAGCCACGACCTGCGCCATCCCGAGCACCCCCTGGACCGGCCCCTGAACCTGGTGGAGCCCTGGGACGACTCCACGACCGCGAACCTGTACAAGCTCGGGGTCGAGATGCGCGACATCGCCCCGCCCGGTGCCACCTTCGCCCTGTGCCCGGTGGGGTCGTTCTCGGTCGCCTGGGGCGGTAGGGTCATCGACATGCTGGGCCTCAACGACCGGGAGATCGCCAGTCGACCCATGCCGTCCCTCGGCGAGGGGCAGATGGGCCACGAGAAGGGCGATGGCAGGTTGGTCCTGTCGCGCCGGCCCGACTTCATTCTCCTGCGCAACAACCGCAACCCGGGCACCGAGGAACTGGCGGGGCCCGACCTGGAATTGAACTACCTGATGCCGGTGATCCAGATCTGGAACGACGCGTCGTTTCGGCGGGACTACGAACCCTTTCCGGTGGACATCGGGGAGGATTCCCCGTTCACTGTCTACAGGAGAATCGGCGACGTTTGATTTTGCCGGCCTAGGAGAATCCGTAGAACAATTCCTGTACAAACTGACGCCCGTGCGGCCGGATATGCTCAGCGACGGTATGACCGATCGCGAGAACGAGATCATCGAAAGGCACTTCGCCTACCTGTCGGACCTGAAGGTCAAGGGTGTGGTCAAGCTGGCCGGACGCACCACCAATACCGATTCGTCCAGCTTCGGCGTGATGATCTTCGAAGCCGAGGACGAGGAGGCCGCCCGCCTGATCATGGCGAACGACCCCGTGGTGAAGGAAGGGGTGCTGGCGGCCAAGCTATTCCCCTTCAGGATCGCCCTGATGGGCGACGCCTAGGGACCCGTCCTCTCGTTCCGGTCCTGGTGCCCGTTGTCGTAGTGGCCTACCAGGGTGGCGGTCTGGCCGCCGTCGTCGGTCTCGAATTCGATCCGGAAAAAATCCAGCTCCTCGAACATGAACCAATCCCCGCCCATGGCGATCATCCGGTAACGGCCGTTCTGGCCGCGCTCGTACCACAGGGCATCTTCCTCGATCCACACCCGCCGCGGTCCGTACTGGCCCGCGAATCGCTCCATGGCTGCCGGTTCGAGGGTGACAGGGGCGGCGGCGGCCTCCAGGCCAGCGATGGTCCAGTTCAGGGCCGCTTGCTGGTCTCCCTCGGCCTCTGCGGCCAGCTTGCCCAGGGCATCAAGGTAGGCCACGTCGAGGGCTTCCTCGACGGGGACGGCCAGGTGGGGTTCGACCCCCGTGCCTTCCCAGTTCGTTTCGGAGATGGGATTGATCGCCCGCCCGAAAGGCAGGGACATGCCGATCTGGAATTCCGGATACTCCACTCGGGTCACGGGGTGGGCGCCTCCGCCGGTGGTTTCCCCGACGATGGTCGCGCGATCGAGATTCTTCAGGTTGTAGGTGAATTCCTCGGCGGCGGAGAAAGTGCGACCGCTGGTCAGGACATAAACGGGCGCTTCGGCCAGGGTGGGTCCGGGAACCCACTCATGGGTCCAGAACTGGTTGGTCTCGTCGCTCTGGCGGACATAGAAGCTGTTCAGGTGGGTCCGTTCGTCCACCAGATAACTGGTCAGCAGCTGGATCATGCTGGGGCTGCCCCCGCCGTTCTCCCTCAGGTCGAAGATGACCGCGTCGGCGTAACCCACGAAATTCATGGCCGCGATGGCGGTGGGCCCCGCCTGCCCCGTGTGGGAAAAACCGTCCAGCTTGATGTAGGCGATGTTGCCGGGCATCAGCTTGACTTCGCGAAAACCGAAGTTGCCGCGCCTGGCTTGTTCGAGTTGCCGCTGGGCCATCTCCTCGTCGCTGAGTTCCTGGCCCTGGCGCTGGGGACGGGGTGGCGCCCAGTCGACGTGAAGGTGTTTGTCATGGCTGACCGATTGCAGATCCTCTGTCAGGAGGCCGGCAAAGAATGAGACGTCGCCACCTTCGTCGTAGCGGCCGTCGGCCAGGTTCTTGCGGACGAGTTCACCGATCTCGGCGGCAACCTCCGGGAAAACATAGACCTCGTCGAGGGCGGCCAGGATGCTGTCAATGGCAGCGGTTCGCATGGCGTCATCCAGGGCCAGGGGTTGTGGGGCGTCCTGGGCAGGGGCCGAGGTCACAACCAGCCCCGCCGTAACCAGGACCATCAGGATAGTGGGCATCAAGCGTCGGTTCATGGGAATATCCTCCTCGGACAGGTAGCGGAAGTCAGGGGTCCAATCTCAGTTCCATGGAAATGGAGGGGCGTTCGAACCCGGCCTCTTCGGCCGGTCCCTCTTCAGTGGTCAGGAATCCGAGGGATTTGTAGAGCACATTGGCGACCAGCAGGCGTGGACTGGTGGCCAGCACGATTTTGCGGGCTCCCAGGGCCTTGGCGCGGTCGATGGCCTGCAGGGTCAGCAGGCGACCGATACCCCGTCCGCGGAAAGACGGTGTGACGGCCATCTTCACCAGTTCCACGTCGCCGTCGTCGCGCGTGACCAGGGCGCAGGTGCCGACGATGTCTTCGCCGTGCAGGGCGAACATGATCGCTCCGCCCCGCTTCAGGATGGAACCGTTGGGGTCTTCCAGCATGCGCCGGTCGATGTCCTCGATGGCGAAGTCCTCTTCGAGCCATTGGTAGTTCAACGCGGCGAAATGTTTCTTGTAGGCGGGCCGGTAGTCGACGATGCGCACCGCCGCCCGCTCGGGCAGGCCGACCCAGTGGCGCATCCGGTTGCCCATGTCCCGGCGGTCCAGTACCGATTCGATCTTGCGGAGGTCGCCCAGCAGGTCGGTGCCCGCCTCCTTGAGAAGCTCGGCGTTGGCGCGTTTGACTCCATTCCAGAGTTCGTCCAGTTCCCGGCGCGTGTCGCGGCCCTTGCTGGTCAGCGAGATCTTCATCTGCCGTTCGTCTGCGGGGTCCTTGGTCTTGGCGACCATTCCGTGGCGGACCAGGTCGGTGACGATCTTGTTGACCGCGGTGTGGGACACGCCCAGCAGGCGGGCCAGTTCGGTGATGTTCTGGTTGTCCTGCCGGTCCAGGGCCATGAAGACGGTGAACCAGCGGGGCTTGAAATCGGTGTT
Source organism: uncultured bacterium (assembly GCA_965363725.1). Classification (GTDB taxonomy): domain Bacteria; phylum Krumholzibacteriota; class Krumholzibacteriia; order LZORAL124-64-63; family LZORAL124-64-63; genus JAGLCY01. The sequence goes on along the minus strand of CBDTUS010000024.1, from coordinate 22,124 downwards.
GGATTCGCGGTAGATCTCAGCCATGTCCGCCATCAGGCGGTCGCTCAGCCTCTTGAGCCGGCTGGCCAGGGCCAGCTCTTCCAGCGTATCAAACAGATCCATGAAATTCTCCCTCACCCGGGTGACTGACTGGGTCTACAAAAGAATACGAAAATGGTTTCATAATTTTCAAGTACCAGATCCCAAAAGGCAAAAAAAAGGCCCCTGGAGGGGGCCTTCAGAAAAAGGGCAGCCGACCGGATCGGCCTCAATTTTCGGATTCGTCGTAAAAATCGATCATATCCACGGGCATGACCACCGTCGAACAGATGTTGCTCATGTGCGCCACCAGCCGCTTGAAGAAGCGCAGAGCCAATACGAGGCAAACGGCGTCCTGGGTGCCCATGTCGCTGGTGGTGACCTTCCGGATCATATCCTCGTATTGGCGGCCCTGGGCCTTGGCCGTCTTGATGACCTTGCCGGCCAGCTCCTCGTCGCTTTCCAGGAAGGCTTCGCGGGTCTGGATGAAGAGCTCCGAAATGGTGGCCGCCGAAGCCCCGAGATGTTCCTGGTAGAACGCGCGGTCCGGGTTCTCCGGCATCATGGCGATGACCTCGTGGAGGTTCTTGACGTAGTCGCCGATGCGCTCGGCGTCCTTGACCACGTTCATGAAGATCAGCGCGGAGGGCACTTCGGCGCGGGATCCTTGCACGGACAGGTGCGAAACGACCCGGCGGCGGATCTTGCGCTCCAGCTTGTTGATCCGGATATCCCGGTTGTAAAGCAATTGCTGGGGGTCGTCATCGGGTTCCCCGTTCACCAGCGCGCCGATGGTGTATTCGTACATGCTCGCGCCCAGGTCGAGCATTTCCATGATCATGTCGACCAGGTCGGTGCTCCAGTTGTCTTCCCTGAACAGGTCCAGTATCGAGCGGAAATTCATGAAACCCTCCCGTGGGTCAGATCGCGCGAAGCGCCTTGTCGATCAGCACGAAAACCAGCGGCATGATGAAGAACACGCCGACCATGTAGAGGAACGCGAAGTACTTTCTGTCTGCGGTCTTGCGGGCCAGACCCTGGGCCAGCCGGATGGGAATGTGTCGGATGGACTTGATGGGGTAGATAACCAGAATCCCCGATACATTGAACAGCAGGTGGACCAACGCCACGGTCACGGCCTGCGGGGTGCCGGTCAGCGAGGCCAGCAGCGCCGTGACCGTGGTGCCGATGTTGGCCCCCAGGGTGGCCGCGAACGCCATTTCCAGCGGCACGATGCCGGCGCCGATCAACGGCACCATCAGGCTGGTGGTGATCGAACTGCTCTGAACTCCCACGGTAACCAGGCCGCCCATGGCCATGGCCCCGAGGCCGCCGCCGCGAAGCTTGCTGGTGAAGGAATTCTCCGCCTTGCTCAGGATCAGCCCCTTGAGGAGCTTGGTCAGAAAGGTCAGGGCGAAGAAGATGCCCGCCAAGGCTACCACGATCATGATGGTGGTGGCCACGGCCTTGGTCAGTTCCAGGTCGTCGGTCAGAAGATGCTGGAACTTGGCGACCACGGGCTTGGTGACGGCCTTGATCGGGTTGGGGAACTCGGTCCCCTCGCTTCCCACGAGCTGCGTGCTCAGCCAGGTGGCCGTTGTTTGCAGGAAATGAGTGGCCTGCTCGAGGGGAAACAGGATGGCGATGGCCATCAGGTTGAAAAAATCGTGCATGGTGGCCCCGGCGAAAGCCCGCTGGAACTCCGAGCGCCGGTTGATGCTCGTCATCGCCACCAGGGTGTTGGTGACGGTGGTGCCCATGTTGGCGCCCATGATGATCGGGATGGCCGCCTGCACCGACAGCGCACCGCCGGAGACCAGCCCCACGATGATGGAGGTCGTGCTCGACGAACTCTGGATCAGGGATGTGGCCAGCAAACCGATCATCAGCCCCATGACCGGGGAGGCGGAATCGGCGATCAGGTGTTTGCCGGATTCCTTGAACAGCATCTTGAAGGCCGCACCGAACACCGCGATGGATAACAGGAAGATATAGAGCAGGGCCAGCAGGATCAGAACGTTGAGCGCCAGGGAAGCAATGCGTGCCGACTGGGGTGCCTCGGGCGGAGGAGACTTCACAAGGTCGGTCATGGGACTCCTGGAATCGACGCGCCACGGGTCGATATGGGAAAGGTGGAATCGCCAGGCGAACGTACCGTGTTCGGCGCCAATCTACCGGGAGGGTCCCGGTGCGTCAAGGATTCCGCGGGTCGATATCTCCTGGATGGGTCGCCCAGGCGAGCCGGGTCAGGCTGTCACTGCGGCTCGGAAAGCCAGGTGGGCCGGTAATCCTCAGGAAGAATCACCATTTCCATGATGGCCGCGATGAATTCCCGGTCCTTCCCGGCGCGCTCGGGATTCCGGAATTCCCAGACGATTTTTCCTTCCCGATTCACTTCGAGAGCGCGGCCGTTGTCCGACTCGGTGATCAGGGTGTTGCCGCCGGGCAGCCGCTGGCAGCTGCCGCAGGTCTTGGAATACAGGGGATGAGTCGGGTTGTCCTCGAAGGACCAGACGACTTCCTGGGTCGAGGGGTCGATTTCGATCACCTTCGACCTCCCATCGTGGCCCTGGTTGTCGAAAAGCAGGATGTTCCCGTCTTCCAGCAGGGTCGGCTGATGCTGGGCGATCCAGGATCCCTTCAGGGCCCAGACCACTTTTTCGGTGCGGGGATCCACGATGGCGATCACGTCCGTTTCGCGCAGGGAAATCAGGTAGTTCCCCTCGCGGAAAACGGGGGACAAATCAGCTGCCCGTCCGTCCAGGATCTCCAAAGTGTTGGTATGAAATATATCGCCACCGTCGGGCAGATTTTCGAGGAAGGAGGCGAATTCCGACTGACCGAAGGCGTCCAGCAGGTTGAGGGCGCCCAGCGGTTCGCCCGTCGGCGAAAGGCGGGTGATGTAGTCCACCAGAACCGGTTTGTCGTGATGGATGTCGGGGACCATCCGGGGTGCCCTGGTCAGGATATGGATGCTGCCGTCGCCGGCCACCTCGAGGTCGTGGTGGCAGGGGCCGGGATAGGCCCAGACGAGGCGCGAATCCCGGTCGATCCTGGCCAGGCCGTGACCCTCGAAAATGACGAGCAGGCCGCCGTCCGGCTGCAGGTAGGCGCGGCGCCAGCAGGCGGTGACACCGTTGGGGTCCGGCAGGAAATCACCGGGGGGCAAGCCGCTGTCCCGGATGAACTGGTCGTAGGACAGGTGCCAGGAGTGGACGATCCGGCCGTCGGGCTCCATCAGATAGGCCCCGGGTTCGTGGCCCGAGGTGAAATACCGCAGGCCTCTTGAAGCGGTGTCCGAATCGTGCTGGGTGACGCCCGAACTGGAATGAGCGGGCACAGTGCCGCCGGCATAGCCCAGGCTCCGCAGACGACGCATTTCCAGGCGCTGTTCGGGCGACAGCTGGGATTCATCCAGGGGGGCCTCGTACAGGCCCCATTGGCCCGGCGTTTCGGTGTCCGCTTGGGACAACCCGATACGGTTGAATACGTTGTGGGTCAGCTGGGACAGGGGTTTTTCACCGAGGAGGAAATAGCCCACCGACGAGCCCAGGCCCAGGATCACAACCAGCAGGAGGGCGAGTTGCCGAAAGGAAAACCGGGGTTTGGCGGGGCTGGACTCCATGCAGAAATTCTCCGGAATTGAGTTGCTGGCTTAACCCTATCATACCAGGAGCGGGATTGGTCAGATTTCAACTACCCTGCCCTTGGCCTCCGATAAGATGGTCGATATTCGTGCAATATGCCATGTCCCCTGACGCGGGTCCCCGGGGGGCCTGATCTACGAAAAGGTCCTTATCGGGCCTCTGAAGGCCTTCTGGGTGCCCAACCATGTTATTTCTGCACGACCTGTGAATGGGTTTCCTTTTTGCATCGGGAATTTTGCATCGCGGTTTTGTCTTCCCGAGGGATTTTGATTATGGTGAAGGCGTTCATCTCCTTCCCTGTCCAGATTTCAGGAGGCTTGCCGCATGGCAATCTTGAAGGTCGCCCGCATGGGCCACCCCGTTTTGCGCCAGAAATGCGAACCCATCGCACCGGATCAGATCACCGGGCCCGAGGTCCAGCGCCTCATCCGGGACATGTTCGAAACGATGGTCGAATACCACGGCGTGGGACTGGCCGCACCCCAGGTTCACCATCCGGTCCGGCTGGTGATCACCGGGGGCGAAGTGGACGACGACGGCCGGCAGAATATCCGGGTCCTGATCAATCCCGAGATCACGGTCCTGGACGAAGACGACCGCCTGGGCATGTACGAGGGCTGCCTCTCGCTGCCGGGCATGAGGGGTTGGGTCGAACGACCCGCCTCGATCAAGGTCGCCGCCTGGAACGAAAAAGGGGAAAAGCTCGATTTTTCCCTGGAGGGATTCCCCGCGGTCGTGATGCAGCACGAATGCGACCACCTGGACGGAATCCTGTACCTGGACCGGATCGAAGACACGAAAAAGTTCGCCTACGAGGAGGAAGCGGAACGTTTCCTCGACCTGGCGGGCGAAGACATGGATGTGGACGAGGAGCCCGCCGGCTGACCCCCTGGTGATCAGGACGCAGGCTCTTCGCGATCGGCAAGGAGAGCCTGGGAATGGACACCATCCTGTACAATACCGTCAGCGCCTTTAATCGTCGAGATTACCGTGAAGCCGTCCGTCAGTCCTCCGAGGGCCTGGCCGAGGCCAGGGGGCGCGACGAAGCCTTCTGGATGGGCCTGCTCGAAGCCTGCGAAGGGTACGAACACCTGGCGGCCAAGCGCCTGCTGAAGGCCGAGACCAAGCTGGTCGCCTCCATGCAGAAACTCCGCAATTTCGGATTCCGCTACAATGATTTCGAAGTCACCGCGGCCCTGGCGGGCATCCGCATGGGGGTGGAAGAGATTCGCGCGGTCAAGATGGAAAACAAAAAGGTCTTCGACGTCAGCCTGCTGCCCCAGCTGCGCCTGTCGGCCCGGGCCGACATCCAGTAGTCAATCGGTCCGTTCGATCGGTGGCGCGGGACTTGGCCCCAAAGCGGTCCCCAGGATGGCCAGGAAAATGAGCATCGATTCCGCGTCGCCGAAATACCACTCGGTAAATCCCGCGATATAGAAACTGATCCAGGCCCCGATGGCGCCCAGCACCCAGCCGAACTGGGCGGGCGCCGCCCGGGTTCCCGATGGAATACGCCGCAGATCCCGCCAGCGTTTGAACAGATACCACAATCCTGCGAAGAGGAAGGCCTGTCCGAAGATCAGGCCCGGAATGCCCCAGATCACCGCCATCTGGACGAGGTTGTTGTGCAGGTGGCCGTGGTACACACCGTACTTGCTGGTGTAGTAGTCAGGGCCGATTTCCTCCAGCCCGCGGTCGCCCACGCCGGTGATAGGGTGGGCCTTCACCATCTCGAGGCCCCCGCGCCACATCTCCAAACGTGAGCCGGTGTTGTCCCCGCCCATGATGTACTGGGGATTGATTCGGCTCCACATGCGGGCCGACATCAGGTTCTCCCCGTAGAAGGCCAGGACCACGGAGGCCACCAGCACCAGGCCGACAAAGAGCCCGAACAGCTTGGGCTTGACCAAAAGGAGTATGATACCCAGGCCCGCCAGCAGGCCCAGCTGGGCGCTGCGGGTCATGGTCATCACCAGGCCCAGGATCACCGGCAGCACGGCGATCCCCACGACGATCTTCAGGCGACGGCCCAGTCCGGGTGCCATCAGGAAACCGGCGGCCACCATGATGGCCATCATCAGCAGAGCGCCGCTGGTCATGGCGTTGAAGAGCACATCCATCCGCTGGCTCAAGAATCCCCCGGCCAGCTGGGCGTGATGGATCTGACCGTAGATGCTGATGCTCATCGCCCCGGCGAGCAGGAACCCCAGCATGGCCAGGCGCCGCCGTTCGGTGGTGGCTGTCGAGGCGCAGACCCAGATCGCGGTGAACAGATAGAAGCGGCGGAAATAGACCAGTGATTGGGCGGAATGGGTGGAAAAGGGAATCATCACCAGGGCCCACACGGCGAGCACGGCCGCGGTCTTTTCCAGACCGGTGGCGGGCGGCGCCTCCTTGAGAAATATCCAACGGTAAAGCATGACCAACAGTGCCAGGCCCAGGGCGATCTGGCTGACGGCAATGGACAGATATCCCGCCGCCAGCATGATCAGCACGAACACCAGCTGCCAGTTGGCGGCGGATTTCAAAAAGGCGGACGGAGCCGCGGGCATGGTGTCGTTGTTCAAGCTGATCCCCTGGTTGGGATGGAACTGCGGGTCTGCCGGTGAGGGAAGGTTAAAGGATGTCGCCATGACAAACCAAGCATATTTGGGCTATGTTCTGCGCGGGTATCCTGTCGACAAGGGAGAAACAACGTTGGCCGCCGGATGGAAATCACCGCTGATGCGCTTGGGGCTGACCACGGCCGCGTTTTGTCTGGCCTGGGTGCTGAAGGAGACCCGTAGCGGTGGCGAACCGGCTGAAACCGATTAAATTTGAGCGGAATGAACGATGAGCCCTCACATCCAACGCCGGATGAGGATATAAATGTTGCCCGACAATCACCCCCTGGCCGAAATTGCGGCCAAAGTGGTCGCCGCCGAACGCCTGACCACGGAAGACGGACTTTTGCTGGCCGCCAGCGACGATCTGCCCGCCCTGGGCCTGCTGGCCCACCAGATGCGCACCCGGCTGCACGGCGATGCCGTCTACTACAACATCAACCGCCACCTGAACCCGACCAATGTCTGCTACGTGGGCTGCGAACTGTGTGCCTACGCCGACGATCCCAACGCCGAAGGGACCTGGTCCTATTCACCGCAGGAGTGCGTCGAGATCGCCCGCCGTGACTGGTCCTCGGACGTGACGGAATTCCACATCGTGGGTGGCCTGCATCCGCGCTGGAAATTCCCCGTCTACGTGGACATCCTCAAGGCGCTCAAGGATGCTTTCCCCACCGTGCACCTGAAGGCCTTCACCATGGTGGAGATCGATTTCCTGGCCAAGCTGGCCAAGCTGTCGGTGCCCGAAACGATTTCCGTGCTGCGCGAGGCCGGTCTGGACAGCTGCCCCGGCGGCGGGGCCGAGATCTTCGACGAAGAAGTGCGCGAACTGATCGCCTCCAAGAAGATGAGCTCGGACCGCTGGCTCGAAGTCGCCGGCATGGTGCACGAGCACGGGCTGAAATCCAATTGCACGATGCTGTTCGGCCACATCGAAGAGCCGGAGCACTGGGTCGATCATCTGGTCCGGCTGCGGGAGCAACAGGACCTGACGGGCGGCTTCCAGTGCTTCATCCCCCTGGCCTTCCATCCGGACAACACCAAGTTCGCGCATTTGCCTGGCCCGGATCTGGTGGCGAAGCTCAAGGTGATCGCCCTGTCCCGCCTGCTGCTGGACAACATCCCGCACATCAAGGCCTACTGGGTGATGCTGGGCCGGGAAATCGCGCAGCTGGCCCTGAGGTTCGGAGCCAACGACCTCGACGGCACCGTGATCGATGAGCGCGTGACCTTCGCCGCCGGCGGCGTGGCGGGCAAGGGCATGACGGTCACCGACATCCAGGATTTCATCCGGGGGGTGGGGTTGCGGCCGGTTCTGCGCGATACGGTCTACAACGAGATCGAGACGGTGAGTTAACCAACCGTTCGGGTGTGAATCTTCGCGACGATTCGGCGCACCTGTGGTGGGCGCGCCACGTTTTTCCCGTTTTCAGATTTCGCCCTCCTTTCTTGTAATTCATTTTTTTTCATCAAGTTGACCGCCTTGTGGCCCGCCGCGCACACGGGGCACGATCCATGCCTTTCCTGCCTGAAACGTCCCGACACTTGGCGTCGGCACCGCCGGCAAACTGGGAGGCATCAAGATGAGAAATGATATCGGGCTCCTGCGGGTCATATCCAAATTCGTGATCACCGTGGCGGTGGTGGCGATGGTGATGACCGCCACGACGGCTTTCGCCGGTGGCGACCGCGGTCGCAAAGGGCTCTTCCTGGGCCTCAATGCCGGATGGGGCAGCGCCGGTTACAGCTCCCAGATCGGGAAACAGACCCTGACCGACGATCCCTTCAGCGGCGGCGCCGGCGGCCTGCGCATCGGGTACGCATTCAGTAACTCCTTCGCCCTGAGCCTGGAAGGGTACGGCTTCGGAACCGACCGCAACGAGGAGAGCTGGGGCCTGGGCGCGGGTTTCCTGACGGTCACCTGGTGGCCCGACGGCAGCGGCTTTTTCCTGCGCATGGGTTTTGGCGGCGGCGGTGGCGACATCCTGCGCCGCGACACCGGAAAGCTGGTTCACTTCGAGGACAAGGGCGCCGGCCTGTTCGGCCTCGGTTACGAATGGAAGCTGGGACGAAAGTTCGCTCTGGGTCTGGCGGCGGACGCCATCGGCTTCGACCTGGAGGGCGCTTCGGGCCTGGAGGACGACATGGCGGGCCTGGGCATCATCTCCATCCAGTTCAACTGGTACCTCTGAGCAGTCTGACGGCCCACCGGCGGTGTTGTGATCCGACAACACCGTCGGTTTCTTGACTGTTGTGTTATTTCACACCTTGGGCTAGATTCAGGTCCGCGGGACGGGGGTTCCTCGGTCCCTCGATCATGGTAACCTACACGTACACAATACCATAGAGGCGGCATGTCCATTCCTGCCCCTGACGGGGATTGTGGAACGGCCGTTGCTATATCCCGGTCATGACAAGACCGGAGGAATTCATGCAGCCCGCATACCGAGCGACGGAGGCTTCGACAACCAGGCATCGGCCATCCGGCCGCCTGGCCGTTGGCGTGTGGATCCTGCTGCTGATCCTTTTGATTGCCCCGGCCTCCCCGGCCCAGAACGCGCCCCCTGAATCGCCGGTCGATTTTATCGCGCCGCGCACGCTCATCCTCGAAGACATCGAAATTACGGGTACGGGACGCACGCCCCTGGCCACGGTCTACCGGTTCATGCCGCTGCGTCCGGGCCAGCCCATCGATCAGGCGATGCTGATCGCGGGCGTCGCGGAGCTGCGGGCCAGTGGGCTGTTCAAGGAAGTCGACTATTTCACCCGGCCCGGCACCACCCGTGGGCAGCTGGTCCTGGTGCTGGAGGTGAAGGATCATTCCTTCGACTTCCGCTGGGCCGTCGGCAACACCAATCTGGACGGCTGGTACCTGGTGCCGGCCATGATCGCCTACGACAACCCCACGGGGCGCGGCGGCCTGCTGGACCTACAGTGGCGAATTGGTTTCCGGAACAACGGCTTGATCCTGAAATACGCCCAGCCTCGTGCGGGTTCAGGTCGCGACTACTGGGGCACCCGGCTGAGCACCATCTCCTCCGACAGGCCCTGGTTCGCCGACGGGGTGGAGTACCGCCACCAGGTGACGACCAGCGGCTTGGCCGCGGTATACGGTCGCCGTTTCTCCCCGCGTTGGCTGGGCGAGTTCGGTTTGAATGTTGAAGGCGTCAATACGGCAGACCATTCGACGGCCCACACCAATTCGGGCGACGGCACGGTTTCGGAGGGCGATGAAATCAGCGGCGACGATCTGCCCCCCGGCATCCGCGACGATCTGGGCAAGGACGGTCGCCTCATCGCCCACCTGGATTTCCAGCATGACACGCGTTCGGCAGAAAAGCGCGCGGGAACCCCGGTTTCCGGTATCTGGGGCCGGCTCAAGGGGCAGGCCATCGCCCAGGGACCGCGAAGCCACGTCGGCCTGCAGGCTGATTTTCGCGGCTACCTCAACAGCCCGGGCGGGGTCCTGGCCCTGCGTCTGCGGGGCGCGGTCGTCGGCGCCAACGCTGCCTTCTATGACCGCCTGTATCTGGGCGGCATGTATACCGTGCGCGGTTTTCCCACCAACTCGCTGTCGGCCCCGGGGGGCGACACCTGGCTCTGGTCCAGCTCCCTGGAATACCGCAGCCGCATCCTGGGGGACAACAAAGGGACCAAGCTGGCGGGATTGTTCTTCCTGGATGCGGGGTCCTCCGGCGAATTCGACGGCCAGACCTTCGGTGGCGTTTCGGCGGGTGCGGGCTACGGTTTGCGTCTGCGCGTCTGGTGGCTGGACTGGATCGGCCTCGATGTCGGCTTCCCCCTGACCGACCGCCCCGTGGATCAACGCTTCCAGGTCACCGCCTCCATCGGGTGGTCGTTCTGATGCGGCGCACGGCGGCAGTCCTGCTCTGGTGTTGGCTGGCGGCCGGTGCGGCCGCGGCCGCCGAAGATCTTGCCCGGGTGACCGAGGTGACCCCCGCCCGGGTGGGCGATCTGGTGGTGGCCCGTCTTGTCACCGAAGGCCTTCCCGGTCAGAGGCTGCTCCAGTCCATGCGCTCGGGGCTGGTGTCGGCGGTGGATCTGGACTTGGCGCTGCTCGACGATCGTCAGAAGGTGGTGGGTGGAAACAGCATTTCGTTCCAGCTGGGTTTCGATCTCTGGGAAGAAATTTTCTCGGTTCGCAGCGATGGACGGGAACGACGGTTCCAGGATCTGGACGACCTGCAGGCCTACCTGTCGGAGCTGCAGGCTCTGCCGGTGATTCCGGTGAACCGGCTGCTTCCCGAGGCGAGCTACCAACTGCGGGTTGGTTGGCAAGTACATCCCATCGCGCCGGCGGAACAGGACCGTGTCGAGGACGTGATCGTCGGCGACCAGCGGCCCCGGCGCGAAGGCCAGGACCAGCAGGAGGCATCGGTGAGCCTGGGACGCCTGATCCGTTTCTTCTACAAGGGCGGCGGCGACGACCGCGGGGGCCAGGTCATCCTGTCGGGGTGGTTCACCAGGAAGGAGCTACGCGATGAAGCGGATTAGCACGCGCCTGGCGGTGTCCTTCCTGATCGTTGCCCTGCTGCCGACGTTGCCGTTGTCGCTGGTGGTGCGGGACCTGCTGGAGCGGCGCTTCGGCCCGGCCATCGCCGACCCTCTGGAAACGGCGCTGGAGTCTGGTCTCGCCGAGAGTCGCGCCCATCTTCAGGAACTGCGTGGGCAATTGAAGATGCGGGCTGCTGAAGGTGCCTTCACCGACGACGCGGTGCTGCTCGACGTATTGGGCCGTGTTCAGCCCGCCGACTCCCTGGCGGTTGTGGTGGCGCGGCGCCCCGACCTTTTGGCCCGGGCGGGAGATATGACCGTTCCCGAGGGGGCCACGGCGGCGGTGCCCCAAAGGTTCGGGGATTTCCTGGCCACGGTCACGGTACGTGAAAACCGAACACCGGCGGTCGTGCTCCAACCCCTGCCCACGGGCATGGTGGCTCGGGCGGGCGACCTCACCGAGGGCCTGAGCCTGCTGCGGGTCGTGCGGAAGGAACAGGGACGGGTGGTGCTGAGTTTCGTGGCGCCCTTCCTGCTGGTGTACGGCGTGCTGATCCTGGTGGCCCTTCTCGCGGGCCATCTCTGGACACGCCAGATGGTGCAGCCCCTGGAAAAACTCGTGGGCGCGACCCGGCGTGTGGCTGGTGGCGATCTCGAATTCCGCGTCGAAGCCGACGGGCCCGGCGAGGTGGGCGAACTGGTGCACTCCTTCGACGACATGGTCGGCCGCCTGGCGGAACAGCGCCGTGACCTGGCCCGCCTCGAACGCGCCGCCGCCTGGCGCGGCATGGCCCGCACCTTGGCCCACGAGGTGAAGAATCCGCTGACGCCCATCCTGCTGGCGGTTCAGCAGACCCGCGACAACTACCGGGGCGATGACGAGAAATACCGCGCCCTACTCGAGGAGTGCGCCGAGATCGTCGGCGAAGAGGTGGATAGTTTGCGCCGCCTGGTGCGGGAGTTCGGCGAGTTCGCCCGCCTGCCCCGGCCGGAGCCGAAACAGGACGATCTGGTCCCGCTCATGGACGACCTGGCCCAGCTCTACGGCGACACCCTGGCGCTGGAGTGCGAATCAGAAAACCTGGCCGGGTGGTTCGACGCCGGGGCGCTGCGGCGTGCATTGGTCAACCTGATCGACAATGGCTTGGCGGCCTGCCGGGAGGCGGGCTCCGCGGAACAGGTGACCCTCAGGTTGGAAAAGGCGGAACCCGGGGCACGCATCGAGGTCGTCGATCGGGGTGTGGGCATCCCGATCGAAAACCTGGAACGGATATTCGAACCCGATTTCACCACCAAGGGTGACGGGATGGGCCTGGGATTGGCCATCGTCCAGGGCATCGCCGTGGGCCACGGGGGCTCCGTGCGCGTGACCAGCGCCCCCGGCCAGGGCACCACTTTCACCGTCAGCCTGCCGCTCACTGCGGTCGGCTCCCAAGCGACCGGCGAGGCCGTCGGCCCGCCAAAGGATGAAGCGTCATGAGCCGTCATGTGTTGATCGTCGACGACGAGAAGAATATCCGCCGCACCTTCAAGATGGTGCTGGAAGCCGAGGGGTTCGAGGTCTCGGTGGCGGCGACGGGGGAAGAGGCCCTGGACAGATTCCGCGAGGGCCGGCCGGACGCCGTTGTGCTGGACGTCAAACTTCCCGGCATCGACGGCATCGAGACCCTGCAGCAGTTGAAGAAAACCGGGCGCGAGGTGCCGGTGATCATGATTTCCGGCCACGGCACCATCGCCACGGCGGTGGAAGCCACGCGTCACGGCGCCTTTGATTTCGTGGAGAAGCCCATCAGCAAGGAGCGGTTGCTGGTGGCGATCCGCAACGCCCTCAAGGTGCAGTCGCTGGGGCGGGAAGTGCGCGCCCTGCGGGCCCGTGACCGGAAACGCCACCTGATGGTGGGCGAGTCGCCGCCGGTCCAGGCAATTCGCGAACAGATCGAACAGGTGGCGCCCACGGGCGCGCGCATCCTGATCTCCGGGGAAAGCGGCACTGGCAAGGAACTGGTGGCCCGCGCCGTGCACGAAGCCAGCGACCGCAGCGGGGGGCCATTCGTGAAGGTCAACTGTGCGGCCATCCCGGAGGAGTTGATAGAGAGCGAACTTTTCGGCGCCGTCAAGGGGGCCTACACGGGTTCCACCGAATCGCGCGACGGCAAGTTCCTGCAGGCGGACAAGGGCACGCTCTTCCTGGACGAGATCGGTGACATGTCCCTCAAGGCCCAGGCCAAGGTGCTGCGCGCCCTGCAGGAGGGCGAGATCGAACGGGTGGGCGGCAACGAGACCCTGAACGTCGACGTGAGGGTTCTGGCGGCCACCAACAAGGACCTGCCGACCGAGGTGAAGACCGGGGCGTTTCGCGAGGACCTCTACTTCCGTTTGAACGTGGTGCCGGTCCACGTTCCGCCGCTGCGCCAGCGGCGGGAAGACATCTCGCTGTTGGCCGAGCATTTCCTGGCAACCTACCTGGACGAAAACGGACTGCCTCAGCGGGGGTTTGCACCGGAGGTCCTGCAGCTTCTGGAATCGCTGCCCTGGCCCGGGAACATCCGGGAGTTGGGTAACGCCGTCGAACGGCTGGCGATATTGAGTGTCGGTACTGTGATCGGGCCGGAGGATCTGAAACGGTGCGGCGTGGGCCTGGATCTGCCGACCGGCGGCAGCGCCGGCAACCGAGCGGACACGAACTTGGAGGCAGGTCTCTGCGAACCGGCCGCCGTCATGTCCGTCGGAGGTCTGGTGGCCGCGCGCCAGGATTTTGAAAAACGCTGCATCACCGCGGCGCTCGCCGAGGCCGGCGGCAACGTGTCGCAGGCTGCGCGGTTGCTGGGCATCGACCGGACCAACCTCCACAAGAAGATCCAGGCCTACGGGCTGGGTCAGGGAAAAAACGACGGGGGAGACGGCTCGTGATGCAACGGTGGATCATCCTGATCTGCATGGCATCGGTCCTGGCGGCCGGTGGTCCGGCCGCCGCCCAGGACCAGGCAGAGGTCAAGCTGCGTCGCTGGTACCTGGGCGTGCAGGGTAACTCGGGGGAACGCGATCGGTGGGATGTGTTCGGCCAGGAAGACCTTCCGCCGGCCCCGGTGATCGAGAAAGGCAGGGGCGGGGGGTTCCTGTTCGGCTACCGCTTCGGCGGCCGGTTCCTGCTGGGTCTTCAATTGGCCGTGACCAGACACGATCTGGAAGGGGTGCCGGAAAAACTCTACGACACCGAGTTCCTGGTCACGGGCACGGTTCTGTTCCGGGAACGCCGCACCCTGCAACCCTTCCTGCGCGGGGGGTTCGGTGGGGGCGGCGTGGTCCTCGAAGGTCCGGACGGGGACGGGCTCACCACCTCCCTGGGTACCGCGGTAGTCGCCGGCGCAGGTTTGCAAGTGCGGCTGAGCAGCCGGTTCTCCCTGGAGTGGGAGCTCGTGGCCAACTTCACGAACTTCCTCGAGGTCCAGAACAACAACAGCCAGGTCTACCTTGACACCACCGGGCACGTGAAAACCTCGAACGCAGGGTGGCGGAACGGGATCGGATTGATGATCTGGTTCTGATGCAGAAGTCGGGCGGTCATGGTAACCCCTCTTGAGGATCGGGAGCGTGGTTACCGTTCAGTCCTGTCGGAGAATTTCATAAAAACAGCGGACCGCCAACCGGCGGTCCGCTGTTTATTCCAGGTGGACAGGTGGTCAGGTCAGTTGCAGTCCACGTTCTCCTGCCACTGGTCCCAGCAGGCTTCCAGTCCGCCGTTGAAGTCGGGAACCTGCAGGCTGCCCGTCCCGTCGGCGTTCCAGCGGATGAACGCTTCGCCCTCGCCGGGGCCGGGGGTGAAGGTGATCGCGTAGGAGGGATGGGCCTCGTTGAACCGCAGCACGTCGCCGTTGCTTTCCATCTCACGGCTGGTGAACTGCAGGAAGCGGCCGGCGTCGTCGTCGCCCCAGGCGATCTCGCCGCAGATGGGCTGGGCGGGGTCGTCCAGGTCATGGAAGAGCCAGTGGCCCTGCTGACCGTCGCCACTGGTGGAGCCTTCGAACCACAGGGCGGTCGGATCGACGCCGCCGGGGCCGATGCGCATTTCCCACTGCACATGGTCGCCGGCGGGTAGGCCGCGCAGGGCGATGCGGAGGGGATAGCGGTAGCCGTGCCAGTCGTAGGTCCAGATCCAGGCGCCGTCTTCCTGGGCCACGGGCACCGTGTGCAGGGCCACGGCGAAGGCGCCCACGGGCGGCGAGAGGGTCAGATCGGCCATGGCGCCGAGCAGGACTGCGCGCAGATAGGCGTTGACGAAATTGGCGTGCTGGCCGTCGCCGCTTTTTTCCATTTCGGCGGCGCCGTCAAAGAAACTGAAGTCGAAGGTGATGGCCGCGGGATCGGGCAGCGTGGGTGCATTTTCCTGGGGCAGTGAGGTGGGCGAGATGGTCTCGTCGGAGCAGCCGCCCAGGCTGAGAATGAGCATCAAAAAAACCGCGGCGAGGGCCATCAGGCCGGTGCCGGATCGGAGTGAGCGTTTGAACAACATGTTGGGGCCTCCTTGTATTGGCTTGAGGTGTCGCATCGTCACCCCGATAAGGCAAGGGGTGTGCCGCCTCTTCGGGAAACATCCAACTCAAGGAAATACAATAAGATAGACCCCAGACGGTCCCTGCCCCTGGGCTCCCTGTCCCGTGCCCATCCACCACGATTGTGGTGAACTGGAACACCTGAATCAGGGTTTCGGAGGCGATGGCGGCAGCCCCTCGCCGGCGAATTTCGTGGCGATGGCATCGATTACCAGGCCCACCAGGGCGCCTTCCGCGACGATCCAGAACGGGCTGTTCAAACCGGCCAGGATGCCGCCGATCTCAGGGACGAGCACCGCCAGCTTGTCGTGCATCAGAAAAGCCAGGACCAGGTTCAGCCAGGCCCCGAACACGATGCCGCGAAACCAGAAGGGCAGGCGAAAATGGAACAGGGGGTGCCGGTCGAACAGGCCCAGGACGCCGATGAAGGCGCCGAAGGTCGTGTACCACATCAGAAGCCCGACGCGCAGCCAGATGCTTTCGTTCGGCCAGACGACAGGCACGAAAACGAAGGCGGCCAGGCCGACGACAAGGCCGATCGCCTTGGCCGAACCGACGCGTTTGAGGATGTAGGTGTTCGCGTCCATGATTTCCTCCCGCCGGGAACAGGGTTTACCGATGGAGCCAGTATATACCAGCAGCGGACCGAGCGCCCCTTGACATGTCCCGGCGCGGTGAGGCTTACTGGCGGGCAGGAATATTTTCCATCCCACCATCCGGAAAGGACCCGGGGCCATGCCGCAGGAACGCTCCCTGAAGGGAAAGACCATCTTCATCACCGGCGCCAGCCGGGGCATCGGCGAAGCGATCGCGCTGAGGGCCGCCCGTGACGGCGCCAACATCATTGTCGCGGCGAAAACGACGACCGCCCACGCCAAGCTTCCCGGCACCATCCACACCGCCGCCGAGGAGATCGAAAAGGCGGGCGGGCGGGCCCTGGCCGTCAAGACGGACATCCGGTTCGAGGACCAGGTGGCCGACGCCATCGCGCAGGGCGTGGCCGAATTCGGCGGTCTCGACATTGTCGTCAACAATGCCAGCGCCCTCGGTTTGACGGGGCTGCAGGAAACGACGAT
Organism: uncultured bacterium; assembly: GCA_965363725.1. Taxonomy (GTDB): domain Bacteria; phylum Krumholzibacteriota; class Krumholzibacteriia; order LZORAL124-64-63; family LZORAL124-64-63; genus JAGLCY01. The sequence goes on along the minus strand of CBDTUS010000024.1, from coordinate 5,715 downwards.
GAAGATGTACGACCGCATGCAGGACATCAACGCGCGCGGCAGCTACGTGGCCATCCAGACGGCCATGCCCCATCTGCTGAAGGCGGAAAACCCCCACGTGCTGAACATCAGCCCCCCCTTGAGCATGAAAGCCAAGTGGTTCGCCGGCCACTCGGCCTACACCCTGTCCAAGTTCGCCATGAGCATGTGGGTTTTGGGCTTGTCGGCCGAGTTCGCCGAGCAGGGGGTGGCCTTCAACGCGCTGTGGCCGAAAACGGCCATCGCCACGGCGGCGGTGCGCAACCTGCTGGGCGGGGAAAAAATGATCGCCGCCAGCCGCCAGCCCGCCATCGTGGGGGATGCCGCCTGGGCGGTGCTGACCCGTGACAGCCGCGCCTGCACGGGACGCTTCTTGACCGACGAGGAAGTCCTCGCCGAAGAGGGTGTCACCGATTTCGACAAGTATGCAGTGGTTCCCGGCACGCCACTCTACCCCGACTTTTTTCTCGACTGAGGACGGACGCCATGAACAGGACCAAGATCATCTGCACCATCGGGCCGGCCAGCCGGGATCCGGAAATCCTCCGCCGGCTGATGCGGGCGGGCATGAATGTCTGCCGCCTTAATTTTTCCCACGGGACCCAGGACGAGCACGCCGGGTTGATCCGGAATATTCGCAGGATCGCCACCGAGGAGAAACGCCATGTGGCGATCCTCCAGGACCTGGCGGGGCCCAAGATCCGGACCGGGCCGGTGGGGCAAGGACCCATCCATCTCAAAGAAGGGGCCTCCTTCAGGCTGACCAAGCGCGACGTCCCGGGCGACCAGGAAGAGGTGGGACTTACCTATCCCGGACTTCCGGCCATCGTCAAGCCCGGCGACACCCTGATGCTGGCGGACGGGCTGATGGAACTGACGGTGGAGTCGGCCGACGGCACCGACGTGGACTGCCGGGTGGTCAAGGGTGGCGAGCTGGGGTCGCACAAGGGAATCAACCTGCCGGGGCGGACCATCGATGCGCCCATTCTTTCGGCGAAGGACCGCTCGGATCTGGATTTCGGCCTGGCCCAGGATGTCGACTACATCGCCTTGTCGTTCGTTCGTGACGCGGCCGACGTGACCGAAGCCAACCGAATCATCGCCGCGGCGGGCAAGGACACCCCGGTCATCGCCAAGATCGAGAAGTTCGAGGCCCTGGACAACATCGGCGACATCATCGCGGAGGCCGGCGGGATCATGGTCGCACGAGGCGACCTCGGAGTGGAGATACCCATGGAAAAGGTCCCACAGGCCCAGAAGATGATCATCGCCGAAACCAATGCCGCAGCCAAGCCCGTGATCACCGCCACCCAGATGCTCCAGTCGATGGTCGACAACCCCCGACCCACCCGGGCCGAGGTGACCGACGTAGCCAACGCCATTCTCGACGGCACCGACGCCATCATGCTGTCGGAGGAAACCGCCATGGGGTCGTTCCCGGTCGAGGCGGTCCAGGTCATGACCCGGGTGGCGGCCGAAACCGAATCGGCCTTCGACTTCGAGGGCTGGACCAAGAAATTCAAGTCGGTGGAAACCATGAGTTTCGAAGCTGCGGTGGCCCTGTCGGCGGTGGAGATGGCCAACGACATCGACGCGGCGGCCATCATCACCTACACCAAGAGCGGCAGCACCACCCGCCTGGTCGCCCGGCACCGGCCGCGGCAATCCCTGCTGGCCATGACCTCGGAGCCGAAGACGGCCAAGGAGATGGCTCTGGTCTTCGGCGCCGAGCCGCTGGTGACCGACCATGTCCCCAAAGGTGATGTGTTGGAAGAGACGGCGATCAAGGGTGCGGTCAAGGCCGGTTACCTGAAGAAGGGTGATGCGGTGGTGATCACCGCCGGACTGCCCTTCCACGTGGAGGGAACGACCAACCTCATCAAGATCGCCCGGGTGGGCCGGAAAGACGGAACCCTCTAGCGAATGAGGACGAACCGCCCCTGGAAGTCCTCGAACCTGCCGTCGTCCGATTTCACGATGTACAGGTAGATCCCGCTGACCACTTCCTGACCGTTGCGCGAGACCAGATTCCACGAGGTGCTGCCGGTTCCCGCCAGACCGTCGTGGTGGAGCGTTTCCACCAGGTCGCCGCTGGCGGTGAAGATGCTGATGGTGTTGTGGGCCGCCGGCAGGTTGGTGAACATGATCCGCTCGCCCGTGGGATCGCCGGCCGACGGCGGCTGCTTCTGGAACTCCGCCAGGGATTCACGCGTGGCGGGGTTGGGATAGACAAAGATGTTGACGCCCATGGTGGCGCGTTCTTCGGCGGTCTGGGCCAGGGGTGACGGCATGGTCACGCTGTAGTTGTTGCCCGGTTCGGTGGCCAACCCCACGCCGGCGGGTACCCACTGGTCGTCCAGGCGGGCCAGGGCGTGGTCGGTCGCCACGACGGAGTAGAAGGTCTGGAAGCCGTCATGAACCTCCCCGTCCCGGTGGTGATAGTACCGGGTGGCCCGTTTGCCGACCACACCCGGGGCCTCGGCGCGGGGCGTGACGTAAAAAAAAGTGTCCAGGACGGTGGGCCACGTTTCCCAGGGGATGAGCCTTTCCCGGCCGGGAATCACCGCGCCCTGGGAATCACGCAGGGGCGGCCGGGTGACGAACTGTCCCGTGGGGTCGGCCTCGACGAAATCCCCCATGGCTTCGGCCAGCCCCTCGAAAGTGGGGTCGGCGAGGCAGATGGGAACATAGATGGCCGGCTCGAGCCCCGTGTTGCGCCCCAGCGGCAGGCGGACCGAGGAATCCCCCACGCCCGCCGGAATAAAATTGGCGACGTCGTACTCCTGGATCATGCCCCACTGGTCGGTTTGCGGGCCCTGGTTGACGTCGGTGCCGGGCGGCCGCGTCCAGTTGGACACCCGCCAGATCTGGTAGGCCTCGAAGTCGATCACGTCCCGCAGGAAATCGGGTTCGTGCTCGCTCAGGTCGTCCCAGAATATTTCCACCTGCTTGTGGCCCGGCACCAGGCGCATGTTCGGCGGGCTGGGGGGCCTCTCACGGCTGCGGACCCAGGGCACGCGGGTTTCCCTGCCGCCGGTGCCGGTGAAGATCTGGGCGCTGGGGTAGCGGTTCCAGTCGATGTAGGAAGAGCGAACTTCCCACAACTCGTTTTCCAGGTTGCAGTCCTGTCCCACCGCACGGAAACACTCCTCGCAGTTGTCCGCGTTGACGTAGGTGCACTTGCGGCCGTCCTCGTCCTGGAACATCCCGTCCGGACCGATCACGTAGACGAACATGCGTGGATGGCTCCCGACGCAGGTTTCATCGGGCATCACATACCGATAGTTGTAGAGGGGCTCGCCGCCGCCTGGGTATTTCGGCAGGTCCCCGATGCAGACCTTGGTCTCCTTGCCGCCGTACCCCGTGGTCCAGTTGTTGTCCAGGTTGTACCAGCGGCCACGCGCCACCTCCACGGCCTTGACCGCGTTGGCGAGCATTTCCGCCTGCCCGTTGCCGACGACCATGGCCAGCCGGTAGTTGAGTTTCTGGCCGGGTTTGAAATAACTGAACGGCCCGCTGGATATCAGGTATTTCAGGTCACCGGGTTGATCCAGGCGCCGGTCCCGATCGTGCTGGTCGCGCGCCATCATTTCGTACCGGTCGACGTCCGATCGGGGTTCGCCGTCCTGATTGACGCGAGCGTTGGTGGCGAAGATCTGGAAGGAACGGACCTTGGTCCGGTGGGGTGCGATGGTCTGGCTGAAATCGGTCTTGTGCTCCAGGAGGATGGTGCCGATCCAGCCGGGCAGGGGGTTCGTGGGGTCGGCGTCTCGCATCCAGGCCAGTTCAATTCTCTGCCAGGCGCCGTCGCTGCTGCGGATCGCGCCGTTGTAGAATCCAGCCAGGTCATCGTGTCCGACGGAGGTCTCGCCGCGACGCTGGATGTCGCAGTCCACATAGAACCCCAGGTAAAGGTCGTCCATGGTCCTGTAATCGTGGTTGTAGATCTCGTAGTCGAAGATGACCATGTTCTCGAGATCATCCTCGTACCAGGAGGCGGCCCGCTGGACAACCGTCACGTTGAGAGGGTTGTGCTCGGGGTAGATCTCGCGCGACAGCGCGGTGTTGTCCTTCATGGTGCAGGTGAACATCTGGTCGCCGAGCTGGCCGAAATCCTCGTCGGTCTGGCCGTCGTGGTCGTCATCGTAGCCGTTGAGAAAATCCTCGTCATATTCACCGTCGTTGTCGTCATCCGCCTGGGGATGGGGCAGCCGGTTCCCGGTGGGTCTGTCCGCGGGCCAGGGCCTGATCACCCGGCCGTTTTTGGCCTCGTAGATGGTGTCGAACAGGCCGGATCCAGGCCTCAGTTCCCGCTCGGGCTGGCCGGTCGACACGGCCGGTTGACCGTTGATCTTGCCTCCGATCCACAACCCGGCCCCCCACAGGTACTCGTGACCCGACCCGCCTGGCCATTCGCCCGAAGGCGCCCCGCTGAAAGGAAAGAATTCGGTGAATTGGGATCCGATGAGTCCGTGGTTGGTGATGTTGACGTGCAGCTCGCCCACGTTCAGGACATAGGAACCGTCCAGGACGTGGATCCCGTCGGGCCGGATGAATTCCTCCTCGCGGAAATCATCGTCCGCCTCGCACAGGGCGGCATCGGGCATCGCACTGCCCAGGGCGAGCAGCAGTCCCAGGGTCAGGATCAGGGCCTGCCGGGATTGAGCGATCAGCATGGTGGGACACAATCCCTGGAAAGAGGACGAATCTTCTTCAGGGTCACCGAAATCCGGTCGAGGAGCGAAATCCCGGCCACCAGTAAATGAATCTAGGGACACAACGCAGTGGGGTCAAAAGAGTTTCAGACTACTCAAATGGTAGACTTTCCACGATCCGGGTCACCGGATGATCACGAACCGCCCCTGAAAATCCTCGAACCGGCTGTCGTCCGATTTCACGATGTACAGGTAGATTCCGCTGACCACTTCCTGGCCGTTGCGCGAGACCAGATTCCAGGAAATGCTGCCGCCGCCGAGGCCGTCGTGGCTGAGCGTTTCCACCACGTCGCCGCTGGCCGTCAGGATGGTGATGGTGTTGTGGGCGGCCGGCAGGTTGGTGAACATGACCCGTTCGCCGGTGGGATCGTTGGCCGAGGCGGGTTGCTTCTGGAATTCGGCCAGGGCTTCGCGGGTGGCGGGGTTGGGGAAGACGTAGATGTTGGCGCCCATTTTTTCGCGCTCTTCAACGGTTTGGCCGAGGGGCGCGGGCATGGTGATCTGGAAATTGTTGCCGGGATCCACCTGGACCCCGTAGCCGGCCGGCACCCAGGATTCGGTGTCCTGGTCCCACGCCAGGGCGTGGTCCGCCGCGACGACCGAGTAGAAGGTGCGGAATCCGTCGTGCACCTCGCTGTCGAGATAGTGGTAGTACCCGATGGCACGCTTGCTCACCACGGCGGGCGCCTCGGCGCGTCCGGTGACGGCGAAGAAGGTGTCCAGGACAGTGGGCCAGGCTTCCCAGGGGATGAGCGCTTCCCGGCCGGGAATCACGACGCCCTGGGAATTGCGCAACGGAGGCCGGGTGACGAACTGCCCGGTGGGGTCGGCGTCCACGAAATCCCGCATGGCGGCGTCCAGACCCTCGAAGGTGGGATCCCCCAGGGAGGCGGGAAGGTAGGCGGCGGGATCCAGGCCCGTGTTGCGGCCCAGCGGCAAGGGGTTCTGGGAATCGCCCGCTCCCGGCGGCGTGAAATTGGCC
>CBDTUS010000023.1:0-29077 GCA_965363725.1 uncultured bacterium | reverse complement strand
GTGACCGCCTACCCGGCCGGGCGGGGCATCGGCCACCAGATCATGATCGAAGAGGGTTACGTGAAGCCCGGCGGCTTCTGTGTGGCCAGCGACAGCCACAGCAACACCTACGGCGGGGTGGGTGCGCTGGGCACCCCGGTGGTGCGCACCGACGCGGCCGCCCTGTGGGCCATCGGCACCGTGTGGTGGCAGATTCCCCGCACCATCAAGGTGAACCTGAACGGCAAAATGCAGCCCGGTGTGACGGGCAAGGACGTCATCATCACTCTTTGCGGCCTGTACAACCAGGGCGAGGTGCTCAACGCCGTGATCGAGTTCAGCGGCACCGGCATCGCGGGTCTTTCCATGGAGGAGCGCCTGACGATCGCCAACATGACCACCGAATGGGGCGCGCTGGCCGGCTGGTTCCCCGTGGACGAGGTGACGGTCGAGTTCATGCTCGACCGGCAGATCTGGCTGGCGGAAAGCGGGATCACCGACCGGATCTCGAAAGAAGAAATCCAAGGCTGGAAAAACGACCCGCCCGCCTCCGACCCCGACGCGGTCTACGCCGCGGAGATCAACCTCGAACTGGCCCAGGTCACCCCCCACGTCAGTGGTCCCCACTCACTGCAGGTGATGACCTCGCTGGCGGAGATGGACGCAAAGAAGATGGCCATCCACAAGGCCTACCTGGTGTCCTGCACCAACAGCCGTTTGAGCGACATCGAGCAGGCCGCTGCCGCCGTCAGTGGCGGCAAGGTGGCCGACGGGGTGGAATTCTACATCGCCGCGGCGAGCCAGCCCATCGAAGACCAGGCCACCGCCAGCGGCGCCTGGCAGAAGCTGCTCAATGCCGGCGCCAAGCCGCTGCCTCCCGGCTGCGGCCCCTGCATCGGCCTGGGCGTGGGTCTGCTGGAAGAGGGCGAGGTCGGCATCTCGGCCACCAACCGCAACTTCCGCGGCCGCATGGGCAGCCGCGACGCCGAGGCCTACCTGGCCAGCCCCGCCGTGGTGACCGCCAGCGCGCTGGCCGGCTACATCACCGGCCCCCGGGACCTGGATCTCAAGGCCGGGGTGCCAGAACGGTCCTTCCGGGAATTCGCCCCCGCAGCGGTCGAAGCCGCGCCCGTCAAGATCCTCGATGGGTTCCCCGCCGGCCTCACCGGCCGGGTGATCTTCCTGCCCACAGACAACCTCAACACCGACGGCATCTACAGCAAGGACTGGACCTACCGCGAAGATGTCACCCCCCAGAAGATGGCCGAAGTGGTCATGGAGAACTACGACCCCGCCTTCGCGGGGCTCGTGCAAGAGGGAGACATCCTGGTCGCCGGCTACAACTTCGGCACCGGCAGCAGCCGCGAGCAGGCGGCCACGGCCCTGCAGGCAGCGGGCATCAAGCTGGTCATCGCCGGCAGCTACTCGCAGACCTACCTGCGCAATGCCATCAATAACGGGTTCATCTGCGTGGAGTGCCCCGAACTTTCGGACGCCATGAAGGCCCACTTCTCTGGCCGGGCCGACCAGAAAACCATCGTCGCCGAAGACGAGTTGAAGATGGACTTCGCCCGCTCGGCGATCACCTGGCGGGAAAAAGAGTACCGGTTCACCCCATTGGGTAAACCGGTACAGGAGGTGGTCATCGCAGGCGGCGTCGAGAACCAGGTGCGCGCCAGTCTGGGCGGCTCCTAGCGGGGACCGTCACTGGCCCTGGGCATTCGCCTTGTCCATGAAGGCCAGCTGGATCTTCAGGGCGTGGTTGCCCGGATCGAGTTCCTGCGCCCTTTCCAGCGCGATCCTGGCCTCGGCCATGTCGCCGCCGTCCAGACAGATGAACCCGGCATAGATCCAAAGGACCGCGTGATTCCAGGGGTCTTCCGCCCCGTCGTCCAGGGCCCGCACCAGGGCCAGTGCCAGTTCGTCCTCGCCCTCTTCCCGGTCCGCTTCCAGGACCAGCGCCAGATCGTCCCCGGACAGCTGCAGGATGTTGTCCGGGCCCAGCTCCTGACCCTTCAGGGGGCCCATGGCCAGAGCGCGGCCTTCGACCGGCTCGCCGTTGCGAATGAGGAAGCGGGCCAGGGCGTGGCGGTTCACATCGCTGGGATCGTCCCCATAGGCCTGACGCAATCCCTCGAGCTCGGCATCGAGATTCTTCGGCTTGATCCACCGGCCGCCCGATGATCCCCTCTGGCTGTAGAAATTGGCGACGTCCGTCGGCCCCAGCTCGCTCTCGGACTTGGCCAGGCCCTGGAGAACCGCGGCGAATCCGGCCTCGTCCCCCATCTGTTCCATGATATCCAGGGCGGACTCCACTTCGATCAGGGCCGATCCCAGATCACCCATCAGGTAATAGGTCTGGCCCTTCAGGACCTGGGCCTGGCCGGGATAGGTCCCCGACCGCAACAGGAGATCCAGCCCCTCGAGCGCCCGGCTGGCCAGTTCCTGCCGCTCGAACTCGTCTTCCAGGGCCGCCACCTGCTCCACGACGGAGGCGGCGTAGGCCAACCGGCTGCCGGCCATGTAGAAGAGATCGAAGCCCATGAAAAAGGGAATCGCCCCCGGCCGGCCGGTGAGCATGCCCACATCGGCCGCATAGGGCATGTAGACGAAGTAGACGATGTAGGGGATGTTGATCCGCGCCATGCTCCAGGCCTGCTGGGCCAGGGAACGGCGGCCGCTCATTTCGTAAATGCGCCCGGCGTCGTTCCAGAAATGCTTGGCGTAGGGATACTGGTCGTTGGTGGAGTAGGTCCCGAAAGCCGCCGCGGCCATGTCGGTATTGCCTTCCTCGAGCCAGGTCAGGGCCAGGATCCAGCTGCGAAGATAGTTCGACGTCCGAACGCGCCACGTCGAGACATCGGCCAGTTCGGGAGCGAAACTGGTGCCCCTGAGGTTGGCCGGAAAGGAGCGCACCTCGGCCTGGCGCAGGTGGTCGGCGATCTCGATGGCCGCCTGGATATCGCCGGTCTGGGCGGCGATGAGGCCCTGCAGCAGGCGGGGCGACGTCCCCTTGGCACCGAAACCCACTGCGGCCTGAAGACTGGCCTTGGCTTCTTCGAATTCCCCCTGGTCCCGCAGCAGCCAGGCCCGGTCCAGGGCCACCTCGGCGCGGAGATCGGTCAGCTGGTCTTCGGGAATCAGGTCCAGGTTCGCCTGGGCGCTGCGCAGGGCGGCCGCCGCGCGCGACTGGTCACCGACGATGTTGGTGAAATAGGCCAGCATATGCCAGGCGAAGGGATTGGAGGGGTCGATGCTGACGGCGTTGCGGAGTTTGCCGATGCAATCCCCGACCGTCCGCATGTCGGAAACACCCTGCCCCCAGCCCGAACCCTGACTGGCCCTGGTCCGCTGGACCTGGGTTTCGATCCGCTGGCGGAAGTCCGCTACGAATTTCAACTCGCGAGCTGCGGCGCGCCGGCGGTCGGCCTGGTCCTTTTCACTCAGGGCCAGGAAATTCTCCAGGGTGATGCCGTCCACCTTGCCGGTGAATTCGCGGGTTCTGGCGTACTGCTTGGCCTGGTCGAGGCGGAACTGGGATTGGTCCACGAATGGCGCGTCTTCGTAGATCCGGTAGAAGGCCGTGTCGAGTTCCCGCCACGTGCTGACCATGCCGAGCTGCGGCCACTCCGACGGCTGATCCCAGGCCAGCGCACCACCGGCGACGGTAGCCAATATGGCCCCCAGAAAGATCCTGAACACCAGGCCAGCCACGTCTTTCTTCAATGCCCCTGAACTCATCGTTTCAACCCTTCATTTTATTTCAAGCCAAAGGAAACATTCCGGTGAGGATTGCATTGCTGTATTAGGAGTGTTTAGATGGATACGCTGATCGAGCAGCAGGATACGTGGGATCCTCAACGGTGCCTACCCCCTGATCCGCATCATTACAGTTTCCTGAACATACGGCCAAAGCCCAACGGAGACAATCCCCTTGCCCCAGGCAGCCCCGCACCTGATTTCCGTCGCCCTCTGGACCACCCTCTGGTGTTTTTTCCACAGCTGGTTCGTGAGCCATCGCTGGCGGGGATTCATCCAGCGGATTTTCCCCCGCTACCACGTGTTCCACCGTTTGATATACGTGGTATTCAGCACCCTTTCGCTGGCCGTCCTGATGATCTGGATCCGTTCCCTGCCGACCGTCACCCTATTCGCCTGGACCGGCTGGTGGACCTGGATCAGGTGGCTGGGCCTGGCCGAAGCGGCCTTCCTGTTCTGGATGGGAACACGCAGTTATGACAATCGTTCCTTTCTGGGGTTCACCCAGGCCCTGGATTACCTGCGCGGCTCGCCCACCCGCCGACCCGTCTTCCACACCACCGGGATCCTGGCCGTCATCCGGCACCCCTGGTATACCGGGACCATCATCCTGCTGGTCTTCTGCCTGCCCTACACCGACGTCAACCTGGTGTGGCGCAGCATTTTTCTCCTCTATACCCTGGTCGGCACCGAGTTGGAGGAACGCAAACTCGTCAACGACCTGGGGGCCGAATACGAGGCCTACCGCAGCCGGGTGCCCCGGTTTTTCCCCGATCCCCGGACTTTGTGGCGCCCCGTGGACGACCCGGACGGCAAATGACCACTGAAGCCCAATATTGTCCCGGCGCGGCATCTCGGGTATAGTGGCGGCTCCCCCACGCGCAGTCGGCGGCGGCGGCGGCCTGAAACCTGACCATTCGAATGGAAAAAAATATGCTCCAGGAGAACTTCGTCGAGACCATCGCCGGATCCATCAACAAGCATTGGGACGTGCCCTGCTTCAGCGATCTGGATGGCGAAACCATCACCTATGGTGAGGTGGCCCACCGGGTCTTCAGGCTCCACTACATCATCGCCGAAGCCGGCCTGAAGAAAGGCGACAGGATCGGGCTGGCCGGCCGCAACTCCGCCAACTGGTGCGTGACCTATCTGGCCGCCGTGACCTGCGGGGCCGTCATCGTGCCCATCCTTCCGGATTTCACGAGCGGGGAAATCGAGCACATCGTCCGTCATTCCCAGTGCAAGCTGCTGTTCGTGGCCGACACCATCCACGACCGTCTCGACGAGGACAAGATGGACTCCCTGCTGGGGATTTTTCATTTGAGCGACTTCGCCCTGGGCTGGCAACGGGACAAGAAATTCACCCAGATGGTGGCCGAAGCCGAGACCGGCAGCCGCCAGCGGTATGAGGCCATGCTGACCGGCCGCCAGGTCCGGTTCCCCGAGGTTTCCAACGACGATATGGCGGCCATCGTCTACACCTCGGGCACTACCGGGTTTTCCAAGGGGGTGATGCTGACCGGCAACTCGCTGATCGCCAACATCATGTATTTCCTGCAGAGCATCGACTTGAACCCCGGGGACAACGTGGTCTCGTTCCTGCCTTTGGCCCATGCCTTCGGCTGCTCCTTCGATTTTCTGGCTCCCATGGCCGCCGGCTGCCACGTGACCTACGTCGAAAAGATTCCCACGCCCAAGGTTCTGGTGGCGGCATTCGAAAAATACAAACCGGTGTACGTGATGTCGGTGCCGCTGGTCATCGAGAAGATTTTCCGCAACCGGATCAAGCCCGTTCTGGAAACCCCCAAGATAAAGATGCTGCTCAAGGTCCCCGGCCTCAACAAGATGGTGTACAAGAAGATACACGATCAGATCTACGAGGTTTTCGGCGGGCGATTCAAGGAGATGGTCATCGGCGGGGCGGCCATCAACAAGGATATCGAGCAGTTTTTCCGCAAGATCGGGCTGCGCATGACCTGCGGGTACGGGATGACCGAGTGCGGCCCCCTGATGAGCTACACCGTTTTCGACGGCGAACCCCCGGTTGGCAGCGTGGGCAAGATCATCCCCTACCTCGAATGCCGCATCAACGAGGCCAACCCCGAAACGGGCATCGGAGAGGTGCAGGTTCGCGGCGAGAACCTTATGTTGGGCTACTATAATGACGAGGAGGCCACGGCGGAGGCCATCAATCCCGAGGGCTGGCTGATGACCGGCGACCTGGGCCGCCTGGACGAAAACGGATTCCTTTACTTGACGGGCCGCTCGAAGAACATGATCCTGACCGCTTCGGGCCAAAACGTCTATCCCGAGGAGATCGAGTCGCAGCTGAACAATCTCCCCTGTGTGGAAGAGTCCATCATCCTCGAGAACGACGGAAAACTCATGGCCCTGGTCTACCCCGATCTCGAATCGGTGGACCGGGCCTGCCTCAAGGGCAAGCAGGTCGAATCCATGATGGAGGAGAACCGCCAGGCCCTGAACACCCGGCTTCCCGGCTTCAGCCAGATATCCCGGCTCAAGGTCTTTTACGAGGAATTCGAAAAGACACCAACCAAGAAAATCAAACGGCGGCTTTACAACGCTTTTTCCTGAAGACCGGCGTACACACCACTGGAGGAGTGAGAATGAAGATCAAGCAGAACCCCCACGACAACGTCATGGTCCTGGAGCTCTCGGGCAAAATCATGGGCGGCCCGGATTTTGACAAATTCAAGGGAGAAATCACGGATGTTGTCGAGGGGGGTTACAAGAAGGTCATTCTCGATTTGTCCGGCGTGCCCTGGATCAACTCCACCGGCCTGGGCATCCTGATCACCGGGTACCATTCCATCAAGGCCGCCGAGGGTACCATGATGATCTGCAACGTGAAGGAACGTGTGCTGAGCATCTTCTACATTTCCCAGCTGGAGAACATTTTCGACGTCTACGAAACCCGTGACGAGGCGCTGGCGGCCTCGAAAGCCTAGCTGCGGTCCATCTTCTTGACCATCGCGTCGCACACCTTGTAGCCGTACTGTTCGTACAGGCCGTGAGCGTCGCGCGTCCGCAACAGCTGCTGGCTGACGTTCACCACGTCCGGATGTTCGGACAGGCAGTCCATCAGCCACTTGCCCAGCCCCACGCCCCGGTAGTCGGGGTGTACCATCACGTCGCAGACCCAGGCGAAGGTGCACTTGTCGGTGACGGCCCGGGCGAAACCGATCTGCCTTCCCTCGGTGAACAGGCCGAGGGTCAGGCTGTTTTGGATCGACTCCTCGATGATCTCCTGGGGCCGGCCCGCCGCCCAGTAGGACTGCTGCAGTGCCGGCGCGACATAGAACAGGTCCAGCTCGGACTTTTCGTCGCTGATGCGGTAGGTGCCCTTGATCCATTCCATCGATTCTCTCCTGAAGATCCTCCCGCCGGCTTCCGTCCGGCGATGGTCCGTTAGAATTCAGCGAGTTTCGGAGCCCTCGGAAAAGGGATGACGTCCCGGATATTCTTGATCCCCGTGACATAGTTCACGGCCCGGTCGAAACCGAGTCCGAAGCCCGCATGGGGCACCGTGCCGTACTTTCTCAGGTCACGGTACCACCAGTACTCCTCCTTCTCCAGCCCCATTTCCTCGATGCGGGCGTCCAGAACCTCGAGGCGTTCCTCGCGCTGGCTGCCGCCGATGATCTCGCCGATGCCCGGGGCCAGCACGTCCATGGCCGCCACGGTATTGCCGTCGTCGTTCAGGCGCATGTAAAAGGCCTTGATGTCCTTGGGATAGTTCATCACCACGACGGGCCGCTGGCACAGGTCCTCGCACAGGTAGCGCTCGTGCTCCGACTGCAGATCCATGCCCCACTTGACCGGGAATTCGAACTTTTGCGGAGCCTTTTCCAGGGCCTTGACCGCGTCGGTGTAGTCCATCCGCTCGAAGCTGCTGTCGACGAATTTTTCCAGGCGCGTGACGGCGTCCTTCTCGATGTGTTGGGCAAAAAACGCCATGTCGTCGGGATGCTCGTCCAGGGCCGCCTTGAAGATGTAGCGCAGGTACTCTTCGGCCAGGTCCGCGTCATCGTTCAGGTCGGCGAACGCGATTTCGGGTTCGATCATCCAGAACTCCGACAGGTGCCGGCTGGTGTTCGAGTTTTCCGCCCGGAAGGTCGGCCCGAAGGTGTAGACCCGGGTCAGGGCGTTGCTGAAACACTCGACGTTGAGCTGGCCGGAAACCGTCAGGAAAGTTTCCCGCCCGAAGAAGTCCTCGCCGAAATCGATGCCGCCGTCAGCGGTGCGCGGCGGATTGGCCAGATCGAGGGTGGAGATGCGGAAGGCCTCGCCCGCCCCTTCGGCATCGCTGGTGGTGATGATGGGCGTGTGGATCCAGTAGAACGAGTTCTCGTGGAAAAACCGGTGCGTCGCCTGGGCGAGGCAGTTGCGCACCCGCGCCACCGCGCCGAAGGTGTTGGTGCGCGGCCGCAGATGGGCCACCTCGCGCAGGAATTCGAAGCTGTGCCGCTTGGCCTGGACGGGATAGGACTCGGGATCCTCGACCCAGCCGACTACCTCGATGCCGGAGGCCTGGATCTCCACCGACTGGCCCTTGCCCTGGGAGGCGGCCAGTTCGCCGGTGCAGATCACCGCGCAGCCGGCACTCAGTTTCTGGATCTCGTCGACGTAATTGGGCAGGTCACTCTGGGCCACCACCTGGATGGGGTCGAAGCAGGTGCCGTCATGCACCTGGATGAAACTCAGGCCCGCCTTGGAGTCGCGGCGGGTCCGTACCCAGCCCTTGACCGTGACCAGGTCGCCCACCGGAACCCGGCCGGCCAGCAGAGAGGAGATTTTGTGGTCCGACATGCGCGATCCTTTGTGGAGACGGGTGCAGGCATTCATGAGGTTCGAAATGATAGCACCCGGACGGGGGCCGGACAACCGCCGGGGCCTTCGCCGGCTTGAAAATTGGGACAAACTGCCGAAAATGCGCTATCATGAGCCCACTGAACAGATGGGAGTTCCCCTCTTACCCGATCGACCGGTTACCGCCTCCAGGAGATCCGCATGGGCCTGAATCGATCCACCCGCAAAGGGCCGGGGTGGGATATCACTTCCCAAATCTTCGTCTTCGAGGATCCCGCCCGCATCAAGCGGACGCTGAACGCCATTTTCGGGGCTGTCCTGCTCGGCTCGATTTCCATAGCGATACTGGCCTACCTGATACCCTGGGAAACCGCCCTCAAACTTTCGTTGACCTCCGCGGCCTGCTTCACCGGGATCATGTTGATTCACCGACGCGGCCACCCCCGCCAGGCCAGCCTGCTGGCCCTGGCCACGCTCACGGTGGTATCCCTGCTGGGCGTCGTCACCGGCGACGGCATTCACGACGCCGCCATCGTCATGCTGCCGGTGATCATCGCCTTGGGCAGCATCGTCCTGAGCCGTCCCCTGTTCTACGGCCTGACCATCCTGATCCTGGCGTCCATCCTGACCATCGGCACCCTCGAATACCAGGGCGTAATCACCAACAAGTACCACGGCACCTGGATACCGGGCGACATTGTCATTCTGTTTTTGATCACGTTGAGCTGTGCGGTGATCATGCGCCTGCTGACCCTGGGCCTGAACGAGAGCCTGGTCCGCGCCCACACCAGCGAGCAGAACTACCGCGAGATCTTCAACACCTCCACCGACGCCATCTTCATCCACGACGCGGCCACCGGCGAGATCCTGGACGTGAACGACCGGATGCTCGAGATCTTCGGTTTCACCCGCAAGGAACTGGATGCCTCCTCCTTCGAGGTCATCATAACGGGTGATCCGCCTTTTGCCCTCGAAGACGCCCAGCGGCATATGAAAAAGGCGGTGGAAGAGGGGCCCCAAGTATTTGAATGGCTGTCCCGGCGCAAGGGCGGGCATAGATTCTGGTGTGAAGTTGCCCTGCGCCTGACGGAAATCGGCGGTGAGGACCGGATCCTGGCGGTGGTCCGCGACGTCGACGACCGCAAGCGGATGGAGGAGCGGCTGCGCCAGTCGGAAAAACTCCAGGCGGTCGGGACCCTGGCCGGCGGCGTGGCCCACGATTTCAACAATCAGCTGACCGGCATCATCGGCTGGACCGAACTGATTCGCGATCAGGCCGTGGACGACTCGGAGTTGGACACCGCCACCGCCAACATCCTCACCTCGGCCAGGCGGGCCTCGGACCTGACCGCCCAGCTGCTGGCCTTCGCTCGCAAGGGGAAATTCGAATCCAAGCCCGTGGACCTGCACCTGTTGATCCGCGAAGTGGCCCAGCTGCTGACCCACACCATCGACAAGCGGATCTTCATCGAAACGAGACTCGGCGCCGAAGCCCCCTACACCACCGGGGATCCCTCCCAGCTCCAGAACGCCCTGTTGAACCTGGGGGTGAACGCGCGCGACGCCATGCCCGAAGGTGGGGCCCTGGTGTTCGCCACCTGCAATCTGGAAATCTCCGCCGGCCACGAGGCCTGCCAGGCCGGGTACCTCGAACCCGGACCCTACGTCGAAATCTCCGTGAGCGACAACGGCAAGGGTATGGACGAAGAAACCCTGAATTCCATCTTCGAGCCTTTTTTCACCACCAAACAGGCCACCAAGGGAACCGGCCTCGGCCTGTCGGCGGTCTACGGGACCATCAACAGCCACCAGGGCTGCATCCGGGTCACCAGTTCCCCGGGCTCCGGCACCACCTTCCGGATTGGCCTGCCCCAGGGTCCCAAGCCCACCTATGCGGCCGAGGCGGCCGAAACCCAGCCCAATGGCGGGACCGGGCGCATCCTGGTGATCGACGACGAAGAGATCCTCGTCCAGACGGTGTCGGCCATCCTCCACCGGGACGGGTACGAAACCGCCACCTACACCGACAGCAGCGAAGGTCTCGAACGATTCCGCAGGTCACCCGGGGATTTCGACCTGGTCCTGCTGGACATGATCATGCCCGGGATGAACGGGCCTGAGGTCTTCAACGCCCTCAGGGAAATCCGTCCCGCCGTTCCCGTGCTCATCATGTCCGGAGCAACGGCGAACCACGAGGTCCAGAATCTGGCTGACGCCGGGGCCCGCGGTTTCCTGGCCAAGCCCTTCCGGCCGCTGGAACTGTGCCGGGCCGTGGCCCAGGCCTGGCCTGGCCAGGCCGAGCTGTGAGGAGGTCCTGATGGCCCAGCGACCGCGGATGCGCCCCCGATTCCGGCTTCCCGTGTCCGGAGACGGTTCCACCGCCCTGGCCCAACTGCAGAGGCAATTGGAGGCCCCGGGCGCTTCCCTCTCCGGCCAGGTGGTCGGTTCCCACGCCTTTCTTCAACTGGCCCACCAGCGGCGCTCCATGCTGTCACCCTTCCTGAATCTCGAGCTGGTCGACGGTCCGGACGGCACCCTGCTGACAGGGCGCTACAGCCCCGCGCCCAACGTTTGGACGGGATTCATGGCGATCTACATTTTTCTGGGCCTATGCGGCCTTGCCGGTCTGATGTACGGCTGGGCCCAGACCACCGTGGACGAGTTCCCCTGGGGATTTTTCGCCTTTCCCAGTGCCCTGGCTCTGATGGCCTTCGCCTACGG
Organism: uncultured bacterium; assembly: GCA_965363725.1. Taxonomy (GTDB): domain Bacteria; phylum Krumholzibacteriota; class Krumholzibacteriia; order LZORAL124-64-63; family LZORAL124-64-63; genus JAGLCY01. The sequence goes on along the minus strand of CBDTUS010000023.1, from coordinate 17,788 downwards.
CGCGGCGGTGATCGGCCAGGGCCTGACCGCGGATGAGATGTACGAATTGCGCGCTTTCGTCGACCGGGCCGTGGAAAAAGCGGAATAGAGGTCTTGGGGGGCCTCCTGGCGCCGCCATTGGTTTCCACACCCCCATAAACCCACCTGAAGTATTGAAAATCTGGACTTAAGTCCTTGCCGACTTAGGCGATAACTATTCCGATATCATCCCTGGTTTTTGAACCGGGTGCTTGCCTTTGCGCCCAAGTGTCGGAGACCCCGTTCCATGAATAGAAAATACCAACTCGCCTATTTGGTACTTTTCCTCTGGACCATCGGTCATTTCGGGTCGGCTTTCGCAGACACGGAAATGGCGATCAAGTTCCACCGGCTGATGCTGGCCGACGGGCTTTCCCAGAGTTCGATCATTTCCACTTATCAGGACAGCCGCGGATTCATCTGGATGGGTACCCAGGACGGGCTGAACCGGTACGACGGCCGTCAGATCATTTCCTACAAATCCGACCCCGACGATCCCTTCAGCCTGAGCGACCCGAATATCTGGTCCATCGCCGAAGACACGAACGGGGACCTCTGGATCGGAACCGAAGGCGGGGGGTTCAACCGCTTCAACCGCAATCTCGAAAACTTCACCCCGTACCGCTACGACCCCGCCCAGCCCGGCAGCCTCGAACACTTCAACGTCAAGACCCTCTCCATCGACAGGCACGGTTATGTGTGGCTGGGCACCATCGGCGACGGCTTGCTCCGGTTCCATCCCCCGACCGAATCAATCACTTCCTGGACCCATGATCCGGAGGAGCCGAATTCCCTGCCCGACGACGAGGTCCAGAGCCTGCTGATCGATTCGCGCGGACTGATCTGGATCGGAACACGCAAGGGCCTGACCCGCTATTCCCCGGCCACCGGCCGCATGGAACACTTTCGGAACCGGCCCGAGGACGGCGAATCGTTGGTCCAGGGAATGGTCCAGGCCATCACCGAGGGGCGCGACGGCCGCCTGTGGGTGGGGACCACCGCCGGGCTGTGCCAATTTGATCCCATCACCGAAAAGTCCACCTCCCACGTGGTCGACCCGGGCACCGCTGCGGTGCCGCCGGTGCTGTCGATCCGTACCCTGCTGGAGGACCCCGAGGGGATCCTCTGGATCGGCTCGGAACACAAGGGAGTCTACCGGCTCGACCCTCAGACCGGCCACTGCCGGCGATTGGTCCACAATCCCCAGGATCCGGCCAGCCTGAGTGACAACGAGGTCTACGGCATCACCATGGACCGAACCGGGGTCATCTGGATCGGCACCAGCAACGGAGCCAACCGGCTGGACACGAAGGCCAAGCAGTTTTACCACATTGCCAACCGACCCGGCCATCCCTCCAGCCTGAGCCACGCCTGCGTGTGGTCGGTCTGGGAAACCCGCGGCGGCAAGGTCTGGGCGGTCACCGAGGCCGGCCTGAATATCCTGGATCCGGAAACGGGAACCGTCGAACAGATCTGGGCCGATCCGGACAACCCGCATCAGCCCAGCTACGATTCCTTCATCGAAATATTCGAGGACCGGACCGGGCACATCTGGCTGGGCGCCAGGGACGGCGCGCTGAACCGGTACGACCCCGGGACCGGGATCTTCGACCGTTTTTCTCCCCAGCCCGGTTCACCCGCTGGTCCCGACGACGACCGGGTCTTCAGCATCGCCGAAGACGGCCAGGGCAAGGTCTGGCTCGGGACGATGACCACCCTGGAATGTTTTGATCCCGCCACCGGGACCTTCAGCACCATCCGGAATGACCCGACCGATCCGAGCGGCCTGCCCGAAGGTAGCGTCCGGGACCTTCTCCTGGACGACCGGAACCGCCTCTGGATGAGTGTCTGGGGCAATGGCGCGGCCTACTACGACCCGGCCAATGACGAATTCCGCCACTTCGAAAATCTGCCCAAGGACCGCAACAGCCTGAGCAGCAACGTTGTGTTGAGCATCTTCCAGGACAGCGAGAGCAGGATCTGGCTGGGCACCTCTTCCGGCCTCAATCTCCTGGACCCCGATTCCGGCGACTGCCGCTGGTTCAGCGAACGGGACGGGCTGCCCAACAACACCATCTACCGGATCCAGGAAGACGACCAGGGCGGCCTGTGGGTCAGCACCAACTACGGATTGGCCCGCTTCGATCCCTACACCCAGGAGGTCAACACCTACCTGCGGCGCGACGGTCTGCAGGGCAACGAATTCAACATGGGCGCCTCGCATCTGGGCCGCAGCGGTCGGATGTATTTCGGCGGCATCAACGGGTTCAATGTTTTCTACCCCGACAGCATCCGTCACAACCCCTACATTCCACCGGTGGTCCTGACCGATTTCCGGCTGTTCAACAAACCCGTGCCCCTCGGCGAAGGACCCGATGGCCGCGTGATCCTGGACCGTTCGATCAGTGAAACCGACCACATCGAGCTGAGCCATCGCGACCATGTGGTGTCGTTCGAGTTCAGCGTCCTGCACTTCGCCTCCCCCGAGAAGAACAACTTCGCCTACAAGCTCGAGGGATTCGAGGACGAATGGAACGAGGTCGGCACCCGCAACCACGCGACCTATACGAATCTCCCTCCCGGGGAATACACCTTCCGCGTGCGCGGGTCCAACAACGATGGGGTCTGGAACGAAGAAGGCGTGGCGGTCGTCCTGACCATCAGGCCGCCGTTCTACCGCAAGGCCTGGTTCATCGGGGGCATGGTCATCCTGGTCATCGGGGGGATCTACGGATTCGTCCGTTACCGAATGCGCCTGCTCGACGTGAAGAACAAGGTGTTGGAGCATAGCGTTCTGGAGCGGACCGAGGACCTTACCCAGGCCAACACCCATCTCCAGCAGGAAATCTCGGTGCGCAAGCGCATCGAGGACGAACTGCGCGAAGCCCGGGACAACGCCGAAGCCGCCACCCGGGCCAAAAGCGAATTTCTGGCCAACATGAGCCACGAGATCCGGACGCCCATGAACGGCGTCCTGGGCATGACCTCAATCATGCTGGACACCGACCTGACCCCGGACCAGCGGGACTACAGCGAGATGATCTACTCCAGCGCCACCAACCTGCTGGTGATCATCAACGATATCCTGGATTTCTCGAAAATCGAGGCCGGCAAGCTCAAGCTCGAAAGAATAGAGTTCGACCCCTGCGACGTCCTGGACCGAGTGGCCGACATGCTCGCCCTGAAGGCCGACAAGAAGGGCCTGGTCTTCCGCAGCCGGATCGCCGCCAACGTCCCGCGTTCCCTGCGGGGCGACCCGGGCCGACTGACCCAGATCCTCATCAACCTGGCCAACAACGCCGTCAAGTTCACCGACGAGGGCCAAGTCCAGGTTCAGGTCACCCTGGAGAACCAGCGCAAGTCGTGGGCCACGCTCAAGTTCGAGGTTACCGACACGGGCGTGGGCATTCCGGCTGACCGTCTGGAAAGGATCTTCGGATCCTTCACCCAGGTCGACGCCTCGATCACGCGGCAGTATGGCGGCACCGGGCTGGGGCTGGCCATCGTCAAGCAGCTGCTGGACCTGATGGGCGGCGAAATCGGCGTCGAAAGCATCCAGAGCGAAGGGGCCACCTTCTGGTTCACGGTGGGTTTCCCCTCCGAGAGATCGCGCAGCAACTCCCACCGCTCCGATCGTGTCCTTATCGTACATGACGATGGGGAACTGCGGATCGGCCTGGAAGAGCAGCTGACCTATCTGGGTTACAAGGGCGTCCTCGTCGAACCCGATGGAGCCGCCCCCCGCCTGCAGGCGGCGGCCGAGGATGAAAGCCCCTTCTCCGCCGTTCTGGTGGGCAGCCACAAGGGTCGCAAGGCGGCCCAGGCCATCGTCAACCGGATCCGGAAGGAACTCGGCGGGGACATCCCACAGATCATCCTGCTGTGCGATCTGGGTTGCATGGTCCCCAGCGAGGAACTCGAGGAATTCGGCCTGTATTCCTATCTGACGGTCCCGGTCCACCACGGAAAACTGGAAGCCACCCTGGGGGAAATAACCGGACGCCTTCCGGAAAAGGGATCCCACAGGGATTTCAGGACCCGGGGCCTGGCCACGGTCGAACAGGAAAATGTTGTCGAAAACCGGGGTGACGGGGCCGGCGACCCCAACCCCTTGGTGCTTCTCGCCGAGGACAATCCCATCAACCAGAAGGTCGCCTGTCTGATGCTGGCCAAGGTCGGTTATGAAGTCGACGTGGTGACCAACGGCTACGAGGTGCTCGAGGCGGTGGCCCAAAAGGACTATGCCGCCATTCTCATGGATGTGCAGATGCCGGAAATGGACGGTCTGGAAGCCACCCGCCAGATTAGGTCAGGAAATTCGCCCGCCCGGGACCCGTTGATTCCCATCATCGCGCTGACGGCCCACGCCATGGACGCGGACCGGGAGCGAAGTCTGGCCGCGGGCATGGACGACCATGCCTCCAAACCCATCAACTCTGAGACCATCGCCGCGGTCCTGAACCGCCACATCGGCGAATCGGTCCGGGTCCGTCCGACGACCGAAGAACCGGAGAAGGACCTGGAACCCGTTCATCTGGTGCCGACCGTCCGGGTGTGACCCCGGCTGAACGCCACAAAAAAGCCCCGCCTCTTGGAGAGGCGGGGCTTTTTTCATTTTGTCAGGGGACAAGCTTCAGGGCCACCGGCAGATGATCGCTCATGTTTCGGTCGTACTCGCTCCAGCCCCCGGGGAATCCTTGATAAAGGGGCAGGACCTCCACGGTGGCTGCGGGTTCCGAAAAAGCCGAAAACAGGGGCGCGGTGATCAGGAGATGGTCCAGGTGGCTCGGCCAGCCCGGGAAGGACCAGCCAGTGGACGGTCCCTCGGCGATTTCCATGTCCACGAATTTCCAGGTGGCGGGATCATCCAGGAAGACCTGGAACACGTTGCTGGCCGGACTGTCGGTCAGGCTGTCGTTCAGATCGCCCACCACTATTACTTTCCGGCCCGCGTAGTTGGTGCGGACATACTGGTCGAGCAGCAGGCTCGCATCGCGGCGCCGGACCTCCTCGTCCCAGGGGTCCCCGTCCAGGAAGTTGTCGCCGCAGCATTTGAAATGATTGTTGATGACCACCACCGAAACGCCCTTGAACCGCCCCTCCATCACGTAGGGCGGCCGGGGAAATTCCCTCGAATACCCGGTGAGGATCTCGGCAACCGAATCGACGACCCAGTCGCCGTCGTTCCGATAGAGATAGGCCAGATTGATGTTGTAACTCGAGCTGTTGGCGCGCACACCGGTCCAGCCGGCCAGTTTGTCGTCGAGGTCCTGGAAGTAGTCCGGGTTTTCGATTTCCTGCAGGGCCAGGATATCCACACCGAGAGTCATGATCGCCCGCGCCACGAGGTCGACCGTGACGGCATTGCTTTTGGGAAAATGCTCGATGTTCCAGGTCACCACTTCCAGGGTGGCGTCAGTTCCGAATTCCAGTCCCTGGAAGGGGTTCTCATGGGTGTAGATCCCGTCGAACAGGATTTCCCCGCCCGCGGCCAGTTCACGCCGGCGGGAAAAAGGGGCGGTCCACTCCGGTACGGGCTGCCAGGTGATCACATACTCGCCAAGACCGGCGCCGGCCAGGGTGGTGTCGCCCCGGCCCTCGAGCGTCGTCCCGTCGGGACGGGCCAGGCTCCAGGGAGGGTCCAGGCTGTCCGGTTCGCCGTCGATGACGACCCTGCCGGCCGGGATCGGCGGCGGCGTGGTAGTCGATACGCTCTTCTCACCGCAGCCGGTCATGAAAAACAGGCTCAAGGAGAGTAGGACTATCGCCGCCCCCAGGGACCCGCAAACGTCGAGGAGTCGCCGTGACATCACCTATTCCCCGTACTTCTCGATGATTTCCACGAGGCCGCTCGAGCAGGCCGCACAGAAGGGCTTGACACCTTTGGTGAACATGATGCAGTCGAGCTGGGAACGAAACAGCCCTTCGGCACTGTAGCCCGCCCCTTCGAATGCGCCGACGATGTCTGCGGCGGGATTGGCGGCGAACCAGGCGTCGACTTCCTGCTGGTGGTCCCAGGACAGTTGCTCACCCTCGGCCTTCAGCACCGCGATTTCCTCTTCCGGGGCCCCGCTGCGCATGAGTTCCCCGATCCGCCTGTTGATGTCGCCGCGCCTAGCCTGGTAGGCCAGGTCCATGGCGTCGTAGGTGGCCTTGTTCCATTCGGTCGGCAGATCGCCGCCGGTGGCCAGGTCGGCCCACTTCAGGTTCGCGGGGTCCAGCAGGGCGGTGATGTTGCGGTCGCTCGGCTCCTGTCCCGGCGGGTAGAAATCGGTGTAGGCCACATTCGAGGTGTAGTACTCGTCGGCCAGCCCGGCGAAACTGTGGCCGAATTCGTGAAGGAACACGTACTCGCTCCACTGGTTGTCGCTGGTGAAGGTGCAGAACAGGTTGTAGATACCGCCGCCCCCGTACCGCTCGTGGTTGACCATGATATACAGGACGTCGTAAGGCACGGCCTGGGCGATGTCCCGCATGGCCCGGTTGTCTTCGGTCAGCATGTAGCGCTCCGACCCCAGTGAATCGAAGGTGCAACCCAGGGCGGTGCGCCTGTGGACCCCGCGGCTGGGTTCGTCGCACCCGGATTCCTGCGAGGGCAGCAGCACGCCGCGCACATTGATTCGGTGGCGGTGCGAAAAATAGGGCTCGTGTCCGACCATGAGGTCGGAAAACCTCTGGACGTCCGCCCTGAATTTTTCGACCTCGTCCGCGGTGTACCCCTCGCCCACGATGGCGACGTCCACGCACCCGTGGGGGTCGCCTTCGATGGCCCCCTCGACGGTGATGATGCCGGCAGGCGGCGGATCGCGACGCACCTCCCAGCTGTTCGGATCGATGGCCGTCCGGAAAAATTCATTCAGCTCACCTTTGGCGTCGCGCGACTCCAGGGCGAATTCCACGGGCGCCCTGGGCAGGGGAGCCAGCACCGACTCGTGGTAGGTCCGCATGACACCTTCGCCCGCTGGACCGGTGGTCTGCCACTCTCCGAAATAGGACGAGAACCCCTTGGACCAGATCAGTTCGGCGCTGGCCGTGTCGTAGATCTTGGCGTAGGCGACGCCCAGGTCCAGGTCGTCGATCAGATGCTTCCGGCTGCCGGCCCACGTACCCTGACGCCATAGCTGGTCCAGGGACACGAACTCCTCGGCCGCGTTGCCGGTGTGGTGGTAATCGATGCGCAGGGTCTCGTCATGGAAAAGGTCCTCGAAGGCCGGGCCGGCGGCCGCACCTGTGGGCACCAAAAATACGGCCAGGACAGCAAGAAACAACGGGACGGATTTCATGGCGTCTCCCGGGAGTTTGAGGTTTAATCTGGAAGATAACACCCGGCCCAACAGCCTCCAAGAACGTCCGGCCTGCTGTCGCTGTCACCGAAAACAGGGGAGTCGTCAGAATGTTCCGTCCGCGGTCCCTTTTCATTTTGGAAATTGCCCTCATCATTGCCGTCCTGGCAGGATGCTCCTCCACCACGCCCGGGCCCAGGGTCTCCACCCCCACCGAAGAGCCGATCCTGGTGGACGGCCAATCCCTGCCGCCCCTCACTTTTCCCGGGATATTCATCAACATCGAACCCGGGGCGCGTCTGGGCAGCGCCTTCGAAGGCGCAGGCAAGTCGCGATCCTACGACTACAGCTGGGGCCCGAATTTTTCCGCGGATACCCCGGACATGAATGACGACGTCATCGACATGCTCGGTGAATCCGGCTACCGGACCGTGCCCTGGCAGGACGGGGGCGTGAAAAAATCAACCACAGGGGAACCGGCCCTCGAGTTGCGGGGCACCGTCATGACCCTGGAGATCAATTCCTTTTCCGAAGCGGGCGGCTACCACCAGGCCTACATCGAAGTCACCTGGGAGCTCCACGACCCGGCCACCGGAACCGCTCTTTTCAGAGGCGGCACGGCAGGCTTCAAGAAGCAGAATGAACACAGCGCGGGAATTTTTCGGATGGCGTTCGATTTTGCACTCATGAACCTGCTGGCCGAGGAGAAATTCGTCGCGGCGGTAAAGAACCATTAGACGAAAACCAAACGGGCGGCCCACCCTGGGGACCGCCCGTTGAACCACATGACCGGGGGCGCTGCCTATTGCCGGACCGCTTCCTCCAGGAAGACGCTGTTGGGGATGGTGGTCATCCGTCCCTCTTCCTCCAGCAGGGCATGCACGGGCGTGATGCCCGCCAGCACGCCTTCCCGGCCGTGGATCTCAATCTTTTCCCCGGGCTCGAAAATTTTCCGCGCGTAAAATCCCGCGATGAGGTTGCGGGTGATGTCGCGGGACCCCAGGCCGAAGGTCAGGGCCAGGGCCAGCGATCCGCCCGCCAACAGGATCAGCACCACGGACATGATGATCTCCGTGTCGATCTTCAACTGGGTCACCGCCATCAGTACGGCCAAAAAAACGATCAGGGACGACACGGCCCGGCCTAGGATGGGGGCAAACTCCACGCCCGAATTCCGCGCCGAACTGGTCACCGCCCCGCTGGCGAACTGGGCGATGATCATCCCTATCAACAGGATGAGCGCCGCCGCCAGCAGATTCGGCAGGTAGTTGAAGAAGGCCGTCATGGCGTCGGCCACTGCGGCCAGACCGACCGACTCTGCCGCGCTCTGGATGAACAGGGCCAGGATCAGGTAGTAGACCAGCCGCGACAAGAGATAGCCGGGCGTTTCCTGCAGGCCGAACCTCTCCAGGGTTTCGGTCAGACCGATCCGCTGGAGCAGGTCGTTCAGGCGCAGTTTCTCGAACACGGTCTTGATGGTCTTGGCGGCGATCTTGGCCAGGATGAATCCGACCAGGAATACCGCCAGGGCGGTCAGGGCCTTGGGCAGGAATCCGGCCACCGAAGCGGTCAGCGATTCCAGCACCGAGTTCAAGGCCGACTGAAGGGAAAATTCGTTTTCCATCTCATTCCTCTTTTTGGCGATTTTTGCCGGGCAGCGATTCCAGCAGGGACCGCAGGTACTCCCAGACCGTCCAGACCAGCACGTTGAGCGACAGATCCAGACTGTCGGCGGCCAGGGAACGCCGGTTGATGCTGCGTCGGACCCGACCCCCCAGGTCCGGATGGGGATCCACGGTATGGTCCTTCAACTCATCGATGGGCTTTCCCTGGTCCCTGTCCTGGCCGGGATTAGAGGGCACCGGAATCCCCTTGGCCATAGGCGGCCCGGAAATATTCCCGGGCCCGTTTGATCCTCATCTTGACCGCGGACAAGCCCAGGCCCAGCTGGTCGGAAATTTCCTGGTAGGAAAGGTCGTCCATGTCCCGGAGGATCAACGGCACCCTGAGGGGTTCGGGCATCTCCTGGAGAATCCCCGAGATTTCGGCCTGGGTATCCGCGGCCCGGGTCGCGTCGTCCGCCGAGGCGCGGGAATGCAGGGCCTTGTGGGCTTCCAGACCGGGTTCTTCCAGATCGACGAATGACCGGCCCTTCTGGCGTCGCAAGTGGTTCAGGCAGTGGTTCACCTTGATGCGTCCTACCCAGGTTGCGAAACTGCTGCGGCCTTGAAACCTCTTCAGATTGAAATAGGCCTTGACCATGACTTCCTGGGCCAGATCCAACGAGTCTTCCTCGTTGCCGCTCAGGTAGCGGCAGTTGGTCTGGACCCTCGCCTGATGGCGCCGCATAAGCTCGTCGAAGGCCCGGAGATCTCCCTGCGGTGCCATGCACGCTCTTTTCACCAGGATTTCGTCGGATTCCCTCACGCTTACTTCTTTCAGACAGACCGGGACCGGGAAAGTCACATTCCCTTTCAAAAATATCACGTTCCGGAAGTTTACCGAACATTTTTCGGCCAGGGGGGTGACTTTGGCGCTCCATTGGTGTCTGAAGCGCGATTGGAGGGCTAGGTCCCGTTTCCATGACCGCCCCCGCGGGGGCCAATCGTTTCCCCAGGAGGAATCCGCACCCGGGAAGTGGAAGTGCAAAAGCCGATTGAAAGGTAGACTCCATCCCCCCTACCTATCATCACGAATGACAACAGGCTTTTGCCGCCGCCCCCGGAACTTCCGGGGGCGGCAAATTTATTCCCGCCCTCTCCGGGAAACAATGTGACTCGAGCGGGATTTCCGGGTCTAGAGTTCGGGCCACGGCCCTGTCTGTCAGGATCGGGAAGCCGAGATCCCCCCTCGGTTCCCGGTCCTGGACAGCCCCTTTCCCGGTCAAGCGAACGGCTGTGGCCGGCCGCGGAATCCAAGGTAGGAATGATATGAACTTCAAGATATCGGACATCCAGAGCATCGGTCCGGACCTGGCCTCCCAGCTTGCCACCGCTTCCATCCGCACCACCAGGGACCTGTTGGCCCTGTGCTCCACGCCTACCGGGCGCCGGCAGGTGGCCCGGGTAAGTGGGCTCGGTGATGACCAGCTCCTGAAGTGGACCAATCTGGCCGATCTGATGCGGATCTCGGGAATCGGCCCCCGCTATTCGGTTCTGCTGGAAATGGTCGGAGTCGAATCGGTCGAGGAACTGAGCACCCATGAGGCCTCCCATCTCACCGTCCAGATGGCCGCAGTGAATTTCAACCAGAGGCTGGGCCTCGAACCACCCTCGGAAAAGACGGTCCGGACCTGGATCAACGAGGCCCAAAGCATGACGTTGATGGTCACCTACTAGGAATTTATTCAGGCTTCATCGGCCCGGGTCTTGACAAAACCCGGGCCTGGGTTTATTCTGCCGCAAATCCTTTAACTGGGGCCCGTGAGCTCCGCAAGGAATTCCTAGATATGATTGCGGCGATATTCAGGACGATTTCCCCGGTTTGGGTCGGCCCCGACGTTCCCCAGGACGTTTGGGGAATTTTTTTACCTTCCGGCGGCTCTTTCTGAAGACCTTCAGGATGTCCAGGAAGCCGTTCCCGGCGACCCTGAAACACGCCTTTAATTGACGACCGAGAGCGTCAGAAGGAGAAGCGACATGGCCACCGCTACCAACGCCGGCCGACACCCTGCCCCCCGGTCCGTCCAGAAGTCCGCCATGTTCACCGCTCCGGGCCGACCCCGTCCGCTGGCCCGACGCCTGGCCATCCACAACCGCGTCGTGCGGACGATACGGGACTATTTCCAATTGAAGGAATTCCACGAGATTCCCGTCACCGCGATGGCGGACCACCCGGCCCGGGTCCAGCTGGATGGCATGATCATCAATGGATTTCCCCAGGTTTGGTGCGAAAGCGAGCTGGTTCCCGTGCGCGGCCGGAAGGAACCGCGTCATCTGCGGGGCTTCAAGCTCCTGGAAGCCGCAGGCAGGGACATGTCCCTCGAGGGTCTGGCGGACCTGCAGGAGGAACTGCTCAAGACAACGGCCATGAACCTGGGGGCCGACCTGCTGGGCGGGCGTGACGTCACCCGCCTGGACCGCATGCTCCATGCCCCCCACCCGCGCTTCACCTACCAGGAGGCCCTGGACACCCTGGAGTCCCGCGGCTGGTCGATCCCCTTCGGCGGCGAGTTGCATCTTGACGCTGAGGCCACCTTGACTCGTTTCTGTGGCAATCTGCCCTTCATGGTTACCCATATGCCCATCCATCCGGAATCAGATAATCCCGGGCACGACCCCGAAGCGGTGGCCGAGAACGTGGCCTACTTCCTGCCCTACGCGGGCATCACCATGAGAGGCCGCATTCGTAAGAGAGATCCTTCCCGGGGCGGATTCAGCGTGGGCCTGGGGCACCTGCTCCAGTACCTGATGGGCCTGGATTCGGTTATGGACACCCTGATCGACCCCATGGACCGCATCGCCCGGCTGATGGAGCCTTCCCAGGGCGACAATCAGTCCCAGGGGAAGGGGAGCACCTGATGGATGCCTTCATCGCCCTCGAAAACGGCCGAGTTTTTTCCGGTCTGATGTTCGGCGCACCGTTCGAGGCCGGCGGCGAAGTCGTCTTCCACACCGGGATGACCGGTTACCAGGAAATCCTGACCGACCCCAGCTACGCCGGACAGGCGGTCGTTTTCACCGCCGCCCACATCGGCAACTACGGCATCCATAGGCAGGACCATGAATCGACCACCATCCATCCGGCCGCCGTCCTGGTGCGGGATTTCTGCCGGCGCAATTTTCACCGTCGCAGCGAATTCAGCCTCGACCAGGTTTTGCGGCAAGCCGGGGTGCCGGCTCTCGCCGAAGTGGACACCCGCGCGCTGACCACCGCCCTGCGGGAGCACGGCACCTGCCGGGGCTACATCGGAACAGGTGACCCCGATCGGCTGATCGCCAAGGCCCGCGCCCTCGAACCCATCGGCGCGGTGGACTGGGTGCGGAGGGTGACGACCCGAAACATCACTTCCTTTCCCGGAGATCCCGGCACCGACCGTCCCTTCGAGGTGGCCGTTCTCGACTGCGGCGTCAAAAAAAGCATCCTGGGACGTCTCGTGGCCGAAGGTTGCCGCGTGCGTGTCTTCCCGGCGGCCACCTCCGCCGCTGAACTGCTGGCCGCCCCCACCGAAGGGGTTTTCCTTAGCAACGGGCCGGGGGATCCCGCTTCGCTACCCTACCTCGTCGATACGGTCCGGGATCTGGTGGCGGCGGGAATCCCGATTTTCGGGATCTGCCTGGGCCATCAGCTGCTGGCGCGGGCCCTGGGTGCGGAAACCGTCAAGCTGCCCTTCGGCCACCACGGCGCCAACCACCCCGTGCAGAACCTGGCGACCGGCCGGGTCGAGATCACCAGCCAGAACCACAACTACACCGTGCCCGCGGACAGCCTCGACTCCACCGTGGCGAAGGTCACGCACCGCAGCCTCAACGACGATTCGGTCGAAGGGCTGGCCACCCTTTGCGGTCGGGCCTATTCGGTCCAGTACCATCCCGAGGCGGCGCCCGGGCCCAGCGACAGCCTCTATCTCTTCAAACGGTTCCGCCAGATGATGCTGGTCGGACGGTCCGCCACCCCAGTACAGAAATTGGACAAACATGCCGCGACGGGATGATATCGAAACGATCCTGGTCCTGGGGTCTGGCCCCATTGTCATCGGCCAGGCCAGCGAGTTCGATTATTCGGGAACCCAGGCGGTCAGGGCGCTCAAGAACGAGGGTTACAAGGTGGTGCTCATCAACAGCAACCCCGCCACCATCATGACCGACAGCGAGCAGGCCGACGCCACCTACATCGAACCATTGACCTGGGAAATGGCCGAAAAGATCATCGTGGCCGAAAACGTCGACGCCATCCTGCCGACCGTCGGCGGCCAGACCGGCCTGAACCTCGCGATCGATCTGAAAAGGAACGGGGTGCTCGACCGCCACTCGATCGAACTTATCGGCGCCGGGGTGGAATGCGTGGAACTGGCCGAAGACCGCGAGAAATTCAAGGCGGTCATGGAGAGCATCGGCCTGGAAACCCCGCGCAGCGTGCTGGTCACCTCGCTGGACATGGTCGACCGGGCGATGGAGGAGATCTCCTTTCCCATGATCCTGCGGGCCAGCTTCACCCTTGGGGGGGCCGGCAGCGGCATCGCCACCGACCGCGAGGAATTTGTCGAGCTGCTTCGCGAGGGGCTCAACCAGTCCCCCGCTGGCAGCGTGCTGGTCGAGGAATCGGTGCTGGGGTGGAAGGAATACGAACTGGAAGTCATCCGGGACCACGCCGGCAACGGTATCATCGTCTGCAGCATCGAAAATTTCGACGCGATGGGGGTGCACACCGGGGACAGTGTCACCGTGGCCCCGGCGCAGACCCTGACCGATCGGGAATATCAGCGGCTGCGGGACGACGCCCTCAAGGTGCTCGACGCCGTCGGCGTGGTGACCGGCGGCAGCAACGTGCAGTTCGCCGTGGATCCGGATTCGGATCGGGTCATCGTCATCGAGATGAATCCCCGGGTCAGCCGCAGCAGCGCTCTGGCCAGCAAGGCCACCGGTTATCCCATCGCCAAGATCGCCGCCCTGCTCGCGGTGGGTTACACCTTGCCCGAGCTGCCCAACGAGATCACCGGCACCAGCAGCGCCTGTTTCGAACCGAGCATCGACTACACCGTGGTCAAGATTCCCCGCTGGTCCTTCGAGAAGTTCCCGGGCACCTCCGGGCTGCTGGGCACCACCATGCAATCGGTGGGTGAAGTGATGGCCATCGGCCGCACCTTTCGCGAAGCTTTCCAGAAAGCCCTGCGTTCTCTTGAACTCGGTTTCGACGGCTGGGAGAGTTCCGCCAGCGGTCGATCCCTCGCGGAACTGCGTCGGGACCTGGCCCTGCCTCAGCAGGGCCGCCTGGCCGATTTGCACGAAGCCTTCCGCTGCGGACTCGAGTCCGAGCAGCTGCACCGCATCACGGGCATCGACCCCTGGTTTCTGGACAACCTGCAGCGTTTGATGGAAGTGGAAGGACGCTTGCGGGGATTCACCCTGAGCGAATTGCCGGCCGAGCTGCTGCGAGAAGCCAAGCGGGAAGGCTTCAGCGACCGCCGCATCGCCCGGCTTCTGCAATGGCCGGGACGGGGCCCCGAAACCGGTTCGGCCGAAAACACCCTCGATCTGAAAACCGCTCTGATCCTGGCTGCCCGCAAGGCCGCCGGCCTCCAGCCTGTCTTTCGCCGGGTGGACACCTGCGCGGCCGAATTCGCGAGCGAAACTCCTTATCTCTACTCGACTTGGGAAGACGGTCCTTGCGAGAGCCGCCCCACCGGACGGCGCAAGGTCATCGTGCTTGGCGGTGGCCCCAACCGTATCGGCCAGGGCATCGAATTCGACACCTGCTGCTGCCACGCGGTCCAGGCCCTGCGCTCCGAAGGCATCGAGGCGATCCTGGTCAACTGCAACCCCGAAACGGTGAGCACGGACTACGACCTGTCCGACCGTCTCTACTTCGAACCCCTGCGGTTCGAAGAGGTCATGAACATCATCGACACCGAAAAACCCGACGGGGTGATCCTGACCCTTGGCGGACAGACGCCCCTGAACCTGGCCGCCGCCCTGGCCGAGGCCGGGGTGAAGATTCTGGGGACAGGCGTGGCGGCCATCGACCGGGCCGAAGACCGCGACCGGTGCGGCTTGCTCCTGAACGAACTCGACATTAAATTTCCGAAGGCCGGCAGCGCCTTCAATATCGATGAAGCGCTGGTCACCGCCGCCGAAGTGGGGTACCCTGTGATGGTACGGCCCAGTTACGTTCTTGGCGGACGGGCCATGCGTGTCGTCTACGATGACGACGGACTGCGGCGGTTCTTCGAGGAAGCGCGGTCGGCCAGCGGCAAGCACCCAGTCCTGATCGACCAGTTCCTCGAAGACGCCGTGGAATTCGACGTCGATGCCGTGTGCGACGGCCACGACGTTTTGATCGGCGGCATCCTGCAGCACATCGAGGAAGCCGGGATCCACAGCGGCGACAGCTTCGCCGTCCTTCCCCCCTTCAAAACCACCCCCCAGGAGATGGCCGTCCTGCGCCACAACACCCAGCGGATCGCCCGCAGTCTGGGTGTGATCGGCCTGCTGAACATCCAGTTCGCCAGTCAGAACGGGGAGGTCTACGTCCTGGAGATCAATCCGCGAGCCTCGCGAACCGTCCCCTTTCTGGAAAAGGCCACCGGGCTGGACCTGGCTCGCATCGCCACCCGCTGCATGCTGGGCATCTCGCTGGCGGACCAGGGTGTGCGGGAAGCCACGTTGGCCGCCAAGGTCTTCGTCAAGGGGCCCGTCTTTCCCTTCCGCCGTTTCCCGCAAACCGATCACCTGCTCGGCCCGGAGATGAAGAGTACGGGAGAGGTGATGGGCATCGGTTCGGATTTCGGGGAGGCCTTCGCCCGCGCCCAGTTGTCCGCCGGCCAGGGTCTGCCGGCTTCCGGCACCGTGTTTGTCAGCGTCAACGACCACGACAAGGACGACCTGCTGCCGATCGCACGGGACCTGGAGGGCCTTGGCTACTCGATGCTCGCCACCGGGGGAACGGCGCGATATTTGAAGAGGAATGGAATCGCCGTGGCGGAAATCTCCAAGGTCGGGGAGGGCGACCCCCACATCGGGCAGGCCATCCGGGACGGCGGAGTCCAGATGGTCATCAACACCCCGCTCGGCAAGCAGAGCCGTTACGACGAAAGCGCCATCCGCAGGGAGGCCCGGGCACGTGACATCCCCTGCATCACCACCCTCTCGGGCGGCAGGGCGGCCGTGGATGGGATCCGCGCTCTGCGCCGGGGCCTGGATACGGTGATCTCCCTCCAGGACCTGCACCGCTGATCCGGCGACCACCTAGCTCATGGACTTCTTTTCCAGTAGACGACGGAACGTGAAGTAACCGATCCGCGGTTCGACCAGGCGCTCGAATTCCCAGAAGGGCATGGTCAGGATTTCCGTGTGCGTTCCCGCGTTGAAGGAAATCGAATCCGCCCGGATCAGGCTTCCTGCCACAAAGACATCCATCCCGTAGAGATGGCCGAACGGCGGCATGGCCCCCAGTTCGCAGTCGGGAAAGCGTTCCTCGAACTCGTCCTCCACCGCCAGGGTGATGGTTTCGGCGCCCGCCGTTTCCCGCAGGAGGTGGAAATCCACCTTGCTGTCCGCCGGCAGGACGGCCATGGCCATCTTTCCATCGAGCTTGACCATGACCGTCTTGGCGAACAGACGCCCGGGCACGCCCGACTTGAAGGCCACGTCCTGGGCGGCGTAGGCACTCGGGTGCTCCGTCATTTCGAAATTGACTTGGTTTTCGGTGAGATATTCCAGGAGTTTTGCGCAGGGCATAGTTTTCCTCCCCAGGTAGGAAATGCACGGGAGGGGAATCCGATCTGGTCCTTCCCGGCACCGGTGACTCCATTCCACAATATAAAAACAAAATGAAGCCCCGCCCCCCTGGAGGGGACGGGACCTCGGTTGGAAGGAACCGGATGCTGCTACTTGACGAGCATCATCCTCTTGACGACCTCGGTGCTGCCGGTCCGGACCTTGTAGAAGTAGGCCCCTGACGCCACACCCTTGGCGTTCCAGATCACCTCGTGGTTGCCCGCGGGATAGACCCGCGACGCCAGGGTGGTCACTCTCTGGCCCCGGATGTTGTAGACCGAGATGTCCACCCTTCCCTCCGTGGGCAGGGCGAACTTGATGGTGGTCGAGGGGTTGAAGGGGTTCGGGTAGTTCTGGTCCACCGCGAACACCGTCGGCAAGGCTTTCTGGGCAATAATATCACCCGCGCCGCCGGCCGTCAGCCCGCTCCACTTGACCTCGTCGATGTACACGTTGTCCCGGTTGCCGCTGGCGTCGCACATGAAGCGCAGCTTGGCATTGTTCGGGAAGTTGTACGTGTTGGGGATCGTCACGGTCTCATGATAGAACGTTTTGTTGTTGAAGTCGGTCGTCCGGGCCCAGGTCTCGATTGTCCGCCAGGCGGAGCCGTCGAAGTACTGGAGCCAGAAATCCTCTCTGGTGTTGTCCATGCTGTAGGCGTAGAACCAGAAATCGACCTCGAGTTCCACGTAACCGGACACATCGTAGCCGACCGTATGGTAGAAGGACGAGGACGTACCGCTGTTGTCCCGGATTTCGCCCGCATTGCTGCCCTGGTGGGCCCGCGATCCGCCGGTATACAGCAGACAGTCGCCACCGCCGTCGGTGTAGTTGCCGAAGCCGCTCTCGAAGTCGTCGTAGGTGATTTCAACCCAGTCACCGCCGCCGACCGGATCGGTCACGGTGATGTAGTTGGTCTTGGTCTCGACGTCCGACCCGAAGGCATTGCTGGCAGTCAGGGACACCGTATAGGTGCCGGCGGTCGTGTAGGTGTGGCTCGGGTTCTGGGCGGTGGACGTGCCGCCGTCGCCGAAGGTCCAGCTCCAGGCCGTG
>CBDTUS010000022.1:0-30221 GCA_965363725.1 uncultured bacterium | reverse complement strand
TTTTGATCAACCAGTGGGCCAACGTCATGCGCTGGGAGATGCGCACGCGGATGTTTCTGCGCACCACCGAGTTTTTGTGGCAGGAAGGGCACACCGCCCATGCCACCGCCGAAGAGGGCCGCGAGGAGACCCTGTCGATCCTCGAGGTGTATCGCTGGTTCGCCGAGGACATCCTGGCCATGCCGGTGATCACCGGTGCCAAAACCGCCAACGAAAGATTCGCAGGCGCGGTGGAGACGTTCTCCATCGAGGCAATGATGCAGGACGGCAAGGCGCTGCAGGCGGCTACCAGCCACGACCTGGGCCAGAACTTCGCCAAGGCCTTCGACGTGAAGTACCAGGACGCCGAAGGCAAGGTGCAACACGTGTGGGCCACCAGCTGGGGGATGAGCACACGCATCATGGGGGCCCTGATCATGGTCCACAGCGACGACGACGGTCTGATCCTGCCGCCGCGGATCGCCGGCACCAAGGCGGTCATCGTGCCGATCTGGAAAAACGACGAAGAGATGGCGCAGGTGGTCGGCGCCGCCGAGAAGATCGCTGCCGAACTGCGGCCGATCGTCGGCCCCGTGCACGTGGACAAGCGCGACAACATGCGCCCGGGCTGGAAATACGGTGAGTGGGAACGCAAGGGCGTGCCGCTGCGGATGGAGCTCGGGCCCCGGGACCTGGCCGATGAGAAGGTCATGATGGTCTCGCGCCACGACCGAAACAAGCAGCCGGTCGGGTTCGCGGACGTGGCCGCCGTCGTGCCCGGCGAATTGGAGCGCATCCAGCAGGACCTCTTCGATCGCGCGCTCAAGCGGCGTGAGGAAGCCACGGTCACCATCGACACCTGGGATGACTTTACCAAGCTGTTCAAGGGTGACGGCGGTTTTGCCTACTGTCATTGGTGTGGCGAAGGGGACTGCGAGCAGACCATCCAGGACAAGACCAAGGTCACGATCCGGAACATCCCGATCGAGCGGGACGAGACCAAGGGCGAGTGTGTGCACTGCCAGAAAGAGTCGATCGGGAGGGTGTTGTTCTCCCAGTCGTATTGATCAAGGTTGATGAGAACTTGGTTTGACTGGGTTCTGGCACCTCTGTACCGTCACGGCATCGAAACCGGGGGCCCTCCTCACCAATCCGGGGCCCCTGGGCCCCGCTTTTGGATGCCGGAAAAAATTCCCTGCCGCCACAACTCCAAAGAACCTGAAACCTACTCCGACCCCTCGCCCACCGGCACAAGCATCAGGGGCTTCATGTCCCTCAGATAGGACTCGTCCGCAGCCAGCAGGTTGTTGACCCGGATCACCGACAGAAGCGTCTCCACGTATTCTTCTCCGAGTTCCGAATAGGCCGTAAGGGTAGGGGCCAGGTCGTTGCCGTCCGGGTTGCTGCCGGCGGCCCTGAGTTTTTCCCTTTCCAGACGAAAACCCTGATAGCTGCGATGGGTGTTCAGGTTGCGCATGTAGGCGGAGATCGAAGCCTCCGGAGTGTCAAAGGCCTTGATCTTGTAATCGCCCATCTCACCCCGCTGTTCCTTGGGAGTGATGCCGTCCTCGCCCCACGTCCACTGGCCGAAGAGGGCGTTGCCCTGGTCACTGAACCTGGAGGTGCTCCACCCGCTTTCCACCGCCGCCTGAGCCAGGGCGAGCGAGGGCGGGACGATGTCCACCCGGCGCGTCAGTTGTTTCAGAATCTCGCCGGCGACAGGGCCTTCCTCGGGTGGACCCAAGCGGTAATGGTTGGCCAGATTTCTGAGCCATTCGGTCTCTTCGGCGGTGAGCATTTTCTTTTCGGTCATCTTGAGTAGCCGTGAACGGTCAGCCATGATGTTTTCGTTCGACTCGAGGACCAGCGGGGCATAGACGAAAAAGAAGTACTGTTTCTTGAGTTTCACCGGCAGGTTCGGCGCCACTTCGTGCCGCCACCGGCTGGGGACACTGGCCAGGTAGAAGCGGGGAATCGATCGTTCGCCGGCCTGCCAATGTTCAAGGGTGTAATCGGCCCCGGCGAAAAGGTCGCGAACTTCTTCCAGCCCGGAGAACCGAAAGGTGTCGGGAACGGCGTGGCCTGCGCGATGATGGCTGTCTTTGGACGAATCTGGCTGTGAATCGCAGGCGGCGGCCAATAGCAGGACTCCCAGGACAAAAACGGGTATTCGCAAGGTCAGCATGGTCCACTCCTTGTTATTGTTGGTGACCGGACCCTGCCCGACCAGGCCGCGCTTTTCAAGATGGAATTGTGCGGACCTTTCCCCCGAAGGGCCGAGATATTATCTTGTGAGCACTGAAATACCCGGGGCGTCGGGCCGGGCCCGCATCCGCCCCTTTGCGCCACGGATAGAAGAAGGAGGACGAGTCATGGAGACTCCCCGCACCAATCAGGAGATTGAGGAGCTGTTCCGCCACAAGGTGGGTCTGGCGGAGATGCTTAAGGGCGGCGTCATCATGGACGTCACAAACGCCGAGCAGGCCAAGATCGCCGAAGAAGCCGGCGCCGTCGCCGTCATGGCCCTGGAGCGCATCCCGTCGGATATCCGCAAGATGGGGGGCATCGCACGCATGTCCCAGCCGGGCATGATCCGGCAGATCCAGGACATGGTTTCCATTCCGGTGATGGCCAAGGTCAGGATCGGCCACTTTGCCGAGGCCCAGATCCTCGAGGCCCTGGGCGTGGACTTCATCGACGAGTCCGAAGTGCTGACCCCGGCCGACAACGAGAATCACGTCTACAAGCACAACTTCAAGGTCCCCTTTGTCTGCGGCTGCCGCAACCTGGGCGAGGCCCTCCGGCGGATCGGTGAAGGGGCCGCGATGATCCGCACCAAGGGCGAAGCCGGCAGCGGTGATATCGTCGAGGCCGTCACCCACATGCGCTCGGTCACCGAGGGCATCCGCCGTCTTCAGCTGTTGCGCGACGACGAGCTGATGGCCGAAGCCAAGAACCTGGGCGCGCCCTACCACCTGTTGATCCAGACCGCGGAACTGGGCAAGCTGCCGGTGCCGAACTTCGCCGCCGGCGGCATTGCCACCCCGGCCGACGCCGCGCTGATGATGCAGCTCGGCGCCGAGACCGTCTTCGTGGGCAGCGGCATCTTCGCCAGCGAGGATCCCGCCCCGCGCGCCAAGGCCATCGTCGACGCGGTGACCTACCACGACGATCCCGCCAAGCTGATGGAAATCAGCATGAAGCTGGGCGAGGCCATGAAGGGCCGCGCGGTGAACGAGATGGCCGAGAACGAAAAGATGGCGGGACGGGGCTGGTAGCGTCCATGGGCAAACCCGTCGGCCTTCTGACACTTCAGGGAGACTACGACAAGCATCGTCAAGCCTTCCGGGCCCTGGGCCGGGACACCTTTGATGTTCGTCGTCCCTCGGAACTGGGCGATGTATCCTGCCTGGTCATCCCCGGGGGGGAGTCCACCACCCTGACCCGGCTGACCGACCGGGTAGGATTGCGCGGGCCGCTGCGGGAATTCGCGGCTGACCATCCCGTGATGGGCACGTGCGCCGGCCTGATCATGCTGGCTCGCGAGCTGGACGGGGAAAAGCGTCGCGACTACGGAGTGGAACCCTTCGGCCTTCTTGATTGTTCAGTGATCCGCAACGGGTACGGCCGCCAGATCGATTCCTTCACCGCTTCACTGGACATCGGATCGGTGGACGGATCTGTGGAACCATATCCCGCGGTGTTCATCCGGGCGCCCCGCATTTCGTCCATCGGGGGCGAGGTGGAGATTCTGGCGCACCATGGCGACGAGCCGGTGATCATCCGGCAGGGAAGGCTTCTGGGCATGGCCTTTCACCCGGAATTGACGGACGATCTGCGGATCCACCAGGCCTTCCTGGACATGGTCGAGGGATAGGCATTTCCTAATATCCCGGATTTCAGTATTATTCCGAGGTGGGCTTCGGGGCATTCTTCACGGGGCAAGTCCCCCAGCAAAGGAATCGATGATGCGCAAGGCGATACCTTTCTTGGCACTGTTGACGCTAACTGGCCTGATTCTGGCCCAGGTCGGGTGCAGCAAAGATGAAGACCCCGTGACGCCGCCGCCGGCGTGCTCGATCGTGGTGGACGAGTTCAACTCCTGGGAATTTTTCTATACCGGGGAGGACATCAACATCCGCTGGACCAAGACGACCGGGGACAACGTCAAGATCGAACTGTTCAAGGGCGTCAACGCGGCGGGGGTCATTACCGCCAGTACGCCCAACACCGGCTTCTTCCCCTGGCTCAATTCCACGACCTTCGGTCAGGATTCGGGCGAGGATTTTTCGATCAAGGTCACCCATCTCCAGGATGCGGCCTGCGGCGATCAGACCAACGAATTCGAGATGATCGACGTATCCAACTGCTTCATCAAATTCCCCTGGACGGTAAGGGACAGCATCAGGACCCAGACCGCGGGCAACGAGTTCATCATTACCTGGGATAGCGGCAACACCTCCGGTTTCGTGGACCTCGAACTGTGGCTGCGCCCGTACCTGGATCTTCCTTTCAAGGTCGAGGACCTCGCGTTGAACCTGGCTGACAACGGCACCTTCACCTGGACCGTCGATTCCTATAATCAGGGCACCAATTCCAACTTCTCCTTCCGGATCAGGGATGTCAACGCCCACCGCTGCACCGACACCTCGGTTAACTTCAACATCATCGACAATGAAATCTGCACCATCGATGTGCTGGGGATCAACGAAGGTCAGACCTATGCGCCGGGTACGGTCATACCGATCTCGTTCGCCTCCGAGAATTCGAGCGGGGTGGTGGATTTAAAGTTGTATTCGGGCAACGCCGAACCTCCCGTCGGTACCATTACGGACGGTTTCGATACCCAGAACGGGACGGTCACCTTCAACTGGACGGTCACGGATTTCGGCCATCCTGGACCCTCGTTCAGTGCCTTCAACGTCAAGGCCTGGGATTCGGATGATGGCAACTGTATCGGCGAAAGCGGGAACTTCACCATCGCCCAGTAGGCGGCTGGTGTAGGACTGCCATGAGGCATATATCGACAATGACGAGGGTCGCCACGGCGGCCCTCGTGGTTTCTCTCCTGGCTGCGGCGGCACCCCGGGCCGCTGGGTGGTCCGAATTCGGGGTCACCGAGGACCAACCCTCCGAGGTGTCTGGCCCCGAAATCCGGGAACCGTTTTTCGAGTTTCTCCTGGGCATGGCGGAGGAGGATTCCCTGGGAACCTGGTCGGGGGATGATCTGAGGGCCCAGACAGAATTATCCGGTCGCCCCTCCCGCTTTCCCCTGGATGAAGTGGTGTCCCTCGAACGATCCCGCCCGGACGAGGCGGCGGTCCGGAAATATCCCGGTGCCCGGGTTCTCGCCAACTGGACCCTGGTCATGCGGGGCAAGCAGGATCACCCCATGCCCTACAGCATCCTGGGCTACCATCCCGGCAGCCTGCGGATCGGAGGTGTGCTGGTCCTGAGCGAGCTGGCGCCTACCGACCTGCATCTGGCCTACATGGAGGACGGGGAACGTGTCACCCGCTGGATGACCGAGGTGCGGATTTTTCCCCTGGAACAGGGTTATGTCGTGCTGGATGCGGACGGTTTCCTGGACGCCCTGCTGGGCGCGGGACTGGACGACGCCTGGGCCCTCGGGTTCGTCATCGGCCGCGAGGACGGCCGGCGTATCGGCCTGGGGGTGTCCCTGGGCAAAAAGGGCCGCCGCATTTTCGGGGAATTCGATTTCACCCAGGACAAGGTCATGGCCCACGGCCGGCCGCCCATGGCCGCCCTCAGCCGGGCCAGTCGCCGGTGGCTGAACACTGACGGCGGAAACCTGCCGGAACCGTGGGAAGAGAACTGATCTCATGTTGAACCCGAAATTCGGGTATGGTCCCGGAAAATGGACTATATTTGAGGGGGCGGCGCTGACCGGCGCCGCGCTTGTCTATCGGAGGCGGAGCCCATCGTGGAACGGGTGGAACTCAATGTCCGGGGGCGGGTCCAGGGAGTGGCTTTTCGCTGGTACACCCAGCAAAAGGCGCAGTCCCTGGGTTTGACCGGCTGGGTCAGGAACCGCCCCGACGGTTCGGTGCAGATCCTGGCCGAAGGGCCCCGGCCCGACCTCGAGACTTTCTGCGATTGGGCCGCCCGTGGTCCCGATCATGCCAGGGTGGATCGCGTGGCAGTTTCCTGGAGCGAAGCTGCAGGCAAGTTCGAAAAATTCCTGATCAATGGTTGAGTTGAAATCCGGATGAGGATCCCATGAGCACGTTGGAAAACGAATCCCTGCTGGTAGCCGTCGACGTGGACGGCACCCTGCTGGACACCGAATTCGAGGATGTGCTGAGGCCCCGGGAAATCGAGGCCATGGACGCGGTGCGCGCCGCCGGCCACGTGCTGGCCCTGTGCACGGGACGCAATCTCAATTCGATTCGGGGGCTCCTGGAGCAGTCTCGGTGGGATCCGGTGGACCTGCCGATGGTCCTGCTGAACGGGGCGGTGGTCTTCGGCGGCCGGCCGCGGCGCCAGCTTTCCCGCAACATCCTGGGCCGGGAACTCATCCTGGAATTGGTGCGGCTGTACCGGGAGCACGGCACGGTGCCCATGGTGTATGGAACCGACGACGACGGCGGCGTCCTGCACCATGAAACGAGGCCGGTCAACGACATCCTGGGTCATTACCTGGACATGCGGGCCCGGACGGTGGGCGCCATCCACCGGGTCGAGGATCTGACGGACCTTCCCTGGAAGCAGGCCCTCGAAGTCGGGACCATCGATCTGGAACAGCCGGTGAGGTCCCTTTCGGCGGCCATCAAAGAAAAACTGGGCGGCCGGGTCAAGGTCATCAATACCCGCTCGCTGCTCGGTGACGGGAAGTACTTCTGGGCCGAGTCCTTCCATGCCTCCTCCGACAAGGGACGGGGCCTGGAGATCCTGGCCGCGGAATGCGGCATTCCCGCCGAGCGGTCGGTGGCCATCGGCGACAACTACAATGATCTGGACATGTTCGCCACCGCGGGTTTCAGTGTGGCGATGGCCGGCAGCCCCGACGATGTCAAGGCCCGCGCCGATCTGGTGGCCGGCCCTGTCGGCAGTGGCGGCGCCGCAGATATCCTGGAACAGATCGCCGCGGGGAATCTGCCGCCGCGGCCCGAGAAGAGGTAGGCAGCGTGAGCGCGAAATGGGATGAGGAAAAAGGCCACCCTGGCCGGCCCTTTGCGGCCGGTGGAGGAGATGACCTGCCAACCGAGGCGCGGGACCGCCTGGGTGCCGATTTTTCCCACGATGAACCGGGACTGCGGGAAATGGGCTACTCCATGGTCGACCTGATCGTGGAGTACCTCAAGGGCCTGGAAGGCCGGCGGGTCTACGGACCTCTTTCGCCCTCCGGCATGGACGACATGTTCGAAGAGGACCTGCCCGAGGAGGGAACCCCGTTTGTGGACCTGATCCAGGATTGCCGGACCCGCGTTTTCCCCAACACCATGGCGATCGGCAGCCGCCGCTATTTCGGGATGATGAACCCCGCGCCCTTGCCGGTGGCGGTGTTCAGCGAGGCCCTCTGTTCGGCCATGAACCAGAATGCCGCCTCCTGGCGACACGCTCCCTCGGGCACGGCCATCGAAAAGAGGGTGGTGCGCTGGTTGTGCGAATTGTTCGGGTTGCCCGAGGGCAGTTTCGGCACCATGACCGACGGGGGGTCGCTCGCCAACATCACCGGTCTCAAGCTGGCGATCAACAAGGCGCTTGGCCGCGACCTGTCCCAGGTGGACAATCTCGCCGGCCCGGGGTCGGAAATCGCCGAGCTCACCTTCTACGTTTCCGGGCAGGGCCACTACAGTTTCGACAAGGCCGTCGACCTGCTGGGCCTCGGGCGGGGACAGCTGCGCAAGATACCCCATGATGACCTGTTCCGGATCGACCTCGAAGCCCTGGAAGCCCGCATTCGTGAGGATTTGGCCCAGGGCCTGAAGCCGGCGTGCATCATCGGCATCGCCGGGACCACCAATACCGGCAGCATCGACAAGCTGGACCGCCTGGCCGAGATGGCGAGGAAGTACAGCTGCTGGTTCCATGTGGACGCGGCCTACGGCGGCGCGGTCGTCCTGTCGGAGATGTACGGGCCGATGCTCAGGGGCATCGGCCAGGCCGATTCGATCACCGTTGATCCCCACAAATGGTTCTACATGCCCTTTTCCGCGGGGGGGATCCTGGTGCGCGACGGGGATTTCCTGAGGCGCAGCTTCCTGGTCCATCCCGAGTACTACATGGAAAAGGTGATGAAGGAACCCTCCGACGAAACCCGGAGCAACGGGGCGGGGCACAGGGTGATTCCCGATGAACGCAGCTTCCACATGGGAGACAAAGTCAATTTTTTCCAGTACGGTATCCAGGGCAGCAGGCGTTTGAACGCCCTGAAGCTGTGGCTGACCTTCCGCTCGGTGGGCCGCCGCCAATTTGCCGCCTGGGTGGAGAAGGACATCGAACTGGCCCGAATCCTGGCCGCCCGCATGCGCCGGCAGCCGGATTTCCGGATCCTGGGGCCCAACACCCTGGGGATCTGCAATTTTAGGTGGGAACCAAGGGACGCCGACGGTGGTTTACGGTTTGATTCCGCAACCAACGATCATCTCAACCGCGATCTGCAGGATCTGGTCGAGCGTGAGGGCGATGCCTGGTTCAGTTTCACGGTGCTGAACGGCCAGGTGGCCCTGCGGGTCAACGTGGAAAACCGCTCCATGGAGCAGACCGATATCGAGAGGCTGGCCCAGGTTATCCGCCGGGCCGCCGACAGGATTCTGGCAACCTGAAAACGGTAGGACTTTCCGGAGGTATTCGATGAAACGGATCGTATTGTTCACCCTGCTGATCACCGCTGTTTCGGCCAGCTTGGCCCTGGGGGCGATGAAGGGTTCCGCCGACGTGGTCGCGGCCAAGGCCCACCCGACCGCCGTGAGCGCTGCGGCGGGCGAACGGGTATCCTTCGAAGTGAAGCTGGACATCGGTGAAACGTGGCACATCTACGCCCACGGCGACACCAACTTCATCGGGGTGGATCTGGCCCCGGAGGAGGGCTTTCCCCTCGAGGATTTCCAGGCGGTTTACCCCGCCGGGCACGAGAAGGAATTCTTCGGCGACATGGTGGTGATGATCGAAGGCCAGGACGTGATCAAGGCTTCGGCCCTGGTGCCCGCCGCCCTGCCCGCAGGAGAGCACGAGTTGGCTTTCTCGGTAACCGTTCAGGCCTGTGACGACAAGGTCTGCCTGGCTCCGGCATTTTTGCCGGTGGTGGTGAAACTGAAGGTCGAATAGACCTGGCCGCATGAATAAACGGGGGCTTCCGGTGGCGGAGGTCCCCGTTTATTATTTTTTTTTTTCAAGGGTGATCCGAATGCCACCAGCGGTCGGGAGTGTGGAATGAAAACAATATATCTGGGGAATCTGCCGTTATCGGCCTCGGAGAATGAAGTGTTGGAATTGTTCAGCCGCCACGGTGAGGTGGGTAAGGTCACCCTGGTCACCGACCGTGAAACCGGCCGGTCGCGGGGCTTCGGATTCGTGGAGATGGATCCCGAGGCCGCGGACAAGGCGATCGACGCCCTGGACGGCGCCGATTTCGAGGGCCGAACCCTGCGCGTCAACGAGGCGCGGGACCGCGGCGCCAGGCCCCCCCGGCGATCCTGGTAAAATTCGGCCGATGGCAGGATCGAGGTGTTGGACCGTCCCCAGGGACGGTCTTTTTCATGCCCGGGGACAGGCCTTGCCAAGCTGAAAACTCGGCCCCATAGTTGGGGGCACCGAAAGGGTGGCCGTGCGATTTTCAGCCTTGGTTTTCCTGGTTCTGGTGGTTCTGCCGATCCTTGCCGTAGCGGCGGAGGACACCTCGTCCTTCACCGTATCCCCGCTATTTGATATCCGGGTTCGCCAGGAAATTCTCGATGGTGTCTACTACTTCGCGCCCGACCCCAACCGCAACTGGATCCGTTTCCGCACCCGGCTGGGAGCGGAGGCTTCTTCGGACCATCACCGTGGCAAGATCCTGCTGACCAACGAGCATCGGCGTTTTATCGGTCCCGCTCAGCCCGTCTTCGACTGGAACGAGCTCATCCTCGATCAGGCCTACTGGAAATGGTCCACCGGTGCGGAAACCCGTTTGACCCTCGGCCGCCAGAATATCATCTGGGACCGGGGTTTTCTCATGCTCGAAGGCCATCCCCTGGATGGCAGCCGCAGCATCTACATGAATGCCTTGCGTTTCCAGACTCCCTGGGTGGGGGGCGATCTGGACCTGGCCCTTATCCACAACCCCAAACGGGATCCCATCGTGCTGGCCGGGGACGAGGACCTGCCCCTGACCGATGCCGACGAGACCGCGCTGGCGGCCCGACTGGCCCGGGGCAAATTCAAGTGGTCGGCCATCTGGAAGAACGAAGTGGACCCCGACCACAATCTGCCCCATCTGCAGACCCTGACCCTTGGCGGGCGTACCGATCGCCAGTTCGGGGAAGCCGGTTCCTGGTTGGCGGAACTGGCGGTCCAGTACCAGAAGGGACAAACCGGCACCGCGGACACCCCCGATGGTTTAGCCTTCGCCCTGCAGGTCCACCTCGAGGACGATCTTGGCGCCAAGTGGAAGGGTCGGGCCGGGTATTTTCACTATTCGGGAGCCGGAGATCAGCTGCGGACTTTTCGCACGCCCTGGGGACGCTGGCCCAAATGGAGCGAACTCTATATCTACACCCTGATCGGAGAAAGCACGCCAGGGCGGATCAACGTGGCGGCGTGGGAGAACATCGCCGGGCCCCACGCCACCGTGACCCGACCCCTGGGCCAGGCGTTTCGCTTCCGGTTCAGCGCCTACTATCTGCTGGCCCCACAGACCGACTGGACGTCCCGCGGAACCCTGACGCAGACCGAAATAAAGTTCGACCTGGTGAAGAGCCTGGACGGCCACCTGCTGTGGGAGATGCTGATCCCCGGAGGTTTCCACGACGGCCGGGGAGGTCTGGATCCCCTGACCGACACGGTTCATTTCCTGCGTTGGCAGTTCGCCTACGCGCTCTAGTAAGGAACAAACATGGCACCGTTTCACATGCCCTGGCTCACCTTCGGAGCCTTCCTGGTCCTGGGCGGGACGATCCTGCTGGCACTGGTCTGGGCGCTGATCGACAAATGGCGTGAAAGGGAGGACCGGTCATGATGGTCTACGTCATCGTCCTGGTGGTTTACCTGGGCATGCTGGCGGCCATCGGCATGGTCATGAGCAAACGCAGCCGCAGCGTGGGAGACTTCGCCATCGGCGGCCGGTCGGTCGGCCCCTGGGTCACTGCCCTGTCGTTCGTGGCGGCCTACTATTCGAGTGTGGTGATCATCGGCGGCGGGGCCTTCGGCTGGAAATTCGGGCTGTCCACGCTTTGGGTGGGGGCGGGCAATGTCCTGGTCGGCACCACGCTGGCCTGGATCGTCCTGGGCCGCCGGATTCGCCGATTCACCGAAAACCTGGACGCCATGACCCTGCCGGGATTTTTCGCCGGACGGTACGGGTCGGCGGAGGCCAGGATTTTCAGTGCGGCGACCACGGGGCTGTTTTTAATCATCTACAATGTCAGTGTTCTCAAGGGGATGGCCAATTCATTTGAAGTGTTGATGGACCTGCCCTACTGGAGCGGAGTCGTCATTTCCGGCGTGGTGATCCTCTTCTACACCTCGG
Source organism: uncultured bacterium (assembly GCA_965363725.1). Lineage (GTDB taxonomy): Bacteria > Krumholzibacteriota > Krumholzibacteriia > LZORAL124-64-63 > LZORAL124-64-63 > JAGLCY01. The sequence goes on along the minus strand of CBDTUS010000022.1, from coordinate 18,553 downwards.
TCGGGGGTTACCTGGCCGTGGTCTGGACAAGCTTCGTCCAGGCCCTGGTGATGATCGCCGCTTTGACCCTCTTGACCTTCATGTCCCTGCAGAAAGTGGGGGGCATGACGGCCCTGGTGGACCGGCTGAACAACGTGGACCCGGGTCTGGTCGACACACCCGGGGTCTGGGGTTGGGCGGGTCTCATCAGCTTCACGCTCATCGTCAGCCTGGGCACCTGGGGCATGCCGCAACTGCTGGTGCGTTTCTACTCGATCAAGAGCGACAAGATGATCCGGCTGGGCACGGTGATCGTGACCATCGGTGCCTCGGTCGCGTTGTTACCCTACTTGACCGGGGCGATCGCGCGTGTCCTGGTGCCCGAACTGGCCAGCGCCGATCAGGCGATACCCGCCCTGACGAAGCTGGTCCTGAACGACTGGGGCGGCGCCCTGTTCCTGGCCGGCGTGGTGGCCGCCGGGATGAGTACTTTTGCCGGGGTGCTGATCATCATTTCCAGTTCGATGGTCAACGACGTCTGGATCCATGGCCTCGGCCGAACCTTGACTCCGGCCGCCGAACTGAAAGCCAACCGCGTGATGAGCCTGGCGGTGGGGGTCATCAGTCTGTTGATCGCGCTGAAGCCCCCGGCCCTCGTGCTGGTGCTGACCGCCTTCTCCTGGGCGGTGATCGCTTCGACCAATCTGTGGCCCCTGCTGTTCGGTCTTTACTGGAAGCGGACCAGTCCCCGGGCAGCACTGTGGAGCATGGTCGTCGGCGTAACCGCGGCCCTGCTGTGGCAGGCGTGGCCGCGCATCGGCTGGCTGCCGGAACTGCCGGAGGGCTTGGCGGGAATCCACGGCTTCGTGGTGGGTACGACCGTGGGGTTGATTGTCATCGTGATCGGGACGTTCGCTGGACGCCCCGCACCGCGGGAGGGCGTGGACAAGGCCTGGGGATCAAGGTAGACTCTGCCGGCGCTCTTTTGACCCGACCGGCAGGGGAACAGCTTGGTAACCATCGACGACATCAGGCAGGCCGCCGACCGCATCGCCGGCCTCGTGCACCGCACTCCCGTCCTGACGTGCGCGGCCCTCGATGCCGTCTCCGGAGCATCTCTTTTCTTCAAATGCGAAAATTTCCAGAAGGTGGGGGCCTTCAAGATGCGGGGGGCCACCAACGCCGTCCTTTCCCTGACCGATGAAGAGGCCGCGCGGGGCGTGGCGACCCACTCCTCGGGCAACCATGCCCAGGCCTTGGCCCTGGCCGCCAAGCTGCGCGGTATCCCGGCCCACATCGTCATGCCGTCCAATGCTCCCGGGGTGAAAAGGGCGGCTGTGGAGGGATACGGCGCGGAGATCATTTCCTGTGAACCCACCTTGCAGGCCCGGGAAGAAACCCTCGCCCAGGTGGTGGCTCGCACCGGTGCGGCGTTCGTCCATCCCTATGACGACGACCGCATCATCGCCGGGCAGGGCACCGCGGCCCTGGAGCTGCTGGAAGAGGTCCCGGACCTCGATGTGGTCATGACTCCGGTCGGCGGTGGGGGGTTGCTGTCGGGGTCTGCCCTGGCGACCAGCGCCCTGGCCCCGGGCGCGCGGGTCATCGCCGCCGAACCGAAAGGCGCGGACGACGCGGCCAGGTCCCTGGCGGCCGGTAAGATCATTCCCTCGGAAAACCCGGACACGGTGGCCGACGGCCTTCTTACCAGTCTGGGCCAGCGGAATTTTCCCATCATCCGCAAGCACGTGGCCGCCATCTGGACGGTCGGCGACCCGGAGATCATCGCGGCGATGAAGCTGGTCTGGGAACGAATGAAAATCATCATCGAACCATCGTCCGCGGTTTGTCCGGCGGCGGTCTTTGGGCATGCCGACGAGGTGGCGGGTCTGCGGATCGGCATCATCCTGTCGGGGGGCAATGTGGACCTGGATCGCCTGCCCTGGCTGTCGGATCGGGACGGGGATTGAACCATGCATCCTGAAGCGGCCGGTTGCTGGTTCGGGGCCTCCCTGACCAAGAAGACGTCATCAGGCTCCTGACCTGAAACCATATCCGGAGGTCACGATGAAACTGACGGTGAAATCCCTGTTCGTGGCGGTCCTCCTGTTGATGACCGTTCCCGCGGTTGCCGACGAGACCGCCAAAAAAACTGCCCCGCCGCCGCCCTACGGCCAGCCCGAAGCATCCCATTTCGATTTCTGGTTGGGAGAGTGGGATGTCGAGGCCAAGGGCAAGGTGGTGGGCCGCAACCGGATCACGAAAATCCACGGGGGCTGCACGGTCCTGGAACAATACCACGCATCGGGCGGAGCTTTTGAAGGCCGGAGCTTCAACTACTACGATCTGGCCGATTCGAACTGGCACCAGGCCTGGGTGGACAACAGCGGCACGCGGCTGCACCTGACCGGGGGTTTCGCCGACGGCACCGTGCGACAGCTTTGGGAACTGTCGGGCGACGACGGCGCAACCTGGCAGGTGATTTTCGACGGTCTCTACCGTCCTGCCGTGGAAAGCAACCTGGGAGTGGATCGATGAGCCACATCAGGACCATTCGGGTGCGGGGCTACCACTGCGATTTCTACGGCCACCTGAACCATGCCCGCTACCTGGAACTGCTCGAAGAGGCCCGTTGGTCCTACCTCGAAGACCGCATGGATCTCCAGGATTGGAAGGAAAAGAATCTGGGTATCGTGATTGCTTCGCTGACCATCAACTACCGGCGGCCCGCGCCGGTGGACACCGTTCTGGAAATCCACTCCACCCCGGGGGGGCTGGGGGCCAAGACGGGTGTGATCAATCAGGAAATGATCAACCAGGCCACCGGCAAGCGGGTGGCCGACGCGGCGGTGACCTTTGCCGTGATCGACATCCGCACCGGTCGGGCGGTGCCCCTGGAGGGCGAGGTTCGGGACGTGTTTGCCGCCCCGCCGGCCGGACCGGTGAGCGGCGGGCTATGAGTTCGCAGGCATGGCGGGAGAAACTCCGGGCCGTCGGCCCAGGCATCCTCTTCGCCGGGGCGGCCATCGGCGTGTCCCATCTGGTCCAGTCCACCCGGGCGGGGGCGGAATACGGCTTCGATCTGCTGTGGGCAGTGGTGCTGGTCCTCATCTTCAAGTACCCGTTTTTCCAGTATGCCCACCGATACACCGCAGCTACGGGTGAGAGCCTATTGCAGGGTTACCGGCGCATCGGTGTGTGGGCCCTGGCGCTGTTCATGGGGGTGGTGGTGATCAGCTCCTTCATCACCATGGCGGCTGTCACGGTGGTGACCGCGGGACTGGCGGGCGCGTTGCTGGGGCTCGACATGTCGCTGACCCTGCTCAGTCTGATTCTTCTGGTGATGATCATGGGCATGCTGCTGGTGGGGCATTACCGGTTGCTGGACGGGGTCATGAAGATCATGGTCCTGGCCCTGGGCGTGTTGACGCTGGCGGCCGTCGGCATGGCGGCGGCCCACGGGCCGGCGGGTGCGGGCGATTTCTCCCACCCGTCGATCTGGTCGGTGGGCGGCCTGACTTTCTTGCTGGCCCTGATGGGCTGGATGCCCGCTCCCCTGGACATCGGAGCCTGGTCGTCCCTGTGGATCCTGGAAAAGCACAAAGGCGGTGACGCACCCACCCTGAACCAGGCCCTGCTGGATTTCAACCTGGGGTACGCCGCCACGGTGGTGCTGGCTTTCGCCTTCATCAGCTTCGGGGCCCTGGTCATGTTCGGAACCGGGGCGGAGTTTTCGGGATCGGGCATCGTGTTTGCCCGGCAGCTGGTCGACATGTACACGGGCACGCTGGGGGGATGGAGCCGCTGGCTGATCGCCCTGGTGGCCTTCATCACCATGTTCTCGACGACGATCACCGTGCTGGACGGATACGCCCGCACCCTGGCGGCGGGAGCGGGGCTCCTGTTCCGCCCGGCCGCGGCGCCGGGTCCAGGGACCACGACCTTTTTCATGGTCCTGCTGGTCGCCCTGGCCGTGGCGATCATTTCGTTCTTCATGGGCGGGATGCGGGCCCTGGTCGACGTGGCCACGGTGCTCGCCTTCCTGACGGCTCCTTTGGTGGCGGCGCTCAATTTTCGGGTGGTGCGCGGTGGAAACGTCCCGGTGGCCATGCGTCCGGGGCGGGCCCTGTCGGCCCTCAGCTGGGCGGGCATCGTCTTCCTGGCAGGTTTCGGCATGGTCTGGATCTGGGTGCGGATTGCGGCCTGACCTGGGCCGGCCGTCTATATTCGGATTGGCAGCTTTCTCTTAAAATCGATTGTAATAGCAAAATTTTGTATTATTAACCCCATATTTTCTAAAATTTTACCAAAATAAGCTTATTCATGACCAATTTAAGTGTTATAATATCTAAATCCATTGCCGAGGTCCCTTTCCCAGGAGCATGTGATAGGCCATGAACTACGTGAGCAGGACCCCGTTGCGCGAATTCCTCGAGATCCCCTACGAACAGCTCGAAGAGCACAACCTCCAGTCCCTGGAATACCAGGAGAACTGGGTGCCCATGGAAAAGGTCGAAGCCGAGCGGCGGGCCTACCTCGAAAAGGAAAAGCGGATCAAGGCCGTCACCGTGGCCTTCAGTGACCTCGAGGGCCGGCTGCACATGCTGGACTACGACAAGAAGTTTCTTCTGAACGCCGAGCAGTTGACCTTCGACGGGTCGTCCATCAACGGATTTTCCCGGATCGCCGAAAGCGATCTGCGGCTGGGCATCGACTGGCGGGCCTTCTACTGGATGCCCGCCGACATCTTCGGGCCCGGCAAGGTGCTGGTGTTCGGCCATGTGCTGGGCCAAGACCATGAGCCCTATGAGGCGGACTTCCGCGGGCGCCTGTTCCACTACACCGAAAAGCTGCATTCCGAACAGGGCATCGTGGCCAATATCTCAGCCGAGACCGAAGGGTTTCTTTTCGATCAACGCGACGCGGAAAGGTCCTACTACAAGACCGGCGCGTTTGAACTGATCTCCACCGGAGGCTACTACCACAGCCTGCCCCAGGATCCGTTGCGCAAGTTCATCGACGCCTCGGCCGAGGTCCAACGCGCCATGGGTTTCCAGAACGAGAAGGATCACCCCGAAGTAGGCCCCTCGCAGTTCGAGATGAACTACCGGTTCGCGCCCGCGCTGGTCGCCGCCGACCGCATCCAACTCTACAAGCTCCTGTGTCGCCAGGTGGCCCAGACCATGGGCATGACCGCCTGTTTCCTGCCCAAACCCATCACCGGGGTCAACGGCAGCGGCATGCATACGAACATGAGCCTGGCGAAAAACGGGGACAACATTTTCTGGGACGAAAAGGGGGAGCACTTCCTGTCGGACATCGGCTGGGATTTCACCCATCGCATTCTGCACAGTGCCGAAGACCTTTGCCTGGTGTTGAACGCCAGCGTGAACGCCTACCGGCGGCTGGATCCCCACTACGAGGCCCCCAACGAAATCGCCGCCAGCGCCATCGACCGCAGCAGCATGATCCGCATTCCCCTGGCCGGCCGTTCCGGCCAGCGTATCGAGGTTCGCTCCGTCGGCCCGGACGTGAACCCGTACATGCTCCTCTACGCCCTGTTGAAGACCGGGCTCGAAGGCCCGCAGCCCGACCCCAAGGCCCCGAAGCCCAAGCGAGTGCGCAAGCGGATGTTGCCGGGCAACATCTACGACGCCATGACCAGCTACCGGCGCAGCGCCTGGGTCAAGGAACTGCTGGGCGATGTTTCCCACGCCAAGTTCCACGACCTGAAGGAAGCGAGCGCTCACCGCTGTCCCAGGGAAATGGGCGAGCGCATCAAGCGGTCGGAGATCATGTTCCACCACGAGGTGACCAACCAGATGCTCTGGAACAGGTTCTAGGATTCAATGGGACCCTTGAAACAACGGCGCCGGCTCCCTTGGGGAACCGGCGCTGTTTTTCTGATCCTCAGTCCTGGGGTGGCCCTTCATCGCGGGTGACCAGCCCAACGAGTTGCCGCACGTCCGCCGGCGTCGCCACCCGCATGACCAGAACCAACGGCGGTATCAGGACCAACCACAGTCCCACCATGGCCAGGGCCGGGCCCCAGCCGGGGATGCCCGGCAGGGCTGTCCAGCGCGGATCCCAGCCGGGAAACAGGAGCTTCACGATGAGCACCGTAGCGGTCCAGGCCGCAAGGACTCCCAAAGTGCTGCCGGCTACGGCCCGCAGAAGGGGGACGGCTACGGCGGCCCGGCGGCAGTAGAATACATGCAGGGCGGCGCTTACGCCCAGGGTGAAAATGGAAGCCGCCGCCGCTCCCGTGTAGCTGTAGCGTGGGATCAGCAGCAGGTTGGCGCCGATGCCGATCACCATGGTCACCAAGGCGATGGGGATGAAATCGCGCTCGCGGTCGCTCACCAGCAGCACTCGGCTGAGCACGATGTGCATGGTCATGAAGGGCATCCCCCAGATGACGAGCCGCAGTACGCCCACGGACTGTCCGAATTTTCCGGCCGGATCGAACCAGGCGATCAGGGGTGCGGCCGCCAGCATGGTCAGCAGCGTCAGGGTAATCGTGACCAGCATCGTGTAGCGCAGGGCCTTTTCGCTCAGGGCGATCAGCTGGGCGTGGCCTTCGGCGGCCCGCAGGGCGAGGGCCGGAAACAACGCCGTCGCCATGAGGTAGGGGACCAGGTAGAGGTAGTCGAGGGCGCGATGACCGAGGAAGTAGATTCCCGTCTCGGCCTGGCCCACCATTTCGGTAAGCATAACGATGTCGATCTTGAAGAAGATGATACCAAAGGTCGTCGAGAGGAATACGGGCCAGCCGGTTCGCAGCGCCCAGAGCAGGTCCCGGCTCGGCGGCGTGGCGTCTGTTGGCCCAGGCGTGCGAGCGATGAGTGCCGCCAGCCACCCGCCCACCACCATCAGCCGCACCACGCGGCTGAAGAGACTGGACCAGACGATTCCCATCAGGCCGTAGCCGGCGTCGAGGGACCAAAATACCGCGACCACGAAAAATACGGCGGAGACCAGCTGGCTGAAGGTCTGCACGCCGAAACGATCGCGCGCCTGCAGCGTGGCGTCGCAAGCCAGGGCGGAGGATTCGATGAAAATCGCGGCCGCCGAAACCATCATGGCCGCGCGGGCCAGGGGCTCCTTGTCCGTGGCCGTGACATAGACGACCAGAATGATCCAGCAGATCAGGGCCAGGGCCCAACGAACCCGCAGCGCCGCCCAGAGGATGCCGCGGACAGCGGCCGGTTCACGCACCGCTTCCCGGGTGATCAGCTGGTCGAGCCCATAGTTCGTCACCACCAAGGCGATGGCCGCCACATCGGTGGCCCAGCCCCAGATGCCCATTCCAGTGGTGCCGAGGGCGGGCGTCATCTGGCGGACCACGACCAGAGTCAGCATCCGGCTCACCAGGATGCCGAGGGCCAGCCAGAATGTGTTGCGGGCGATGGCAGGGAGGGCGCGCGCGCTCATCCTAACTCCGGACGCCGGGCCGGCAGCGGGATGAGTGCCGGGAGCCGATCAGCAAAGCGGATCATCCGGAGCGATCCGTGTGCAGCGCAGGGGGTCGACACCGAGCCACGGTGCGTAGCGGAAGGGCCAGGCGGCCAGCCAGGTCCAGCAGCCGAGGCGGTCCACCAGGCCTATGTCGGCCTCGGCCACGATAGATGCATATTCCCGGAGCAGGCGCCAGTTGGGGAAGACACACTGGGCGTTCGAGTCGGGGTTGAACCAGCGAGTGTACGACAGTGGTGTCTTGATGAAGCGGATGGACTGCAGAGAGTGTCGGCGCCAGAAGAAGAGGTTCTCGGGCACCAGGTGGAAAGGACCCATGAGGGAGAGCTGCGCCAGCAGCACCCGGTCCGACGCCATGTACGGTCCGATGAGTCGGGAGCGCCGCAGGGCCGACGACCGGAAGATCCCGAAAATGTGGTAGCAGGGATGCTGCTTGAGGATCATCTCGTGGAATCGCCTGTGCGGCCTGGCGCCCGTCAACTCGATGGTGGCCTCGGAGCTGCCGAGTTCTCGGCCCTGTTCGTCGATGGCCTGAACGCCGGTGTAAGAGAGAATAGCCGGGGGATCGTTTAGCAGCGCTTCCATGCAGCACTCGAAGTGGTTGGGCGCCAGCAGATCGTCATGGGCAGCCCACTTGAAGAAATCGCCGCGGGAAATTTCGAAGACGTGGTTGAAGTTCCAGGCGGCGCCGCGGTTCTCCGGCTGACAGTGGTAGACGATCCGGCTGTCATCGAAGGAGCGGCAGATCTCGGCCGTCCGGTCGGTGGAAGAATTGTCGGATATGATCAGTTCGAAATCGCCATAGGTCTGCTCGAGGATGCAGCGAATCGCCCCTTCGAGAAAACTCTCGCCATTCCATACTGGTAGTCCAATACTGAGCCTCACGTCTTAGGGCTGCTTTCGTTGCTACAGGGCGACCAGGAGCCTCGCCCTTAATCCCCCCCAATAGAATGTAGAACGGAACCACACCCGGGATATTACACAACTAATTTGGTGCAAAGAAGATATTTCATACAAAAAACGAAATAAAACGGTCTATTTACAGCTTTCAGGCCGATGATATACTCGCCAACGACCTCCGCGGTCCTCCAGGGACCGCGCGCGGCTGTCCCGCCGCTACGGCCGCCGCGAACCCGGAAGTGCGCCATGACACCCTCCAAACCGGCCCCCGGAAAGCCTCTGGAACCTGAATCCGGCCCCGATTTCCGTTCTGCCCAGCCGGACAGCGCTTGGCTCCTCTCGACGCGGGCCATTGTCCTGCTCACCCTTCTGGCCGTCATCCTTCGCCTGATGCGCTTGGACTTCCAGCCTCTCTGGGTGGACGAGGTGATGACTTTTGAGCATTGCCGCCCGGACCGGAATCTGGATTTCTGGCGTCAGATCAGACTGAACGTGCAGGGGCCGCTCTATCTGTCGGTCCTATGGCCGCTGGTGCGGCTGAGCACCAGTGAATTCATGCTGCGCCTGCCCGCGGCCCTGGCGGGTATCGCCACTGTGCCGGCCCTGGTCTGGGCCGCCGGCCGAATTTTCCCGGCCCGCACCGTGGCGCTGGGGGCCTGGTTGCTGGTCATCAGTCCCTTCCATATCTGGTACTCCCAGGAAGCCCGTGGCTACGCCTTCGTCATGCTCTTTGGCGTCCTGGCCAGCGGTGTGCTCCTGCAGATGCTCCGCGACGGGCCGCGGCTTCGCACGGCGCTGACCTATGCGCTGCTCGCAGCCCTGGGTGTGTGGAGCAACATGTCCATGTGCTTTCTTTGTGCAGCGCATGCTCTGACGATGCTGGGTCTGCGGCCCCCTCGCTCGACGCGGGAAACGGGCCTGTGGGCATTGACCTTTGGTGGCACCCTGGTGGCGATCCTGCCCTGGATCCTCCAGGCGACCAACTACTGGGCCCTGGACCGCATGGTGCCGGGCGCGGAAACGGGCCACGCATTGCGAGGCGACACCACGTTTTCGCCCTGGGCATTGCCTTTCGCCGGATTCGCCTTGTTCTTCGGCTACAGCCTCGGTCCCTCGCTGCGGGAACTGCACCAGCCCGAACCGCTGGCGGTGGTCCTGGCCCATGCGCCCCTCTTAGGGGCCGTGACGCTGGTGGCGGGCTCGGCCCTGGTGGCCGGTCTATTGCGGGCGCGAGACCGTCAGCGCTGGCTCCTGGTCTGGATCGCTTTGCCCACGGTGGCGGTGATTCTGCTTTCCTGGCGCAACATCAAGCCCTTCAACCCACGCTACCTGGCGGTGGCTTTTCCCTGGGTCATCCTGCTGGCTGCCCACGGCCTGGCGGGGGTTCGGAGACGCCGCGCGGGCTGGCTGCTGGCGGCTGCCCTGTCGGTGTTCATGCTCTGGTCCACCTTCCAGTATCACTTTGCCGAGCGCTACCACAAGGCCGACCTGCGAGCGGCAGCGGTCTGGGTCGAGGCCCGCGCAGTGGCCGGCCAACCTATTATCTGCCCGGGCACGGCCCAGGTCCTGCGCTACTACTACGACGGGCCGGCCACGGTCATCGACCACTTCGGCGAGCCGATCCTGTGGACCAGGGAGGATGTTAGCGCCTACCTCGAGCGCAAACGCGCGGGTGCCGAGACTTGCCAGATCGTATTGGCACGCTCCTGGTACGCGGATCCGCGGGGGCACTTTCTGGATGTCCTGCAGCAGGAGGGGGAAGTCCTCGAGGAAGGGACGGTCAACGGGGTTCGACTGTATCGATGGCGGGTGAACCCAGGCCTCGGCGCAACCCGATGACCGTACCAAAGAGCAGATTGATGGGGAAGCCCGCCGTGGTCTCGTAGGTCACGCTCATCAGGGCCAGCACCACCAGCATTCCCAGCAGGGAAAGGCGCAGCGGGTCCGGGGAGGTGCTCGGACCGTTGCCGGAGCTTTCGCGCCGTGGTCGACCGAAGACCAGGAGAGCCGTGCACACCAGACCCACGAGCCCGGCTTCGTAGATGATATTGAACACGGCGCTCTCCAGCGGCATGACCCGGGCACCGAAGGCGTACTTCAGGGCCAGGGCCGACCGCCCCAGGCCCATTCCAAAGACCCAGCGGCCGTTCTCACGTAGTTCCAGCAGCGCCAGCCGCACGGTGCTGATCCGTCTGCGGGTGCTCGAAACGGTGCGGTCCTCGGCAATATCCGGTTCCCAGTCGGGGGAGTGGTCCGGCGCGAGATCCTCGCGGAGCTCCCCGATGTCTGCCTCCAGGGCCGGCCTGCCCCATTCGTGCCACCCGTCCACGGTCGCGGTGATGCGGGCACGAAGACCCGGAGCCGTTGCCAGAATCAGCACCAGCAACACGGGCAGCACGGCCAGCCAGCGCCAGCGTTTACCCCGGCCGATGACCACGAGCACCCCGGCCAGGGCCGCGGCCGCCGGTGCGCGGGAACCCGTGGACGCCAGCGCTGTGGCACACACCACGAAGCCGGCGGCGGCCCACAGTGCGGGCCGCCACTTCCGCAGGTCCAGAGCCAGAAGCCGGGCGGACCACAGGGTCACCCCGAGAGCGCAGACGATCCCGCAGCGGATATGATCGGCCAGAGTGGAGCTGATGCGTTGGACTACGACACCATCGACCGTGGTGTCCCAGATGGGGTTGTGGATGAACTCCCACCGGGTCTCCAGCAATCCGATAACTGCCACGGCCGTGAAGGCCAGGGTGAGTCTCTGCAACAGGAGCCAGGCGGCGACCGGCCTCACGGTAAGTGCCACGGTGACCGCGACCACACCGAAGAGCACGGTGTTGCGAAGGCCCATGGCAACGGCGACGAGTTGCCCCCGGTCACCGGCGATCAAGGCGGCAGTGGACTGTATCGCCACCAGCAACCCGAAGTAGCCCAGGAAGGGCAGCACGGTGGGCCCGACCAGGCCCGTGAGGGTTTTGAAGCGGCCTCGCATCGATGGGTCGGAGCCTTTTCCTGCGCGCCGCCAGGCGAGCACCAGGAGCACGGCGACGCCCAGCCCGATGGTAGCGTCCCGGATCATCTTCAAGGGGGCCAGGCCCCGGGCGAAGGGCAAGGGGTGCGCTCCGCCGACCACGGGAACCATCAGGTAGATCGAGAACAACAGGCTGGCTATCAGCCCTGCGAGCAGCCAGCGCTCGCGTGTGATGAGTGTCGGGGGGTGCGGATCGTTCAAGGAAGCCCCTCAATGGGTTCGTATCCCTGCAGACGATGGCCAAAAACCCTGGTCACAGGGCGTCAACCCTCGAGTCCGTGCAAAAGGTGGTCGAAGGCTTCCTTCATCCCGTCCTGCAAGGCCTTCACATCTGAATTCGACCATTTGTTCTCGTCCTCGCGGATGAACGAGGTCTTGTCCACCCGGTTGTCGAAGCGGCCCAATGGCAGGTAGTAGGAGGTGCCCGCCTTGTCGACCTGGACGGTGTCGTCCTTGGCGGATTTATCCAGCAGGTACTCCATGTCGTCGCAACCGTAGTCGCCGTACATCACCGCCAAAGGCACTCCGTGGTGCAGGATGCTGCCCGGGTCGTTGGGGTCGGTTCGTGCGGCGTTCTTGCGACGGGACTCTTCCGGCGTCACCCAAATATAAAGGATGCTCGACCGCTCCAGAATGGCTGGGCTCAAGGCGCCCAGACTGCCCGCGTATCCGTAGGGATGGGGGATGGGCATGGCCTGGCCGTCGGCGCAGCCACGGGCGAACTCGATCACCACGGTTTTGCCTTCGAGGCTGTCGGGCACTTCAGCCACCTTGTCGTCCAGAAGTTTGCGTGCCTCGGCTTCGATGGGGCCGGCGATTTCACGTCGCAGGTCCTCGGCCAGGGTGCCAATCATCGCTTCGCCGCCGGCGCGGATCCGGGCCGCGTCGATGCGGTCGAACAACCACAGGGACGCCGACTCGGGGGCGGGCTTGTTGCCGTTCACCAGGTCGTCGTAGTCCTCGTTGATCAGTTCGATCAGCGTCAGCCAGTCGACCGGGTTGCGGAAGGGAAGAGCAGGGGAGACAAAAAACGCACCGGGATGTCCGCGCTTGGTCAGTTCGTCGCTAACCCTTCTCATGATGTGAACGTAGGGAAAGTCGTCGAGCTGCACCGTGTGCCCGATACCGAACTGCTCGTGGCATTGCTCGGGGCTGAGGCTGGCCAGGTAGCGGCGGGCTTCGGACTTGCCGCTGGCGGGCAGGGCGAGCAGGAGCAGGACATCGATATGCTTGGACATGGGCTTTTCCTCTCTAGGGCCGGATATCGGGGGACTCATTCGTGGAGGACAGTATTCGGGTTTCGCGGGCCATCGTCAAGGGTGGCCGAAATTTTTTGAAACCTCCGTCTGGTGATCGTGCTCCCCATCGAGAGCGACCCCCGGGGACGGGGGTTTCCTGCAGATCCTTCAGGGGTTGAAATCGGACGGGGCTCGACAAAAACCCTAATTGAATTACTCTATCAATTGGCCTGATTCGGGGAATTCCCTAGAAAATCTTGATGTTAGGGTTGGAAGACCCGGCCGAATGGAAGCTAATGTCCAGCGATAAGACATTCGACATGAATCCTGAGAAGGATCCGCCCCCGACCATGGCCTGGGGTGATCACGATCCTGACAGGACCATTGCCGGCGGGCCCAACCCCGCAGAGACCTTGGCCGAAGGCGCGTCTGCCCCGGATGATTCCGCTGCCGAAGCGCCAAAGCGCATCGGTCCCTACCGCCTGGTCAAGGAGATCGGCGAAGGGGGCATGGGGCTGGTCTACGAGGCCGAGCAGCTCGAGCCCATCAAGCGCAAGGTCGCGCTGAAGATGGTCAAGCGAGGGATGGACACCGAGGAGTTCGTCGCCCGTTTCGAATCCGAACGCCAGGCCCTGGCGATGATGGACCACCCGCACATCGCCAAGGTGTTCGACGCGGGCGCCACGGAAAATGGGCGACCGTATTTCGTCATGGAATACGTCGAGGGCATTCCCATCAACGACTACTGCGACGAGCACCAGTTGACGGTCAGCGAACGGCTGGAACTGTTCGTGCTGGTCTGCGAGGGAGTCACGCACGCCCATCAGAAGGCCATCATCCACCGTGACCTGAAACCCTCGAACATCCTGGTGGGCCGGGCGGACGGCCATCACGTGCCCAAGATCATCGACTTCGGCGTGGCCAAGGCCATGGACAATTCGATGTTCGACAACACCATGACCACCAGCGCGGGGCAGCTGGTGGGCACGCCTGAGTACATGAGTCCGGAGCAGACGGACATGACGGGGCAGGGGATCGACACCAGGACGGACGTCTACGCCCTCGGCGTCGTGCTCTATGAGCTTCTGGTCGGTCAGCTTCCCTTTTCGTCGTCCGACCTGAAGGACAAGGGATTCCTGGAAGTCCTGCGGGTGATCCGCGAGGACGAGCCGCCCAAACCGAGCACCCGGGCCAAGACATTGGCGGGCACCAACGAGACCCTGGTGAAGGTGGCCGGAGATCGAAAGATCGAACCGGCATCACTGGACAAGCAGCTCCGGGGTGACCTGGACTGGATCACCATGAAGGCGCTGGAGAAGGACCGGGCGCGCCGCTACGAGACGGTCAAGGGGTTCGGGCAGGACATCAGGCGCCATCTCAAGTACGAACCTGTCAGCGCGGGGCCGCCGGGTGCCGCCTACAAAACCAAAAAATTCATTCGCCGGCACCGGACGGGCGTGGCGGCTGCGGCATTCGTGTTTCTCGCGGTCATTCTGGGCATCGTCGGCACGACCACGGGCCTGATCCGGGCCGTCAAGGCCGAAAGGCACGCCCGGGAGGAAGCGGCCACCGCGGGCAAGGTCTCGGACTTCCTGGTGGATATCTTCGAGGTCTCGGATCCGGACCAGGCCAAGGGCAACACCATCACGGCACGCGAGATCCTCGATCTGGGTTCGCAGCGCATCGAGGACGAACTGGCCTCCGAACCACTGATCCAGTCGCGTCTGATGAACACCATCGGCAAGGTCTACCGCAACCTGGGCCTCTACGACGAAGCCAGTCCCATGCTGGAGACGGCCCTGGAACTACGCCGCCAGGTCACCGCAGTCGAGGATGTCGCCTCGGCCGAACTGCTGGCCGACCTCGCCAATCTCTACATCGACCAGGGTCGATATCCTGAGGCCGAAATCATGCTCACCCAGGCGGTGGACGTGATGAACCGGCACGGGGGCGAGGTCGACCGGCTCGAAATGGCCGAAAGTATCAACAAGCTGGCGAGCGTCTACCGCCGGCAGGGAAAATATGACCTGGCTGAGCCACTGTATTATCAGGCCAAGGACATTCGGGTCGCCGTGCTCGGACCCGATGATCCCGAGGTCGCCCGCAGCTACAACAGCCTGGGCATCCTCAACTGGACTCGGGGTCACTACGACGAGGCCGAAAGGCTCTATCGGCAGGCGCTGGCTCTCTGGGAAAAGGCGTACGGCAGCGACCATTCGGACGTCGCTAAGGCTTGTAACAACCTGGCCCTGTTATTGACCAATGTCGATCGCCCAAGCGAGGCCGAAGCTCTCTACGAAAGGGCGGCCTCCATCTATGAAAAAGTGCTGGGCCCCGACCATCCCCGCCTGGCGCTGGCCCTGAACAATCTGGCTCTGGTGCACCAGACGCAGGAGGATTTCGACGCAGCCGACCCCCTCTACCGGCGGGCCCTGGACATCCGCGAAAGGGCGCTCGGGCCGGACCATCCCGATGTGGCCCAGACCCTGAACAACCTGGCCAATCTCGAACGGAGCCGTGAGCATTTCGCCGAAGCCGAGTCCCTCTACACCCGGGCCCTGGAAATCCGCATCCAGGCCCTGGGCCCCGAGCATGTCGACGTGGGGTGGACGCTCCGCGACCTGGGTAAACTGTCCTACGAACGTGGAAACCCAGAGGCCGGTCTGCCCCGGTTCGTTCAGACCGTGGCCATCTTCGAGGAATCCCTGGGCGCCGATCACCCGGATCTCAGTTCAATTCTTCAGGATTACGCCGAAGCCCTGGACGCCTTGGGCCGGTACGAGGAAGCCAAACCGATGCTGGAACGGGCCATCGCCCTGTTCGAAATGGCCATGGGTCCTGACCATTCCGAACTCAAGGAACTCCTCAACGACTACGAGAAGGTGCTCCGCTCCCTGGGGCTGGCCGAGGAGGCGGCCGTCGTCAAAAGGCGGGCGGCGCAGTTGAAGGAGGGTTAGGGGCTAATCCGCGTTCTGCTGGCTCAACGATGAGAGTTCTATTTCCGCTCTCTTGCTGACAAAGGTGTGATCCGTTTCGGCGACGATGTCCTCGAGGAGAGGGCGGGCTTCGTCGATTTCTCCCAGGTCAATCAATACCATGGCCAAATTGAACCGGGCGACGGGATCCCTGGGGGTGATCTCCAGGACCCTGCGGAAGTGTTTTGCCGCATTTCTCACGGGTTTCTGAGGATCATCCCGGTCATGCTGTCGATAGGCCAGGATGCCCTTCAGGGTCAAAAGATCAGGATCATTGGGGTGGGCCTTTTCCTCCGCGTTTCGCCGGATCCTCGCCATCTCCAAATCGCCTAGTGCCACCCAGGCTCCGATCTCAAGGACAGGGTCGGGACGGCGCCACGGCTTGCCCGCGAGAAGGCTGTCCCAGTCGCGATCCTCGGCTGCCGTTCCCCGGGTGGTGCGCGGAGGAGACCAGGCCGCATCTTGGGCGCCCGGCAGGACCAACCCGTGGTAGGAACCATCGGCAAGGAGGTGGTGGATACTGTCGAATTGATCCGTAACCGTGAAAGCCCACCAGGCACCCGCCACCACAAGCAGGGGAAGGCAAGCCGCAAGGAGATAGGTAATCCGGCGTTTATTCCGCGAGGCCGTCGCTTCCACAAGGTCCGCAGGACTCACAGCACCGCTCCGCCAATCTGAGATGTGGCGGACGCTCGCGGCATAGGTGGCCATGCATGCGCGGCAACGGGATAGATGCTCCCGAGCGACGGTTTCTTCGTCGGGGTTGACCTCCCCGTCGATGAGCGCGGCCAGCATTTCCTCCGAAAGGTGGGGTTCGTTGGCGTTCATTCACTAAATCCCATTCATTCCCCTAAAACCAAAATGGCCCAGGCGTGATCCATGGAGATTAGTCGGAAAAAAGAAAGTTTTTCCTTTCCAGAACTGCATCTTAAGAACTTTCCTCCGCTTTTTCGAAAAATTTGGCGCTACGCCGCCTGATCTTGAGAAATATTCTGTCGAGCGTCGAGTATACCTTTCGCTGCCCCGGATAGCCCAATTTTTCCGCGATTTCCCGAGCGCGCAACCCTTCATCGAAGCGCAAAGAGAGGACATGCCGGTCTTCGGGGGGCAATTCGTCAACCAGGTCGAGGACCTTTTTGGCGCGGATCTGCGCCTCTTGGAGGGTGAGCCTGGTCAAAGGATCGGTGTTTACGTTTCCTTCCTCTTGGTCCCAGGTCGCCGTCTGGCAGAATTCCAGGAGACGCCCGGACGCGGAACCCACCGAATGAGCAGCCAGGTCATAGGCGATTCTACGAAGGGTCTTGTCGGTGATCCGGTCGTGGATGTCCTGCAACAGGTCTACAAGCGCTTCTTCATCCAAACCGGGATGCTTTGGCCGGAGTGCCGCCAAGGTGGCGAGAAAGGTGAGCCCTTCGATGTAGTAGTGCCTGAAGACCTCGCGATGGAGCTTGGACAGTTTTTTGAGCCCGACAGGAATTTCCCTGCGGCCGTACCGGCGCCGGAGAGAATCGGCGGTGATGTTCCGGGTGACGACGGCGACCCAAGCGGCGAGCGAAGATCGGCCCTGGTAGGCTGCAAGCTTGCCGCGGTAGAATGATTCGAAGACCTCGGTTTGGACGGCGGCCACATCATCCACGTCGAACAGATAGCGACCGGCAACATGAGTGATCAGATCGGCGTACTGCTCCATGAATAGATGCCAGGCCTGCTCACTGCCCGCAAGAATGTCCTGAACCAAACGGAGATCCTCCCAAAATAGGTTGTGGCTGGAGGAATTCTCTGCAGGATGTGACATGGGTGAGTCACCATTTTCGGGGTTGGGAAAACCGGATGCTCCAGGGATTTATCATTGTAAGGAATGAAAACTGTTTGCGCACCTTGGGAAATTTGGCAGAATCTCCGACACCGTTCGCTGAAAAATTTCCCGGTCTTATTCTGGGCCTCCTGGGTGGGTCCCGGCAAAGCCATTCAATACTCGTCCGGCAGGTCTATCTTGAAGAAAAGCAATAAACTATACAATTATGTGATATGGATACCAGTCCTCGCCGGGATTGGGCTCCTCGTAGCCAGTTGCAGCACTTCGCCCGAAGACCGACTTTCTTCGTTGGTGCCTGGCCTTCCGATTTCCTCGCGTACCACCCTGCTCAATTCCTCAGGGGAGGAGCTTAGGGAATACTACGAAACAGAGGGGCATTCCAGGGTCAGTGAAGACTTCTATTGGATTTTACAGGCTTTTTGGAACGCCGCCCAAGAGGACAGGGAATTCCTTTTGCCGCTCATGGGGAGGTTGGGGCGAGTTCGTGATGATTTGTTCAAGGTACCCTATGGAACCAAGGTGGCCCAAGACCTCGCAAGCCGGTCTCCCGAGACCCTGGACCGGATTTTTTCACTGGAGCAGGAATGGGATCGTCTGAGATCCGATTCCATGACACCCGACGCCGAGAAGATCGTTCAGTTGCTCGATATCGTTGAGGAATTGGAGAAAATGGGATATGTCCCCCTCCAAGTGGTGGTTCTGGCCAATGTGGCCCAGCTCGAAACATCCCAGGGCAACAATGAAATCGCATTCGACTATTTCGAAGAGGCTTTGAGGCGCAGTCAATCCGTCGGGTACTTGGGAATGACCTGTCAGACTCTTGGGAAACTATTTGCCTTGGCCAGGAAATCGGGGCGAGTTGAGGAAGCATGGACCTATCTGGATAAAATGGATCAGTTGGCAACCAGTGCCAAGCTTGCCCGACACGCAGCGAGGGCCGAGAGTTTTCGTGGTACCATTGCCCTCCAGGAAGGACGTTTCAGCGCGGCCTACCTGCACTTGGAGGAGGCCCGTGATCGAATCCGACGCTTTAAGGGAGGGCGTCTCGAAATTGGCAGTATCCTCGAATTGATAGGGTTCTTCAGCGAGTTAGGCAATTGGACCATCGTGGAAGGTTTAATTCAAGAAGCCGAGGCCATTCCCA